>JAGRLJ010000256.1 GCA_020441805.1 Rhizobiaceae bacterium
GCGATCCGCGAGAGGCGTCCCGCGACATCCGTCGACAGAAGCGGCCGTCCGCCATGCGACAGCCGCAGCGTCCCCCCGGCGATATCCACGGCGACAGGCCCGAGCGGCGTCATGAAGGGACCGGCCGAGACGTCCTGTCCGTCATTCGCCGCCGTCCAGCCGCGCCAGGGGTCGAAGCCGGCAATGTCCTCCGCCGCCATCAGCGGCAGCAGCGCGGCCCAGATATAGAAGGGATCGGTGTCGCCCTGGTCCAGCGCGGCGCCCGTCGTCGCATTGTAGTTCTCCGCGGCGATACGCTCCGCGCGCCAGGATTGCATGAAAAGATCGTAGCTGCTGCGCGCGAGGTCCGACGCCTCGGCGTGGAAGCCGTATCGCTTCAGCCCGAGCCAGACCATGTGGTTGACATTGGGCCAGATGCGCCCCCGCCAGTAGACGTTCTCGGCGAAGGCGGGATCGTCGCGCGTGGCGTTGGGCAGCGGGAAGGCACCGCCGAAGGTTTGGGGATCGGCGAGATGGCCGAGCAGCCGGCGTGCCTGTTCCGGGCTCGCGGCGCCTGAGACCAGCGGATAGAAGGATGTGGGCGACAGCGACCGCACGAAGCCGCCGCCGCGCTGGCGGTTGGCGAAGATGCCGCGCGTCTCGTCCCAGAGCTCGGTGCGGATCAGGTCCCGGCTGCGGGCGGCGAGGTCGGCGAATTCCCGCGCCTCGTCGTTCCGCCCGAGGACGGCGGCGATGTTCGACAGCATCTCGGCATCGAGCGCCACGGCGCAGTTGAGGCCGAGATCGTAGGTGGAGAGCGTCCGGGTCGCGGGATCGTAGACCGCTTCGTCATGGGTGGCGGAATTGTCCATGCCGGTTTCGTTGCGGGCGCCGAACACGGTGCCCTTGTAGAGCCCGCCGCCGACATCGCTGGTGCCGCAGGACACGAGGCCGGTGCCGTCGGGATCGCGATTGGCGCGCCACCAGCGCTGGTTGCGCGAAAGCGCCTCGAAGCTCGCCTCCAGGAGCGAGCGCTCGCCCGAGCGCAGGTGGCAGAGCCAGGCGACGAGGCTGCCGGTGGGCGGCTGGCTGCGATCCACCCAGGCGTCGTTCGAGGTCACGATGCAGGCGACATTGCCCTGCGGGGTGGCGCCGGCCAGCGCGACCGCCATGTTCTTCCGCGCGAGATCGGTGTCGAAGACCGAGGCGAGCAGCGCCGCATAGGTCTGGTCGTTGTACCAGACGGCGAACCGGCCGAGATTCCAGATGCGGGTCACGGCCGTATAGGGCCTGTCGTTGACCGGATCCCAGATCGTGTTCCAGCCGACCACGTCGCGGACGGCGTCGAGCGCGCCCGCGAACCGGCCCGCCTGCAATGGTGCAATATCGGCGGGCGCGGCATCGAGCGCGGCGCGGGCATCGGCGATCGCCAGCGCCGCGCTGTCGGCGATCGCCGCGCCATAGGCGCCCTCGCGCATCATTTCCAGGTTGAAGCGCAGCGCGATCACCGGGGCGGCGTCGCCGCGCGTCGCGGTGTAGAAATAGCCGTTCTCCTCGAAATCGCCGCGCAGCGCCTCGATGCTGTCATGCGCCGTGACCTGTATCGGCGCGTCGCGGGTCGCAACGGCGAGGAAGCGTCGGTCGATCTCGACCAGGGCCACCTGCCTCTCCTCGTCGTAGTGCACGGTCTCGCCGCTTTCCGCCGAGATCGCCAGCGTCAGCCAGAAGCGGATGCCCCATTCCGCCGACAGCATCCCCTTCCAGGTTCCCTTGACGACGAAAGGATCGACCGCGCCGGCGGAAAAGCCGATCCGTGTGCCGGCCAGTTCGGTTTCCAGCTCGATCAGCCGGTTGTCGATCGTGTGCCGGCCGAAGCGGACCGTGTCCTTCCGGGGCTCGATGAGGCTCGTCGCCCGCGCCCGGCTGGAATAGAGGACGGGCGTGATCCTCAGCCCGAGCGGCTGGTAGATCATTTCCGCCGGCCGGGTCGACCAGCTGTACCAGGCTTGGGAAAGGGGGATGGTCGCGTGGCCGCGCATCAGTCGGTCTCCTTCAGGCTTTCGGTGGCAGCAAAAGCAGGCGCGGCGGTGCCGTCAAGCCGCTTTCGTCCGGCCAGATGTCTCCGGCATAGGGCGTGCCGGCATAATATCGATTGGCCGCCGTGTTCGCGACCTTCAGCGTCAGGACATGGCTGCCCGCGCCGAGAGGGCCGAGATTCAGCCGGAAGGGCGGCCGGGCGCGGCGTCCGCGCGGCCGGCCGTCTATCTCGGCCTCGACAGCCACGCTGACACCCGGCAGGTCGAGGACCACGCATGCGGGCCGGGCGAGGCCGAAGCCGCATTGGTAGATGCCGGTTCCCGACAGGTCGGGATGACCCTGCGCCTGCCACCCCCGGTCCACCGCGATCGGAGCCGGGGCTGCGTCCTCGGCCGGGCGAAACGACCATCCGGCCGGCAGCGGCATGATTTCGGCTGGAGGTTCCGCCGGCTCCGACCATGCGGCGTCGGCGAAATCACCGCTCGCCGGACGGATGCGCAGGCAGGCAAGGTCCTGCGCCACCAGCGCCAGCCGGAGTCTGTCGGCCTGTCGCGCGGCGATGGTGCCGTCCATGGCGTTCCAGATTTCGACATCGCCGCCGACCGCGAGTTCGACGCTCTCGTCGCCATCGGCCTCGTTGAACAGCGCCACGCGCCACCAGCCTTCCGCGTCGCGCCCGGCGAAGCGCAGGATGGACGGCGAAGCGTGAATGGCGGGCATGTCGCTGTCGAGGCGGTCGAGCAGAGCGGCGAGCGCCGCCCCGTCCGGCGGCTCCGGAAAGACCCGGCCCGCGGCGGGTTCGACACCCCCGGCCGATGTCGGCCTTTGTCCCGAGATCCACACCGTGCCGCCATCCGCCGCGAAGGCGTCGATCGCGGCGCGGGCTTCGGCGGACACGATCAGGGTCGCCGCCGGCAGGACCAGCGCCCGGAATGCGAGCCCGTTGGCATGCAGGACCCCGTCGTCGATCCGGGCGCCGGCGAGCGCGGCCTCATCGAGGATCATGTGGCCGCGGGACAGTGCCGCAAGGGCTGCGCACCATGCGCCGAAATGCGCGGCATGGGCATGGCGCGGCCCTTCGGCGAAGGCGGTCGCGAGCGGATAGAAGATTGCGACCGGCGTCGAGGGCACCGCGTCCTCGAGGAATATGGAGAGCCGCGCCGTCTCGTCGGCGATGTCGAGATGATGGTTCCACCAAGGCTCGAAATTGAGGCCGGGCGCGAAATCGAAGCGCGGATTGACGAAAAGGCGCATGTCCCCTGCCCTGCCGTCCTTGTGGTAGAGGGCATGCATGACGAGCTGGCGCATCCCGGCGAGATGGAGACGGATCGCCTGGGCGCGGAACGTCGCCGGCGTCAGTTCCCATTGCCCTGCCCCGCGCCACGTCGTGCGGGTGGCGGTCGCATAGATTTCCGCCATCGTCCGCGACCGGCCATGCGCGCGCGCCACGGAGTCGCCGAGCTTGGGCGATAGCTGCGGCCCGAAATTGTTGACGTCGACCGCCGTTTCGTCGCGCATGGCGTCGATGCCGAAGAAATCGACGGCTGGGGCGATGCGCGGGTCGATCGAGGAGAAGCCGCCATTCAGCGCGTAGCCGCCGATATGGGGTAGGATCTCGTGGCCCGTCAGCCGCAGTCCGTGCTGGCGGCAGAAATCCCGGAGCGGCATGAAGAAGGCTTCGTTCATCAACCGCGCATAGGTTCGGTAATAGGCGAGCCGCAGCCGCGCCGTCGCCGGGCCGATATCGTGGACGAGGGCGAGCAGAACGGTTGCGAAAGACGCGCCGCTCGCCGCCTCGACAGCGGGCCCGAGCGCCGGCGCATGAAGCGGCGCGTTGCCGAGATTGCCGCGATGCTGCCGCCAGCGATAGAATTGCGGCGCCGGCTGGTCGAAGAACAGGAAATCGAGCGTCGTGCCCATCAGGTCGCCCAGCGCCTCGGCATAGGGTTCGAGCCCCACCGCGACGAAACGCGCTCCGGCCTCCGGCATCAGGTAGTTGATGAGGCGCGAGGTCAGGCAGCGCGCGGCGGCGAAAACCGTCAGCCGGTGCCCGGCCGGCAGTTCGCCCGAAAGCGTGAATTCGCAACCCTCCTCGCGCGGGGTCAGCCGCAGTTGGTCGGTCACGTCGCGCGGCATGGACGGATCGGTGCAGCCTTCCGGATGCACGACCGCAGCGACGAGGTCCCAGGCGCCGAAGACCGGTCGCCCGCCCTCGTAGATCCATTCGGCGATATCCGCGCCCATGCCGGTGGCGAACGGCGCCTCGATCCCGTCGATGACCCCCGAAGGCCGGTCCACCGTGGCCCAGAAGAGATGCCTTTCCGAAAGATGCGGCGCGCCCTGCACCGTCCGCCCGCCCGCCTGCCCGCTCGTCCAGTTGTAATCGTCATAGAGCCCTGCGGCGAGCCCGAGCCGCCGCATGACCTCGACCGCCTTGCGATAGCGTTCGAGGAACGGTTCCGAAAGATAGAGCGCGCGCGGCATGCCGAGCCGGGCCTGGATGAGGATCGTGCCATAGCCTTTGTCTCGGAAGTCCGAGAGCTGCCGCTCGATCTCGTCATCCGTCGGCAGGCTGGACCAGAACCAGTAGGCCGCCATCCGGAATGCGGGCCCCGGCTCCGAAAACGACGGGCCGCCAGGTCGAAAAGCCGGAGACGTCATCACCCCTCTCCTCTTCCTCGAAACATGCGCCGGCAATCGCGGTCGCTGGCCCGCCCGGCGGACGAGCCGGCTGCAACTAATCGAAAAAGTAATTTGTATACAAACGATTTTTCCGGTTCCCGCGTGAAATATCCGGCATCCCGGCACGCAAGGGGCGACCGCCCCCGAGCGATTCGCCTGCCGCGCGCAATCCGGTTCACGACGGGGAGCCCGACCCGGCCGGCCGGAAGATATTCGGTGGTCTGCCGCGGGCGCGGACCGGAGCGATAGGCAAACTCCTTGGTGATTGCCCCGCTTGTTAACCTTATTTCCCTTGCCAGACTCATAGAATCGCACATAATGACGCTAAATCTGAAAAATTTGCCAATTTGGCGCTATTATGGTTCCGGAATGAACGCAATAATGCGATTGCCCTCCTTCGAGTTCGACGAGAAGATCCTGCGTCAGGGCGCGGAGATTTCCCGCAGGCTGGACCAGTTGCGCCTCGAGCGCTTTCCGCCCAATGCCAGGAAGACCCTCCGGCTGTTTTCGATGGCCGAGGTCGCCCATTATCTCGGCATCAGCCCCAACAATCTGAAGCGCCTGCATCTCGAAGGCAAGGGGCCGGTGCCGACCACGGGCGGTGGCGGCCGCCGCTTCTACACCGCCGAGCAGATGCAGGAACTGCGTTTCTATCTCGACAAGAACGGCAAGTCCGACGCCAAGAAATATGTTCCCCATCGCAAGCCCGGCGAGAAGCTCCAGGTGATTGCGGTGGTGAACTTCAAGGGCGGTTCGGGCAAGACCACGACGGCGACCCATCTTGCCCAGCATCTCGCCTTGACCGGCCACCGCGTGCTGGCGGTCGATCTCGACCCGCAGGCCTCGCTTTCGGCGCTGCATGGCTTCCAGCCGGAACTCGACAAGAACCCGTCGCTTTATGACTGTATTCGCTATGACGACGAGCGCAAGCCGATCGCCGATATCATCCTGCCGACCAACTTTCCCGGGCTCGACATCATTCCTGCCAACCTTGAGTTGCAGGAATACGAGTATGACACGCCGCTCGCCATGCAGACCTCGAACGAGGGCAAGCGCTTCTTCACCCGTTTCGGCAAGTCGCTGAACGAGGTCGACGATCGCTACGATGTCGTCGTGGTCGATTGCCCGCCGCAGCTCGGCTACCTCACGCTCACCGCGCTGACCGCCGCGACCTCGGTGCTGATCACGGTTCATCCGCAGATGCTCGACCTCATGTCGATGAGCCAGTTCCTGCTGATGCTCGGCAATATCACCAGGACCATCAAGCGCGCCGGCGCCGATGTCCGGATGGACTGGCTGCGCTATCTGATCACGCGCTACGAGGCGTCCGATATTCCCCAGGCCCAGATGCTCGGCTTCATGCAGTCCATGCTGGCGGAGGAGATCCTGACCAGCCCGATGGTGAAGTCGACGGCGATTTCCGATGCCGGCCTCACCAAGCAAAGCCTCTATGAGGTCGAGCGGTCGAACTTCACGCGCGAGACCTACGACCGTGCCATCGAATGCATGGATGCCGTCAATTTCGAGATTCAGGGCCTCATTCACCGCTCCTGGGGGAGGATGTGATGTTGACGGCCGTAAACAGCAGAGTTTTTCGACGGTTTTTCAAAGGCTTCCCTCTGATTTCCGGAGGTTGCCGTGGCGCGTAAGAACCCCTTCGCCAACCTGATGGACGACAAGCCCGTCGATAATGGCGTGGCGCTCGATTATACGATCAAGGGCGCTTCGCGCTCGATCATATCGTCGATCGACGAACTGGCCGAGCGCGCCGACAGGCTGCTTGAAGGCGAGACGGTGGTCGAGCTTGAGCCGGAGCTTGTCGATGCTTCCTTCGTGCGCGATCGGCTGGAGGAGGAGCCGCAGGAATTCGCCGACCTTCTTGCCGCCATCCGCGACCGGGGGCAGGATACGCCGATCCTGGTGCGGCCGCATCCCAAAGTGTCGGGTCGCTACATGGTGGTGTTCGGGCATCGCCGGCTCGAAGCGGCGCGCCAGCTCGGCCGCCGGGTGCGCGCCGTGGTCAAGTCGCTGGACGACCGGGCCCATGTCGTCGCCCAGGGGCAGGAGAATTCCGCCCGGGCCAACCTCTCCTTCATCGAAAAGGCGATCTTCGCCCGCCGCCTCGCCGAACTTGCCTATGACGGCGACAATGCGACGGTGATGGCAGCACTTGCGATCGACAAGACGACACTGTCGAAAATGCTGTCCGTGGCCGGTCTCCCCTCCCCCGTTCTCGAAGCGACGCGGGGCGCGAAATCGATCGGCCGCGATCGCTGGTACGACTTCAAGAAGCAGCTTGAACGGCCCGCCAATCTGGAAAAGGTGCTCGATTTCATCGGTCGCACCGATTTTTCCGGCATCAGCGGCGATGCCGTCTTCCATCTGCTCGTCGATTGCCTGAAGCGCCGGAAGCCGTCCGCGCTGGCGAAGCCGCCACAGCGCCAGTCCTGGATCGCGCCGGATCGTTCGGTGTCGGCCGAGGCGAAGAGCGATGGCAAGATCTATTCACTTTCGCTGAAATCGAAGGACGCCGTCGGGTTCGGAGATTATCTCTCCGCCAATCTCGGACGGCTCTACGAGGATTTCAGGAAGTCGCAGGAATCGTAGCAGGAGAACGAAACGCAAAGAAAAAGGCCCCCAAACGTTTCCGTCGTGGAAGCCTTCCTCAGATTAAGCACCTAGAGAATCGCATTTCCACGAATCACAGTCAAGAGTCTTCGGCGCCGTTTTGGTGAGCATTTTTCTTTTGCCTTTGAGAGGGTGAAGAAAATGCAGAGTGGACATGTGACGACGCCTTTCGGGCGGCGGCCGATGACGCTTGCCCTGGTGAGACGCCAGGTCGAGACGGCGGAGGCGGAGGGCGGCCCGGCAACCGACAAATGGAAGGTGTTTCGCGATGCCTGCGAAGCGCGGGGATTTCTCGGCGTACAGGATCGGGCGCTGGCCGTGCTCGATGCGCTCCTGACCTTCTATCCCCGTCAGGAGCTGGACTCCACGCGGAACATGGTGGTTTTCCCGTCCAACATCCAGCTTTCGATTCGCGCGCACGGCATCGCCGGCTCGACGCTCAGACGGCATCTTTCGGCATTGGTCGAGGCGGGGCTCATCATTCGTCGCGACAGCCCCAACGGTAAACGCTATGCGCGTCGCGACAGGGCCGGTGACATCGAATCGGCCTTCGGCTTCGATCTGTCGCCGCTCCATGCCCGCGCCGGGGAACTCGCCATGCTCGCCCAGCAGGTCGCCGAGGACCGGCAGCATTTTCGCCGGCTGCGGGAGTCGCTGACAATCTGCCGGCGCGATGTCCGGAAGCTGATCACGGCGGCTTTGGAGGAAGGCGCGGATGGCGATTGGGCGGCGATCGAGACCATCTATAGCGCGCTGTGCGCCCGCATGCCCCGCAATCCCCGGGCCGATCAGGTCAGCGAAATTCTCGACGAAATGGAACTCCTGCGCGCGGAAATCCTCAATCGTTTGGAAATGCAGCTTAAAACGGAAAAAAGAGACATCAATGACAGCGATTTCGGCGGTCATATACAGAATTCAAACCCCCAACACATCCATGATCTTGAACCACGCTCTCGAACAGAGCAGGGTGCGGCGACGGCGGAAGAAAAGCAGCCGAAACCCGCGCCGATCCGGAACTTCCCCCTTGGCATGGTGTTGCGGGCCTGCCCCGAGATCGGGCCATATGGGCCAGACGGGACGGTCGGCAGCTGGCGCGACATGATGGCGGCCGCCGTGGTGGTCCGGTCCATGCTCGGCGTCAGTCCGTCCGCCTATCAGGAAGCCTGCGAGGTGATGGGGCCGGAAAACGCGGCTGTGGCCGTGGCTTGCATCCTGGAGCGCGGCGGGCATATCAACTCGCCTGGCGGCTATCTCCGCGACCTGACCCGAAAGGCGGCCCGCGCCGAATTCTCGCTCGGGCCGATGCTCATGGCGCTTCTCCGGGCCCGGGGCGAGATGGCAAGCAGGACCGGATGAGGATTCAATACGGCCGATGGCGATCCAGCCACCCATTTCGAATGATCAAACCGATCGACAGGGCTTGAAACTTTGCCCTGTCCGCGCCATCTGACGGGCGCGAAAACCTGAACCATGGAGTACCCGATGACGGAAGCGACACAGGACAGGCCGGAAGAGCAGCATGTTTTCGAGGCCGATGTCAGCCGGCTTCTCTACATGATGGTGCATTCGGTCTATTCGGACAAGGATGTCTTTCTTCGCGAGTTGATCTCGAATGCGGCGGATGCCTGCGAGAAGCTGCGTTATGAAGCCATTGCCGCGCCGGAACTCAACGCCGACGGCGCCGGGTCGCGCATTCTCGTTTCGCTCGACGAGGAAAACGGGCGGGTCGCCATCGAGGACAATGGCATCGGCATGAGCCGCGACGAGATGATCGAGGCGCTCGGCACGATCGCGCGTTCCGGCACCCGCGCTTTCATGGAACGGCTGGAGGCGGCGAAGGCAGGCGAGGGGGCCGAGCTGATCGGCCAATTCGGCGTGGGTTTCTATTCCGCTTTCATGGTGGCTGAGCGGGTCGATGTCGTGTCGCGGCGGGCGGGTTCGGCCGAGGCATGGCTCTGGTCGTCGGACGGCAAGGGCAGCTATTCGGTGCGGCCGGTCGATGTGAGCGAAGCGCCCGCGCGCGGAACGCGTGTCGTGCTCCATCTGATGGAGGACGCGAAGACCTATGCGAGCAAGTGGACGGTCGAGCGGATCATCCGCGAGCAATCCGGCCATGTCGCGGTGCCGATCGAGGTTTCGGCCAAGCCCGGTGAGGCGCCAGCGCAGGTATCCGACGGAACGGCGCTTTGGACCAAGCCGAAGAGCGAGGTCTCGGAGGCCGATTATGCCGATTTCTATCGCGGCGTGTCGGGGCAATATGACGAACCGGCTCTGACGGTGCATTTCCGCGCCGAGGGCCGGCATGAATATTCCGTACTCGCCTTCGTTCCCGGTTCGCAGCCCTTCGACCTGTTCGATTCCGAGCGGAAGGGCAGGATGAAGCTCTATGTCCGGCGGGTCTTCATCACCGGCGAGGCCGAACTCCTGCCGCGCTATCTGCGCTTCGTGCGGGGCGTGGTCGATACCGCCGACCTGCCGCTCAACATTTCGCGGGAAATGATCCAGGAAAGCCCGATCCTGGCCGCGATCCGGAAAGGCGTGACCAGCCGGATCCTGACCGCCATGGAAAAGCTCGCCGCGAGCGATGCGGAGGCATTCGCCAGGCTCTGGGACCATTTCGGCAGCGTGATCAAGGAAGGGCTCTACGACGACTTCGAGCGCCGGGAGCAGCTTCTGGCGCTGGCGCGGTTTCGCTCGACGGCATCCGGGGAGGGGCTGCGCTCGCTGGCCGACTATGTGAAGGACATGAAGCCCGGGCAGGATACGATCTATTTCATGGCCGGCGGCAATCTGGAACAGATGAAGGCCTCGCCGCAGCTCGAGGGCTATCGCGCCCGTGGCATCGAGGTCCTGCTGTTGATCGATCCGGTGGACAGTTTCTGGACGCCGCATGCGCCCGCCTTCGACGGCAAGATGCTGAGATCGGTGACGCAGGGCATGGCCGATCTGGACAGGATCGCGCCTGCGGAAGGCAGCGACGCCGCTTCGACGGAAGCCTCGGACGAGGTTCGCGCCTTTATCGATTTCGCAAAGGAGACTCTCGGTGCGGAAGTGGCCGATGTGCGTGTTTCCGCGCGGCTGACGGAAAGCGCGGCCTGCCTCGTGGCGTCGGACGAAGGGCTCGACCGGCAGATGGAGCGCTTGCTCCAGGGTGCCGGGCGCTTGCAGACAGCGGAGAAGCCGGTGCTGGAGATCAATGCCGGAAACGGCCTCGTCCGCTCCGTCGCAGGGCTCGGCGATGCGGGTTTCAAGGCGGATGCCGCCTGGCTGTTGCTGGACGAGGCGCGTATTCTCGACGGCGACCGGCCGGCCGATCCGCGCCAGTTCGCCGAGAGGCTGTCGCGGTTGTTCGAACGGGCCCTCAAGGCAAATGCATAGCAGCTATGCTGCATTGCATGCTTGATTTTGGTGCGATGCAGCAATATAGTCATGCGTATGAAACCGGTCCTCCTCCTCCCGACCGGTTTTGCGACCGGTGGCACTCCTCCTCCCAGCCAGCGGTCATTTATCGAGAACCCGGCGCATTCCTCCCGCGCCGGGTTCTTTTTTTCCTTGTGTCCGGCGGAGCAGGGGAGGGCTTTTCAGAGCCCCGAGGCCTTTGTGAGGTTGACACGGAAACGATCGCGTCGGCGCTGGTAGCGGCGGGTCATCTCGGCCGAGGCATGGCCGAGCTGCTTTTGCACATGGCGCTCATCGACCTCGGCCGAGGACGCCAGTCCGGCGCGCAGAGAATGGCCCGAGAAGCTGGCGGCTCGCCCGGCCACGCCGAGATCGCCGCGGATGCCGGCGGCCAGGGCCGTGCGCTTGACGAGACGCGCCACCTCGCGATCATTGAGCCGATCCGGGCCGATATCCTTGCCGCGTCCGGTGACTCGCCGGAACAGCGGCCCTCTGGCAAGCCGCGCGAACCCGATCCAGGTCTCGATAGCGGCGACGGGGCAGGTGGCGCCGGAAGAGCCCCGGCCGACTTCCACCTCGCGCCAGCCGGTCTTGCCGCGTAGCGTTACCAGCACGCCCTTATCGAAGATCTCGATCCAGCCGCGCCCATCCTCGCTCTGGTCGCGACCGAGATCGAGCCCGGTGATTTCCGAGCGGCGCAGGCCGCCGGCAAAGCCGATCAGCAGCATGGCGCGATCGCGCAAACCACGCAGCGTTCCCCTGTCGAGCGTTTCCAGCATGACGATCAGGTCTTCCGGCAGGATCGCGTCCTTCTGCCGCGGTGGGGCGGCGTGCCGATTGCGGATGCCGGCCATCACGGTGGCGATGGCGCGATCCTTGCGATCGAGCGGCATGCCGCGCTGCGCGCAATTCCAGCCGATGGCGGCCAGGCGACGCTCGATGGTGGACACGGCGTTCGGCTTGCCGCCGCGCTCGGCCGTGCCGGATGCGCAGGCGGTGATGTAGAGGCCGACGACCTGCGGATCCGGGGGGAGGGGCGAAACATTCTGCCGCCGGCACCAGGCGGAGAAATGTTTCCAGTCGGCGGCATAGGCTTTTCGGGTGTTGGGCGAACTCGCCGCTTCGACATAGAGGCGGGCGCGGTCTGTGAGGTCCCGCAGATGGGTCGGCAGGGGAGGGGGCGTGGATGCCGGGGGAACGGCAGCGGAAGCGCCGCCCACCGGTGTGCCATGTGGCGGGGTAGATGCTTCCGGAAGACAATTCCCGCTGTTCTTGTCGCTGATTCGGGCTGTCCTCCGCATTTAATCAAC
>JAGRLJ010000257.1:0-10458 GCA_020441805.1 Rhizobiaceae bacterium
TGCCATTGCGATGCCGCCGCGATCGAGCCTGCGGACGTGCCCGTCGTCTGGGATGGGGCCGCGCGCGGGCCGGATCTCGACCCCGGCAAGGACAGTCCGCTGCCCGGCGGCGCGACCGCGCCAAAGGGCCAGGCATCGCCGGCCGAACCGGACAGCGGGCCGGACCTGTCGGCGGTGGCGGCTCTGGCGAAAGCGCGGGCGGAATTCTTCGCGACCGACAAGATCGACCGGGCAAGCTACGAGACGGTGACGGATCCCGCCGCGCTCGAACGCTGGATCTCGGCGGCGCGCGAGACCGGCCTCGTCGCCTTCGATACCGAGACGACCTCGCTCGATCCGATGCAGGCCGAGCTTGCCGGCTTCTCGCTGGCGGTAACGGGGAACGGCACGGCGCCGGCGGCGGGGCCGATCCGCGCCTGCTACGTGCCGCTCGGCCACAAGACCGGCCATGGCGACCTGCTCGGCGGCGGGCTCGCCGAGGGACAGATCCCGATCCGGGCGGCGCTGGAGCTGATCAAGCCGCTGATGGAAGACGACGCCGTGCTGAAGATCGGCCAGAACATCAAGTATGACTGGCTGGTGATGAAGCGCCATGGCATCGAGGTCGCGCCCTTCGACGACACGATGCTGATGAGCTATGTCATCGACGGCGGCGGCAACACGCCGCATGGCATGGACCCGCTCGCCGAGCGCTGGCTCGGCCACACGCCGATCGCCTACAAGGAGGTGGCGGGCTCCGGCAAGAACGCGGTGACCTTCGACCTCGTGGACATTCCGAAAGCCGCGGCTTACGCCGCGGAAGATGCCGACATCACGCTCAGGCTCTGGCTGGTGCTGAAGCCGCAGGTGATCGCCAAGGGCCTGATGCGCGTCTACGAGCGGCTGGAGCGGCCTCTGGTGCCGGTTCTGGCGCGGATGGAGGAGCGTGGCATTTCGGTGGACCGGCAGATCCTCAGCCGCCTGTCCGGCGAACTGGCGCAATCGGCGGCCGGAATCGAGGAGGAGATCTATACACTCGCGGGCGAGCGCTTCACCATCGGCTCGCCCAAGCAGCTCGGCGACATCCTGTTCGGCAAGATGGGCCTGCCGGGCGCCAGCAAAACCAAGACCGGGCAATGGTCGACCTCGGCGCAGGTGCTGGAAGACCTCGCCGCGGCGGGCGAGCCCCTGCCGCGCAAGATCGTCGACTGGCGGCAGCTTACCAAGCTAAAGAGCACCTATACCGACGCGCTGCCGGGCTATATCCATCCCGAAACGCGGCGAGTGCATACGAGCTACGCCATGGCGGCGACGACCACCGGGCGGCTCTCCTCCTCCGAACCGAACCTACAGAACATCCCGGTGCGGACGGCGGAGGGGCGGAAGATCCGCACCGCTTTCATCGCCGAGCCGGGCCAGGTGCTGATCTCAGCCGACTACAGCCAGATCGAGCTCCGGGTGCTGGCCCATTTCGCCGATATTCCGCAGCTCAAGCAGGCCTTCGACGACGGAATCGACATCCATGCGATGACGGCATCGGAAATGTTCGGCGTGCCGGTGGAGGGCATGCCGCCGGAGGTGCGGCGGCGGGCGAAAGCCATCAATTTCGGCATCATCTACGGCATCTCGGCCTTCGGGCTCGCCAACCAGCTCGGCATCGAGCGGTCGGAGGCCGGCGACTATATCCGCAAATATTTCGAACGCTTCCCCGGCATTAAGGACTATATGGACGCCTCCAAGGCCAAGGCGCGCGACCTCGGCTATGTCGAGACCATCTTCGGCCGGCGCATCCACTATCCGGAGATCAAATCGTCCAATCCCTCGGTGCGCGCCTTCAACGAGCGCGCCTCGATCAACGCCCCGATCCAGGGCTCGGCGGCGGATATCATCCGCCGGGCGATGATCCGCATGGAGCCGGCGCTGGAGGCCGCCAGGCTGCATGCGCGGATGCTCTTGCAGGTGCATGACGAACTGATCTTCGAGACGACCGACAGCGAGGCGGAACGCGCCATCCCCGTCATCCGCGAGACGATGCAGAACGCGGCGCTGCCCGCGGTATCGATGTCGGTGCCGCTCGCGGTGGACGCCCGGGCGGCGCGGAACTGGGACGAGGCGCATTGAGCCTCTCTTGATAATAGTTATCAGCCGTATCATACTCCGCCGGTCAAAGCGGAGATGAGGCCATGGCACGTAGCGTCGAACTCGGGAAGCTGGAGGAAGTCGTCGACCGGCTGGTCGCGAGCGGGCGGTACAATTCCAAGAGCGAGGTGCTGCGCGAGGGCGTGCGGCTGGTCGAGGAGCGGGAGAAGCATCTGGAGGCGCTGGATGCGGCGCTCGCCAGGGGGCTCGCGGATATCGAGGCGGGGCGGGTGAAGCCTGCACGCGAGGTCTTCGACGAGCTCCGGAAACGTTACCAGCGCATGGCCGACGAGCGCGGCTCATGAAGGTCGTCTTCACCGAAGGAGCGCGGCAGGATCTGCTGGCGATCGGCGACTATATCGCACGCGACAATCCGCTTCGCGCCCTGTCATTTACCGATGAACTGGAAGACCGGTGCATGTCGCTCGAACGGTTTCCCAATGCCTATCCCATCCTCGCGCGCCGTCTGCAATCCAATATCCGTCGCATGGTGCACGGCAACTACAGCATCTTCTATTCCGTGCTATCCGACACCGTGTCGATCATCCATGTCCTCAACGGCGCGATGGATTACGAGAAAATCCTGTTTCCCGAGGAATCGTGAGATCCTCGCCTATCTCCCCACATAATCGTCCGGCGTGAAGAGCGCCATCGTGCCGAAGCCGCGGATTTCGTGCTCACCCAGGGCGCGGAGCGTCCGGTGGCTGTTCCGGTTGGCGGCGGGGCCGACGCAGATGGTGGAGCCGAGAAACTTGTTGGCATCCTGAAGACGGGCGGCGAGATTGATGGAATTGCCGTGCGCGGTGTAGTCGAGCTTGCCGGACAGGCCGACCTCGCCGAGCACCGCCATGCCGGTCTCGATGCCGATGCGGGTGCGGCCGAAATCCTGGGCCTTGAATTGCGGCCGGTTCCGCATCTCCTCGGTCAGCCGCGAAATGGCGAGCGCGCAGTCGATCGCCTTGTTGATATGGTCGTCAAGGTCCTCCGGCGCGTTGAAGAAGGCGTGAACGGCGTCGCCCACCACCTTATCGACCATGCCGCCATGATCGGCCACCAGCTTGTTGACCTCGGCGAAATAGATGTTGAGCAGCGCCACCAGTTCCTGCGGCCTGACGCGGCCGGCGAGCGCCGAGAAACCCTCGATATCGGTGAAGAGCGCGGTGACCTCGCGCTCCTCGCCGGCGATCGGCGCCTTGCCCGGCTGGTCGAGATAGCGATCGACCACCGCCTGCGGCAGATATTGGGCAAAGCGCTCCCGCGCCACGCGCTCGACGCGGCGCGTCTCGGCGAATTGCGAGAAGGCGGCGACGACCAGCACCAGGGCGATCATCGCCGTAACGGTGAAGCCGTCGGTCAGCCAGCCGGTGCGGGCATAGATGGCATAGGACGCGGCCAGGGTGAAACCGATCACGCCGAGACCGGCGGCGAGCGTTTCCCAGGGCCGGAAACGGACGGTCAGCAAAGCCACGATCAAGCCGGCGAAAAGGGTATAGCCCGCCTCCAGGTTGACGAACCCTTCGTCGCGGAGGGGCACGAAGCTGGTGAGGATCGAATTGGCGAGATCGGCATGGATCTGGGTCGAGGCCACCAGCTGGGCGGCCGCGCTCTGGCGCAGGCCGCCCAGATTGGGCAACGACGAGCCGATGAAGACGATCTTCTCCGCAAACAGGTCCGGCGCGACATTCGCCTGGAGAATATCGATCGCCGAGACCGTGCGGCGCGCCATCGCGTCCGGCCGGCTCGCGACGAAGCGCATGGAGCCGTCCTCGGCGAGCGAGAAGATCTCGCGGCCGAGCTTGAGCCAGGGCGGCGTGCCGCCGAGCAGCGGCGTCTTGACATCGTAATAGCGGCGCACGGCTTCCAGTCCCAGCGCCGGATAGGGCTCGGAGCCGACGATGGAAAAAGCCTGGACGCGACGGACGCGCGAATCCTCGTCGCCGATCAGGAAGGCCGCGCCCGAGGAAGCCGCCCGCTGCTGGAAGACGGGACATGACGTTTCCGCACCCGGCACGAACCAGATCTCGGGCACGGTGAGCGACCGGGCGATGGCCAGCACCGGAAGCGGACGGGGCGACTTGCCCCCGACATCGGACAGCAGGAAGCCGAGCAGCGCCGGCGCCTTGGAAAGGGCGGCCGCCAGCTTGCGATTGGTGTCGGAGGCCGGATCGCAATCGGTCGAGAAGACGAGATCGAAGGCGATGACCGAGGGGCCGGCGGCGGCGATCTTCTCGACGAGCCGGGCGGTGTCGGCGCGCTGCCATGCCTGATCCGGCATCGCCGCGTAGGATTTGCGATCGATATCGACGACGACGACCGCCGGGGAAACCGGCGCCGAGACAAGCTGTGTCAGGCGGTCGAAATACAATTCCCGCCCGCCCTCCAGCCAGCCATCGGGCATGAGGACGACGAGCAAGGCCGCGGCAATGCTCGCCAATATGCCGACATGGAAAGGCCGGATGCGGAAGGTCATGCTGTCTGTTTACACAATCGCGCGGAACTTGGCAGGAGATTTATCGGCCGATTGTTTCAGCTTGCCGCCGCGCGGCGATCGGAGCATGGATTGGGGAGGCCGGTTGCCGGGCGGGAGACGCCGCGGCTCAATCGTCCTCGGGCTCGGCGAGCGTCACCAGCCGCCGTATGTTGCAATCGATCACATTGCCCTTGCGGCTGATGGCGCCCTGCTCTTCGAGCGAGAGGATGGATCGGTTGACCTTGGGGCGGCTCGCGCCGAGGATGCCGGCGATCTCGGTCTGGCTGAGGCCGATATGCAGGCTCGCCTCGTCGGGCAGTTCCTCGCCGTGGATCTGGCGGAGCGTGGCGAGGAAGAAGCGGGCGACACGGCTGTCGAGATCGTAGAGCGCGATGGTTTCGAGCTGGTCGGTGGTCTCGCGCAGCCGGCGGCAGAGATAGCGCATCACCGCTTCGGCGGCCTCGGGATTGCGGCCGAGGAAATTCATGAATTCGGACTTGCCGATGACATAGCCCTCGGTCGCCACCGTCGCGGCGGCGTCGGCCGAACGGTGCTCGCCGTCCAGCACCGCCATCTCGCCGAGCAGGGTGCCGGGCTCGAGATGCCGGAGCGACAATTCCTTGCCCTGCGCGGTGATGAGCGACAGCTTGATTCGGCCCTCCGTGACGAGGATCATGTAGTTGCCGTCATCGCCGCGCTGGAAGATGACCGTGCCCGCCGGCCACTTGCGCCACTGGGCCAGGCCCGCGACCTCGGCGACCAGTTCCTTCGAGAATTCCTCGAAGATCGGAAAGGACCGCCAGAAAGCCGGACTCCTGTTGATTTCTGCCATTGCGGACTGTCCCCCATGCGATAGGCCCTCTGCCAGCAACCTACAGCATGGACGGCAAATGTTAAGAGGGGCGCCGCATCGTTCAGGCCGCCCGCCCGCCCATGGCGGAAACCAGATTTTCGGGATCCCGCACGCCGTGGCGATAGAGCTGGATCAGGGAGCGGGCCATGGCGCGGGCGCGCGCGTCGTCGCCGTCCAGCCCTTCCCGGACCGCCAGTTCCTCGAAGGCGCGGCGGAGCGCGTCGAGATCGCTCGGCTTGAACATGCCGATATCCTGCATATCGGAAAAATAGGGCATCGATTTCCCTCACCCACCTTTCATGACGCCGGACGCTATCACGATCCGACCTGTCGCGCGAGGCAAGGATCCCCGGCGGTCCGAGCGGGCGGAGGAACGGTTTTCCAGCCATGGCGCCTCGAAAGGCCGGCCGGCAACGAAAGGTGGACTGGCCGCCCGGCGCCGGGACTGCTAACGATGGCTGCATCCTGAGACGGGAAAAATATGACGAACGATCCGCTGACCCCTATCGAAATCGAACGCTACGGCCGGCATATCCTGCTGCCGGAGATCGGCGGCGCCGGCCAGCAGAAGCTCAAGAATGCCGCCGTCCTGGTGATCGGCGCCGGCGGGCTGGGATCGCCGGTGCTGGAATATCTCGCCGGCGCGGGCGTGGGCACGATCGGCATCGTCGACGACGACACGGTGTCGCTCTCCAACCTGCAACGGCAAACCGTCCATGGCACCGGCACTGTGGGCGACCGGAAGACGCGGAGCGCCGCCGCCCGCATCCGCGAGATCAATCCGCATGTGACCGTGGACCGGCACGACCTGCGGCTCACCCCGGAAAACGCGCCGGGCCTGGTCTTCGGCTACGACCTGCTGGTCGACGGTTCCGACAATATCGCCACGCGCCACGCCGCCGCCGATGCCGCCGAGCGCGCCCGCATGCCGCTGGTCACCGGGGCGGTGGGTCGGTTCGACGGTTCGGTGACAGTGCTGAAGCCTTACGAGACGGGGGCGGACGGCGCATTGCTTCCCGCCTATCGGGATCTTTTTCCCGAAGCGCCGCCGGAGGGCATGCTGCCCGCCTGCGCCGAAGCCGGCATCGTCGGCGCGCTGACCGGGGTGATCGGCACGCTGATGGCCATGGAGACGATCAAGCTGCTCACCGGCGCGGGCGAACCGCTGGTCGGCCAGCTGCTGATGTATGACGCGCTCGCCGCGCGGTTCGACGCGGTGAGATACAGGCGGCGGCGTTAGAACATGCCGGCAGGCACCCCGCCGCCTGTCGCAAGCGGCGGGGCGCGGATGTCAGACCGTCTCGAAGAGAATAGTCGCGGTATGAAGATCGGCGATCGTATGGTCGGCGACGATCAGCACATCCTTGCCGACCGTGATCCAGACATCGCCGTTCTTCTCCTTGGCATGGGCATCGAGCGCAGCCAGATCGGTCATGCCTTTCCAGCCGGACAGGTCGAGCGTATCCTCGGCCAGGCTGAAGTCGGCGATCGTATCCTTGCCGCCCTTGGTGGCGAAAGCGAAGGTGTCGGCGCCTAGGTCACCCGTCAGGACGTTGTCGCCCTTGTTGCCCTTGAGATAGTTGTCGCCAGCATTGCCGGTGCCATCGATATCCTTTCCGCCGAGCAGCAGAAGCCGCTCGACATTTTCGGACAGGGTATAGGTGAAGGCGGACTTCACCGTATCCGTACCCTCGCCGCTGAGTTCGACCAGAACGTCCTTGGCCCGACCGACGACGAGCGTATCGTCACCCGTACCGCCGAAAATGTCGCCGACGATCTTGCCACCACTGTTGTTTACGGTGTCGTCGCCGTCGAGAAGCACGATATCGCCATAGATCTTGCCGGTATTCCTGATCGTATCCGTGCTGCCGAAGCCCAGTATGGCGGCCGATGTGAGGCCGGGAATGGGAATGGTCCCCTCCGGAATGGACATCGTGACCCGGATCGTGCCGGCATTGGTGATGCTCGTTTCGGCGGTGCCGGTCAGCCCGAAGCTGCCGATGCCCATGAGGAAGCCGACGATCTCGCCCTTCTTGCCGTTCTCGATGACCAGGTGCTCGGCACCGACACCGATCATGCCGACCGCGGATTCGATGAGGCCGTTGTTGATCAGCGACATTTCGGCGGCAGCGGGGGCCGCCGCCTGCTTGGCGACGCTCATGTCGCCGGCCAGCCCGCCCAGAAGCGAGTTGATCGGGCCGGCGATCATACCGACAAGCGTACCGGAAATGTCGCCGTTATTGGAGATCGACGAGGATTCGCCGAGGATCGAAGCCCCGATCAGGCCGCTGACGGACGCGCCCTTGGCGATCGAGATCTTCGAGTTCTCGCCCGATGTCGCGATCGTGCCGAGAGTGAGCGTCTCAAGCGTGGACAGGTCGCTCAGATCGAGATTGCCGACACCGATGCCGAGCGCGGCGCTGACATCCGCGGTCTTGCCCAACTTGATCGTCGTGTCGTCGCCGAAGGTCGCGACGGCGCTGAACAGCGCCTTGACGCGGCCGTCTATCCTGTAGGTGTTGCCGCCGATATCCGGCGAGCCCACGATATCCTCCACGATGCCATAGCCCGGATAGAGACTGTCATCGAATTCGCCGCCGCTATAAAGCACGGCTTTCTCGTCAACGATCACGGTCGTGTTGGAATCCGTCACGACAACGCTCTCATAGTTCTTTCCCTTGATTTTCTGCGCCATTCCCATGAACTCCCGGTGGCTGTTTTGCCGGGACAGAAAACCTCAGGTCCAACGCCAAGTCAAATCACAGAACAAGTATTTGTTAACCACGGACGATATTATGCACATCCGTTCAGTTCCGTCCCGGCAGGACACGGTCGGGCGGACGGTGACCATCGAAATAGGTGCGGATATTGATGATCACTTTCTCGCCCATGTCGATGCGGCTTTCGATGGTCGAGGAACTCATATGCGGGAGCAGCACGACCTTGTTTTCATTGGCCAGCCTGAGCAGGCGCGGATTGACCGTCGGCTCGTTCTCGAACACATCGAGGCCGGCGCCGGCGATCCTGCCCTCGCGAATGCATTTGATGAGGGCCATTTCGTCGACGACGCCGCCGCGGGCGGTGTTGACGAGATAGCTCGTCGGCTGCATCAGCGCGAGCCTCCGGGCCGACATGAGATGATAGGTGGCCGGCGTCGAAGGGCAATTGATCGAGACGATGTCGACACGGGCTAGCATCTGGTCGAGGCTGTCCCAATAGGTCGCCTCGAGCGCTTCCTCGGTGGCGGCGCTGACGCGATGGCGGTTGTGATAGTGGATCGACAGGCCGCAGGCCTTGGCGCGGCGGGCGACCGCGGTGCCGATGCGGCCCATGCCGATGATGCCGAGCCGCTTGCCCCAGATGCGATGGCCAAGCATCCAGGTCGGCGACCAGCCGGCCCAGTCGCCCTGGGCGTCGGTGAGGATTCGGGCGCCTTCGGCGAGCCGGCGCGGCACGGCGAGGATCAGCGCCATGGCCATATCCGCCGTGTCCTCCGTCAGCACGCCGGGCGTGTTGGTGACGGTGATGCCCTTCCTCGCCGCCGCCTCGACATCGACATGGTCGGTGCCGTTGGAGAAACTCGCGATCAGCTTGAGGTTCGGACCGGCCTCCTCGATAAGCGCCGCGTCGATGCGGTCCATCACCGTCGGCACGAGGACGTCAACGCGGCGGAGGGCGGCGACGAGCTCGTCCTGACTGCGCGGAGCGTCGTCGACATTGAGTTCGGCATCGAAGAGTTCGCGCATGCGCGTCTCGACGATGTCGGGCAATCTGCGGGTGATGTAGACGCTGGGTCTCTTCTTGCTGGTCATGTGCTCCCCGCCCCGTTGCGGTCCTTATCCGGCACTCTGCCGGTTTCGGCGTTGACTGCTCCTTAACCAAGTCGCGCGATACTCGGCAGGTGTTTTTCCATTCAATATCAGACGTGTCGGCGATGGCAAACAGGATGACGGCCCTTGGGGCAAAGACACGGACCGCAGCGCTTGCGGCGCTCGCGCTCGCCCTGTCGACGATACCGGCGGCGGCCGAGGCGGTGAAACTGTCCACCGGCCTGCCCGTGCCGCGATTCGTCACGCTCAAGGCCAAGAAAATCAATCTCCGCGTCGGGCCGGGCCAGGACTATGCCGTGTCCTGGCGCTACCTCAAATCGGGCCTGCCGGTGGAGATAACCCAGGAATTCGAGAACTGGCGCCGCATCCGCGACGCCGACGGCGCCGAGGGCTGGGTGTTCCACTCCCTGCTCTCCGGCGAGCGCAGCGCGGTCGCCGCGCCGTGGATGCGCGACAAGGGCGCGGATATCTTCGTCAACATGCGCACCGACGCGCGCGACACCGGCCGGGTCGTGGCGAAACTACAGCCGGGCGTGATCGTCAGGCTCGACCGGTGCAACGGCGAATGGTGCTACGCCGAGGCCAAGGATGTCGAGGGCTGGGTGAGCCAGGCCGAGATCTGGGGCGCCTATCCCGGCGAGGCCTTCACAAAATGATGCCGATCTGCTGGGCGGCGGCGCTGAGCGGCACCTGCATGCGCGGGCCGATCTGCTGGATCACGAGGCCGGCGGCCAGGCTGCCGAGGCGGCCGCAATCGGCCAGCTCGAAGCCGTTGGTATAACCGAACAGGAAACCCGCGGCGTAGAGATCGCCGGCGCCGGTGGTATCCACCACCCGCTCGACCGTCAACGCTTCCACGACATGGCGCTTGCCGTCCGACAGGATGAGCGAGCCGTGTTCGCTCATCGTCACGGCGGCGAGCTTGCAGTCCCGCGCCATCTGGGTCAGCGCGGAATCGAAATCGGAGGTCTGGTAGAGCGCCAGCACCTCGGATGCATTGGCGAAGACGATATCCACGGTGCCCGAACGCATCAGATCGAGAAACTCGCCGCGATAGCGATCGACGCAGAAGCTGTCGGACAGCGTCATCGACATTTCCTGGCCATTGGCATGCGCGATGCGGGCGCATTCGCGGATCGCCTCCTTGGCCCGCGGCGGATCCCACAGATAGCCCTCGAAATAGGTGA
>JAGRLJ010000257.1:10542-21586 GCA_020441805.1 Rhizobiaceae bacterium
CGCCATCGGGCGTGACGAAGATCATCGAGCTTGCGGTGGGCGGTTCGCGATCGAGCGGCCGGGTGGCGAAATGCACACCCTGCGCCTTCATGTCGTGGCGGAAGATCTCGCCCAGCTTGTCGGAGGACACCTTGCCGAAATAGGCGGCCTTGCCGCCGAAGCTCGCGACGCCCGCCGCCGTATTGCCCGCGCTGCCGCCCGAGGTCTCCACCGCCGGGCCCATGCGGGAATAGAGCAGCGCCGACCGCTCCGCATCGATCAGGTTCATCGCACCCTTGGTGATGGCATTGGCGACGAGAAAGTCCTCCTCACAACGCGAAATGATATCGACAATCGCGTTGCCGACGGTGAGCACATCGAATTTCGTCATATGCCAAGCCCTGGATCATGCGGTCTTTTCGGTCGAGCTATGGCGGAAAAGAGAGACGGGGGAAAGCGGAAAAGCGTGCAACATGCGGCTTTCCCGGCGAAAGTTGGCGTTTTGTCCAACACGAGCTTGCAGCCAATTGAACAAGCGTCTAATTCTCATTCGCGGCCACTGAAACACGGCCAACACCCAAAAGACTGCCCCCATGCCCGCCCGACACCGCGCCTTCCTGACTTCCCTCGCGACCAATGGCGTCGTCATCGCGCTCACAGGCATGCTGCTGTTCGCGCTCAACGACGCGATGGGCAAGTGGCTGCTTTCGACCTATTCGGTGGGGCAGGTGGTGCTGATCCGGTCGGCGGCGGCGCTGATCGTGCTCGCGCCCTTCGTCTGGCGAATGGGGTGGAGGCCGCTGGTCCGGCTGGAAAAGCCGAGGATGCAGGTGGCGCGGGCGACGCTGGTCACCGTCGAGACCATGGTTTTCTACACGGCGGTCTATTACCTTCCCCTCGCCGACGTGATGACCTACTGGCTCGCCGCACCGATCTATATCGCCGCCGTCTCGCCGTTCCTGCTGGGCGAGCAGGTCGGCTGGCGGCGCTGGACGGCGATCGGCGTCGGCTTCCTCGGCGTGGTGATCGCGCTCCGGCCCTCGGCGGAGATGTTCCAGTCGCCGGCGGCGGCAATCTCGATCGTCGGCACGCTTTTCTTCGCCTTCCTGCTGATCTCCGGCCGCTCGCTGCGCAAGACGCCGGATACGGTCCTCGCCTTCTGGCAGATGGTGTCGGGCATGATCGGCGGCCTGCTGCTTTCGATCTTCGACTGGGCCACGCCGAACCCGCGCGACCTCATGCTGCTGGGGCTGCTCGGCATCGTCGCCATGTCGGCGCATATGCTGATCAACCGCTCGCTGAAGCTCGCCGACGCCAGCGTCGTGGCGCCGCTGCAATATACGCTGCTGTTCTGGGCGATCGTCCTCGGCTGGCTCTTCTTCGGCGACGTTCCCTCGGTGGCGATGCTGATCGGAGCCACGCTGATCGTGGCCTCGGGGCTCTTCATCTTCTTCCGCGAGACGGCGCTCAAGAAGCGCGACAGGGTGCTGCCGTCGATTCCGGAATAGAATTTCACGGCAGCGCGAAAGCCGTCGCTATCGTCCGGCGCTTGCGGAACATGGGGAGCCAGATGGCGATCAGGATCGCCGCCGCCGCCAGCAGCGGCAGACGAAGACCAGCATAATGCGCCGCGGCACCCACCGCCACCGTGCCGAGACCGTTTGCGAGCCGCGTCAGCAGAAACAGTGCGCTCATCACCCGTCCACGCTGCACGTCATCCACCGAGACCTGCATGATCGAGACCGTGCCGGTCCGGCGCGTCTCGCCCGCAAAGCCGAAAAACAGCATGGCCGCCACCGCCAGCAGCAGGTTGGAACTGGCCGAGAGCAGGAATACGGACAGGCCGACGCCGAGCGCCGCCCACAATATGCGCTCGGGGGTGGCGCGTCCCGCTCCGCCATGGGCAAGCCAGAGCGCCGCGCAGGTGGCACCGAAACCCGCTGCGCCGAACAGCACCGATACGCCGCCGGCGCCAAGCCCGAGAATGAGATCGGAATAGGCAGGCAACATCTGGAAGGCCGCGCCAGTGACCGCATCGCCGGCAAGCACGAGAAGCAGCAGCGACGACAGGCCTCGATGGCCGACAATATAGCGCGCACCCTCGACGATATCCTGCCGCACCGAATGCGCGGACGCTTTCGCCTGACGGAAATCCCCCGGCGTGCGAAGGAACGCCATGGTAAGGAAGTAGATTAGATAACCCGCCACATTGACGGCAAAGGCCACCGCGACACCCCAATGGACGAGAATCCAGCCGGCGACTGCGGGGCCTGCAAAAATGGCGAACTGGGTGTAGGAGGCGCTGACGCCGATCGCGGCGGAGAGCCGGTCACGGGAGACGAAGCGAGGTAGCAGGCCATAAGAGGCCGGGATGCTGAAACTGTGGATCGCGCCATGCAGGAAGGCGCAGATGCAGAGCGCGGTCAGGCCCAGTTGGCCGGAGAAGGCGAGCATGGCGAGCACCAGCGTCTTGAGACAATCGCAGCCATAGGCCGCCATCAGGATGCGGAGCCGGTCGTAGCGGTCGGCCAGCACACCGCCAAGCGGCGTGAAAATGACGCCCGCTCCCATATCAAGCAGCGCGACGATGGCGAGCCAGGTCGTCGAACGGGTAATCTCCCAGGTCGCCCAGGAAAAGGCGATGGCCTGGATGAAATAGGTGATCCAGGAAATGACGGATCCGATGGAATAGATGCGGAAATTGCGCTCGGCAAAGGCCTCGCCTATTCCACCCAGACTGAATGCCATGCGTGTCCTCTCCTCAACCTTTGCGGGCATGGATGATGTCTTGCTTTCCGGAGCGATGCAAGGTGGCCCTCCGCGCCACCTCTTCCCGTCGAAGAGGGAGACGGTTTGCCGGAGCCTGCCCCTGTTCGCAACCAAACGAAAAAGACAGGGCGGGCGATCACACAATTGCCTTGACCGGGCGCCATTTCCGTCAATTGTACATTACATAGAAAAGACATTCCGGACAGATGCCATGACCTCTCTTGCCGCTCCCGTCATCGTGCTCAACCCCGCCGACGATGTCGGCGTCGCACGGCAGAAGATCTCCAGGGGCGAGGCGACCGGCTGCGACGGACTGACGGCCAGGGACCTGATCGGACGCGGGCACAAGGTGGCGCTCCGGCCGATCAAGGCCGGGCAGGAGGTGCGCAAATTCGGGCAGGTGATCGGGGTGGCGACCGCCGATATCGAGCCCGGCCAGCACATCCATCTGCACAATCTCCGCATGGTCGATTCCGAGCACGATTACCAGATGGGGTCAGGCGCGCGGGACGAGGGCCTGCTGCCGGCGGCGGAACGGCGGCGCTTCATGGGTTACGACCGGGGGCCGGGCGGCGTCGGCACGCGCAACTATATCGGCATCATTTCCTCGGTGAACTGTTCCGCCACGGTGTCGCGCTACATCGCCGACCATTTCAACCGCTCGGGCGGTCTCGACGGTTTCGGCAATATCGACGGCGTGGTGGCGCTGACCCATGGCGGGGGCTGCGCGCTCAATACGAAATCGGAAGGCTACCGCATCCTGACGCGCACCATCCAGGGCTATGCGCGGCATCCCAATTTCGGCGGAATCCTGATGATCGGGCTCGGCTGCGAGACCAACCAGATCGCGCCGATCCTCGAACATTACAAGCTGGCCGAGGGGGCGCTGCTTCGCACCATGACGATCCAGCAGACCGGCGGCACGCGCCGGACCATCGAGGCCGCGACCGAAATCATCCGCGAGATGCTGCCGGCGGTGAATGCGGTCGAGCGGACGGAGCAGCCGCTCTCGGCACTGAAGCTCGCGCTCGAATGCGGCGGGTCGGACGGTTATTCCGGGATTTCGGCCAATCCGGCGCTCGGCGTCGCTTCCGACCTCATCGTGCGGCATGGCGGGACGTCCGTGCTTTCGGAAACGCCGGAAATCTACGGCGCCGAACATCTCCTGACGCGGCGGGCAGTGTCGCCCGAGGTGGCGCGGAAGCTCTTGTCGCGCATCGACTGGTGGCGCGACTACACGGCGCGGAACGGCGACGAACTCAACAACAACCCCTCCTACGGCAACAAGCAGGGCGGGCTGACGACCATCCTCGAAAAATCGCTCGGCGCGGTGGCCAAGGGCGGGACGATGCCGCTCAGGGCGGTCTACGAATATGCCGAACCCGTGACGGAGAAGGGCTTCGTCTTCATGGACACGCCAGGCTACGACCCGGCGGCGGTGACCGGGCAGGTCGCGGGCGGCTGCAACATCATCTGTTTCACCACCGGCCGGGGCTCGGTCTCGGGCTTCAAGCCGGCGCCCTGCATCAAGATCGCCACCAATACCGAGATGTACGACCATATGGACGAGGATATGGACATCAATTGCGGCGGCATCGTCACCGGCGAGGATACGATCGAGACAGCGGGCCTTCGAATTTTCGAGGAAATCATCGCGGTCGCGTCCGGCAAGAGGACGTCGAGCGAGATCTACGACTACGGCGACAACGAATTCGTGCCGTGGCAGGTGGGGGCGATCACGTAAAAGGCGAGGGCTCGAATCAACCGGGGCAGGCGAAGGCGGCCTTGAGGCTGTCCGGGGCCTTCGCGTCGCAGGAGGCCTTTTCCAGCGCCGATTTGCAGGCGCCGGAAAGCTTGCCGGCATTCTCGATCAGGCAGGCGAGCGCCTTGTCGCGGGACATGACGAGCCCGCAATTGGCCTTGACGTCCGCCTGGCAGCGGGCACGGACCTCCGCACGGCCATCGGCCTGGGCAAAGGCGGGCAGGCTCATGGCGACGGCCGCGGCAAGCAGGACTGATCTCATGGGCAGGTTCCTCGATGCGGATGGTTCGCGCCGGGCGGCGCGGAATATCCATAATACCGATCCCGGCCCGGAAATGAAGAGGCTGGGCGGATTGCCCGTCATCCCGGCCGGCGCAGCCAGGCCCGCTCGGCGCGGCGGACTCCTTCGATGAAACGTTCGGCGTCGCGGCCATGTTCGAATTCCGTCCAGTCTCGGCAACGGCGGTCGATGTCGGCTTCGGGCATGTCACGGCGGAAACGGCCGAAGACCTCGGCGGCGCGCGGCAGGTCGTCCACCATGGCCAGCGCGGCGGCCAGCCATATTTCCAGGAAAAGCTCCTGGCGGGGGGCGGCGAGCAGGATGGGAATGGCTTCGTCGTAGCGCTCCAGCATATAGAGCGCCTCCGCCCGGTCGGAATCGTACCAGTATGGCCGGAAGGGATTGAGCGCGACCGCCTTGTCCATCCAGGCAAGCCCCTCCTCCGCGCGGCCCCGCATGGCGACGACGAAACCGAGCTGGCAAAGCGTGTCGGCGTCATAGGGATTGAGTTGCAGGGAATGGCGCAACGCACGCTCGGCGGCTTCGTGCTCCCGGAGATAGAGCTGAACCAGGCCGAGCAGGCGATGGCAGCGCGCCTCCTCCGGCTCGAGCGCGATGGCGAGCGCGATACGCTCGCGGGCGGCCTCCAGGACGGCACGGGGCGCGCAGCCGTAATCGGCGATGATGACCTCGCTGAGGCCGAGATAGGCGTGGGCCAGCGCGCAGTCGGGATCGATCTCGATCGCGCGGCGGAAATGGTCGCGGGCGCGCGCATTGATCCCCTCGCCGTAGCCGCGCAGGAAAGCGAGGCCGCGGACGAAGTTCTCGAAGGCGGCGAGATTGGCGGCGGGCGCCGGATTCCGCAGCACGGCCTGGTCAATGTTCGAGACCAGCCGCGAGATGATCGAGATGGCGATCTCGACATTCATCGCGAACAGGTCCTGCTCGGCGATATCGAAACGATCGCCCCAGATCCGCCGGCCGGTGGGCGCATGAAGGAGCGTCACCGTGACGCGGAACCGTCCATCGGCGCGTGAAACCGATCCTTCGACGAGGAATTCCGCGCCGAGGCGCGCACCGACCTCGCCGGGCGACGGACGATCGCCGGGCGGAAAAGCGAAGGCGGACGCGCGGGCGATGACGACGATCGAGCGGAAGCGCGCGAGCCCATAGGTGATCTCCTCGACCATGCCGTCGATGAGAGCCCGGTCGGCCTCGCCGGATCCGGCATCGGCGAAGGGAAGCACCGCGACAGCGGGAAAGACCTGACCGGCGCCGGCGGGCGCGACGGGATCCGGAGCCAGCAGGTAGCCGCGTTTCGGGACGGTCCGTAGCATCGGCTGCGCCTCCGGCCCCATGAGCCGCCGAAGCTCGCTCATGCACTGGGTCAGCGAATCCTCGGTGACGTGCAGGCCGGGCCAGAGGGCTTCGAGCAATTCATCCCGGGGAACGACCCGTCCGTGATGGCGCGCCAGATAGGTCAGGAATGCGAAGGTCTTGGCCCGGACGGGAACGACCGCCCCCTCCCGGCTGAGCGTGCCGGCGGCCGCATCGAGCCTGAACCCGCCGATCTCGATGGTCGCGTTCGCCACGTCCGGAGCCTCGCCAATGAGGGCTCCATGGTTGGCGAATGTCACGCCCAAGTCAAGAACGGCAACGGAAACCGGGGCAGCGTGAACCAGCGCAAGACGAGACGCGGCCGACGCCTTTCCACCGGCGGCGGAGAAACGGGCGCGACCGCCGAAAGGCGATCGAGGATCACGGCCTGCTCCATGCCCTGCGGCCTGTCGAAGCTCGACTGGATGAGCTCCGCATAGAGGCCGGACCGTTCGCGATCGTGACAGCGTTCCGAAAAGCGACCCGACATGATTTGCCTCCATCTTCGACGCCTTTCATCCTCGACGGCGCGCCGCCGAAAATCCTGAAGGAAATCCGAAATTCCTCCCGTACGGGCGGAAAAGACGCGGCGCGGCGCGACGCGCGCGCAATGCAGCGCGGGGGCACACGATCCGGCGGTCCCGGCCCTGGGGCGCGCGCAGCATTTCGAGTTGGATTGCGGAGAAATATGTGAAAAACTGAAACAAATCCGTTGCGCGCATGGAGGGACGAGCGGGGTCGATGCGCTTTCAATTTCAATCGCCCGCCCTTCTTCTCGCGGCCTTCATCATCCTCGCCTTCTGTGCGACCGGCGCGGTGATCCTGGCCGCCGCCGCGCAGCCTTCGCTCGACGCGCCGATCATGACGCGCCCCGGAACCCTGCCGATTCTCGCCGCCGGCAAAGAGCGGCTCGTCGTCGGCATGGTGTCGGACGGGTTCGAGGCGGGCGGGTCGATCGCCGACCGGGCCGCGCTCTCCGAGCGGCTCGCGGCCACGCCCGGCCTCGGCCTGGTCTTCGAGGACGGGGATTTCGTGGAAGATCCCGACATGCTGCCGGACTATGCGGCAAGCAGCCGCTTCTTCGAACGGCAGGGGCTGATCCGCGGGATGCTGGACGAAGGCGAGGTGCGGCTGGTGACGGCCGCGCCCGGCGCCGATACCGGCCCGCTCGAATTGCCGCGCGTGGCGGTGATCGCATTCCGGGGCATCGCCGCCATGCCTGCCTCCTTCTGGCTCCAGACCGGCGTGGGACTGTTCGTGATCCTCGTCGCCGCGGTGTTCCTGGCGCTCCGGCCGCGCAGTTTCGCCGTCTCGGCCTTCGCCTTCGCCGGTCTCGGCATCACCGGCTCAGCCTATACGGCGGCGATCTACAGTTCGCGCCAGTTCGGTATGACTCCCACGCTGATCGAGAGCCTTTCCCTGTTCAACCACCTGTTCACCGCGAGCTTCGGCGTGGGCATCATCGGACTTTTCTCCGTCTATCCGGTGGCCATCGCCGATCCGCGCAAGACCGCGCTGCCCGCTGCGATCGTGAGCTACGGCTCGATCCTCGTCAGTCATCTCCGGCTGCTGCCCCACGACCTGGTGATGCTACAGAATGTCGTCGCGGCGCTTCTCGCCGCGATCCTCCTCGCCGTCTTCCTGCAATATCGGGCAACGCGGGGCCGGCCCGCGGACCGGGCGGCGCTGATGTGGCTCGGCCTTTCGGTGATTTCCGGATCGGCCGCCTTCGTGGCGCTGGTCATCCTTCCCGTCGCCGTCGGCAGCGACGGCATCATCACCCAGGCATTCGGGTTCGTCCTGCTCGGCATGATCTATGCCGGCATCGCCTTCGCGGTGTCGCGCTACCGCCTGTTCGATATCGGGCGCTGGTCGTACCGCATCCTGATCTATGCCGGCATGATCGTATCGCTGCTGCTGCTCGACCTCGCCTTCGTGCTCGGGCTGCAAATGTCCGAGCAGGCGTCGCTCGCGGTGGCGTCGATCATCATGCTCGCGCTCTATTTCCCGTTGCGCGACCTCGTCCACGACCGGCTGTTCCGCAAGTCGGACCGCAACCTGCCGGATCTCTACCGCATGGCCGTGGCAACCGCCTACAAGTTCACGCCGGAGGCGCGACGCGACGCCTGGCGGCGGCTGATGATCGAAGCCTTCCAGCCGGGCCATGTGGAAGCGCTCGCGGCCGCGCCGACCGGCGTGCGCATATGCGACGAAGGGCTCGAGATCGAGCTTCCCGCCTATCCCTGGTCGGAGCCGGTGGCGCTGGGATTCGCGGCGCAGGGCCGGCGGCTCTTCGACCGCGACGACGTCGAACTGGTGGAGGAACTCGCCGAGATCGCCGCATCCGCCCATGCGGACCGGCTGAGCTACGAGAAGGGCGCGGAGGAGGAACGGCACCGCATCGCCCGGGACCTGCACGACGATGTCGGCTCGACACTCCTGTCAGGATTGCACGCGGTCGACGAGGGGCGCCGGCAGGAAACGCTGGTCGAGGCCCTGTCCGACATCCGTCGCATCGCGCATGACCTCGCGGGCCGCGAATTGTCGATGGAGCGCTTCGTGGCCCAGCTCAGGCATGACATGCGCGGCCGGGCGCAGGCGCAGGGGCGGGCCTTCGAATGGCCGCTCGGCGGCGCGGACGACGACCACACGGTGCTGCCCTACCGCTTCCACCACAACCTGTCGGCCATTGTGCGCGAAGCGGTTTCCAATGCACTTAAACACGGCGAAGGCCTGATCCGCATCACGGCGGAGATCGAGGACGATATCTTGACGATCAATATTTCCAATCCGCTCCCGGCGACGCCGGGGGACACGGAGCCCGGCATCGGACTGCGCAACATTGCCGCCCGCGCCGCCGAGCTCGGCGGCGGCGCGACAGGCGCTCCGCGCGACGGACGCTTCGCGCTCGAGGTCGCGCTGCCGCTGCCGGGAGCCGCCACATGATGGACGGGCTCGCGATCAGGAACCGGCGGCTGCTGGTGGTCGAGGACAATCCGGAGACCCGGAACTGGATCTGCGCCACCTTGCAGAACACGTTCGCCGATGTCGAATTCACCGCGGCGGGAACCTTCCACGAGGCCGAGGCGCTGCTGTTCGGCCCCAGTGACGTCCGGCGGCCATTCGACGTCGCGCTACTCGACATCGCCCTGCCCGACGGCAGCGGCATAAACCTCATCCGCCGCATCAATGCCGGACTGCCAGCGACAACACCGGTGGTCATCACCATCTATGACGACGACGCGACCCTGTTCGAGGCGCTCGCCGCCGGCGCGATGGGCTATATCCTGAAGGGGGTGAAGACGGCCAACCTAATCGAGCAGCTGCGCCGCATCGACAGCGACGAGCCGCCGATCTCGCCGCAGATCGCCCGCCGCATGCTGAGCTTCTTCAAGGCGGCGACGCCGGCGCAGAAATCCGGCGCCATGCCGGAAGCCCGTCTCACCAACCGCGAGATCGAGGTGCTGGGCCTGCTCGGCAAGGGGCTGACGGCGACGGAGATCGCCGGCATACTCGGCGTTTCCCAGAATACCTGCGCCACCCATATCAAGGCGATCTACCGCAAGCTCAACGTATCGAGCCGGGCCGAGGCGGCGATCGAGGCCGACCGGCGGGGACTGGTCTGAAAAAATCACCGGCCGCTGTCGGATGGCGCGCCATCCGCTCGTCGTGAGACGAGCCCACGGAAACGGGCCGACATCAAGAGGAGACGACAATGACCGATACCGACATGACCGCGCCGATGCCGCCGACGCTCAACAACCTCGTGCCCTATATCACCGTCGACGGCACGCAGAAGGCCGCCGAGTTCTACAAGGCCGCCTTCGGCGCGGTGGTGGCTTTCGCCGTGCCGCCGGACGAGAAAGGCCGGACGATGCACATGCATCTCCAGATCAACGGCAGTTCGCTGATGATGTCCGATGCCTATCCCGATTACGGCCATCCCTATGAAAAGCCGCAGGGCTTTATGCTGCAACTCATCGTCGACGACATCGATTTCTGGTGGGAGCGGGCCGTGAAGGCCGGCGCGGAAGTCGTGACGCCGGTCGAACTGATGTTCTGGGGCGCCCGCTGGGGACAGGTCCGAGACCCGTTCGGCATCCTCTGGGGCTTCAACGAGAGCAAGGCGTAAGGCGCGCCGCGCCCACTATCGTCTTCTCCCCGGCGAGCGGGGAGAAGACCATTCCCGGTCAGCCGACGGCCGCGATGATGCCGATCTCGACCTTGTATTCCGGGCCGGCGAGCTTCGATTCGACGGTGGCGCGCGCCGGGGCCTGGCCGGCGGGCAGCCAGGCTTCCCAGGCGGCGTTCATCTCGTCGAAGGTCGACATGTCGGGCAGCCAGATGGTCGCGGAGAGGAGCCTGGTCTTGTCGGAGCCGGCGCGGGCGAGCAGGGCATCGACGCTGGCGAGGATGTCCCTGGTCTGCTCGGCGACGCTTTCGCCGTCGCCGACCTGGCCGGCGAGGAAAACGAAGCCGTTATAGACCACGGCCTGGCTCATGCGGGCACCGGGGTCGAAGCGCTGGATGTTCATGAAGATCTCCCTCGAACAATGTGAGACGGTCGCCGCGCGGGCCGGACGGCCTTGACGAAACGGCGCGGCCCCTGCCATGTCACATCGCATCACGAGGAACAAGCCTTTGACGACCGAGCCCGCCGTTTTCCGCAAGACCTATGCCGCCTTCCTGTTCGACATGGACGGCACGCTGCTCAGCTCCATCGCCGCCGCCGAACGCGTCTGGGCCGCCTGGGCGCGGCGGCACGGGCTGGATGTCGAAGCGTTCCTGCCGACCATTCACGGCGTGCGCGCCGAGGACACGATCCGGCGGCAGAATCTCGACGGCATCGACATCGACACCGAGGTCGAGTGGGTCGA
>JAGRLJ010000258.1 GCA_020441805.1 Rhizobiaceae bacterium
GTGATGACATCGTCGTCGCGGCCGAAGAATTCGACATAGCCTTCATCGTCCATCACACCCTGGTCGCCGGTCAGCATCCAGTCGCCGACGAATTTCTTCCCGGTGGCCGGCGGATTGTTCCAGTAACCGAGGAACATGACGGGGTCGGGCCGCCGCACGGCGATCTGGCCGGCCGTTCCACGCGGCAGCTCCTGCCCGTCCTCGCCGACGATCGCCACTTCATGGCCCGCCGTCACCCTGCCGATGGCGCCGGCCCGCGTCACGCCGAGCCCGGCCATCGAACCCAGAACGATATTGCATTCGGTCTGGCCATAGAATTCGTTGACGGTGATGCCGAGTGTTCGCCTCGCCCATTCATAGGCCTCGCGGCCGAGCGATTCGCCCGCCGATCCGATGGACCGCAGGCGGAGGTCGTAGGTCGCGCGCGGATTGTCCACCTGCATCATCAGCCGGAGCGCCGTGGGCGGAATGAAGGCGTTGCGCACGCCGGTCTCCGCCATGATGCGGAAGGCGAGATGCGGGTCGAATTTCTGCGCCGGCGAGGAGACCACGGGCACGCCCATCATCAGCGACGGCAGGAGGCAGTTGAGCAGCCCGCCCGCCCAGGCCCAGTCCGACGGCGTCCAGAACTTGTCGCCAGGCTGCGGCATGTATTCCTGCGCCATCTGCACGCCCGGCACATGGCCGGGCAGGACGCGATGGGCATGAAGCGCGCCCTTGGGCGGTCCCGTCGTGCCCGATGTGTATATCATCAGCGCCGGATCGTCCTTCGAACTGTCGACGATGTCGAAGGTTCCGGGATAGGTCCGCAGGATCGTCTCGAACGTCGCCGTGCCGGGAATGTCCGCTCCGGTGACGACGACATGCCGGAGATCGGGCAGGCCCGCGCGGATATCTGCGAGCTTGGCGTGGCCGAAGGCATTGGTGACGACCGCCACCGCGCCGGAATCCTTCAGGCGGTATTCCAGCGCATCGGCGCCGAACAGCAGCGCGAGCGGCAGCGCGATCGCGCCGGCCTTGTAGATCGCGACATGGGCGATGACGGTGGCGAAGCTCTGCGGCAGCAGCAGCGCCACCCGGTCGCCGGGCCGGACACCCATGGCGACCAGCGCATGGGCAAACCGGTTCGAGCGATCGCGCAATTGACCATAGGTCAGGCGCCGGTGGCGGCCGTCGGGGCTGAAATGCTCCAGCGCCAGCCGGTCCGGCTCGCGCTCGGCCCAGTCGTCGGCCACGGCGCGGCCGATATTGAAGTTCTCGGGTATCTCCCAGCGGAAATCCCGAATGAGAGTCTCATAGCTCTCCCGTTTCGGCAGAAACATGCGCAGCACTTCCGGTTTGCTGCGCTGCAATAGCATCTTTCGCGGATGCGGGGAACGAAAAAGACAGAAATGCGACGGATCGCGTTTCCGGCGGTTGTCTCGCCCCCGCATGGAATGACGGTCACCCGGCCGCCGAACGGGCGGGCTCCTATATAGGGGCTGCCCTGGTCGTCCCCAGGGGCGCAATTCGATATACGCTGCTGTCCACCGACTGACGCCGATCGCGGCTGGGAGCGACGCCAAAGGTCTTCTTGTATGTCCGTGAGAAGACCTCGAGAGAGCCGAACCCGCAGGCGACCGCCACCTGGGTGATGGTCAGATCCGTGAGCTGTATCAACTGATGCGCCCTTTCCATCCGTATCGACTGGTAGACCTGCGCCATGCCCGTTCCGAGACGGTCCCGGAAAAGACGCTGGAGATGCCTTTCGGAGACGCCTACCGTTCTGGCTATCGCCGCGCAGGACCTGGGTTCGTCGATGGAGGAAGCCATGATCTGGCGGGCGCGATCGACCGGATCGCGCGTATCCTTGATTCCGCCGGTCACGTTGCCGGTCTGTTGCCGGTCGCCGCCGCGCCGGCTTTGCAGCAGCAAATGCTGGGAGACCTCGTCTCCCAGGCCCCGGCCGGCGAGGCGCGCGATCAGTTCGATCATCATGTGAAGGGTCGCGCTCGCGCCAGCCGAGATCGGCCGCTTGGCGGAAAGGCTGTAGAGCGTGTCGGTTACCTCGACGCGAGGGTAGCGCTCCCGCATGCCCTCGACATTGTACCAGTGCGCGGGCGCGGTTCGATTGTCCATCATGCCGGCCGCGGCCAGAATCTCGCTGCCGGTCTCGATCGCGCCGACTTCGGCGCCCGCCCGTTCCGCCCAGCGCAGCCATGTCGAAAGACGGGCGTCATCCGCCGCTTTCCGGGCATCGAAGCTCGCAACCACCAGAACGATATCGAAAGTCTCGGTCGTTCCGAGCGGATGGTCGACCGGGGTCTGGACACCGCTGCTCGCCGTGACGGCAAGGCCATCGGTCGAAAGCGTGCGCCAGCGGAAAAGCTCGCGCCGGGCAATCCAGTTGGCGATGAACAAGGGTTCGATCACCATCGCCATCGCCAGGTTCGAAAAGCCCGGCACCAGCACGATGGCAAACCGGAAGCTGCGGGCGGCTTCCGGCGATGAGGGATCTTTGATTATTTCGGACATTTTTTGTCGTAAACCATCATCTCGACCTTCACTCTTGCTCGGAATATTTTCGAAATTCCAGAAAGGTTTAGAAACATTATTGATTTTTGACAAGGGCGTCTGGTCGCGCGTCACAGATTCTGGCGGTTATCGTCAAGCGTGACGCTCAAACTGACTTTAGCGTCTTGCAACAGGCGGATCGCGAAGACCGCGAAAATGACGAAGAGGCACATATGACCATAGCGCAACTGACCTGGGACTATAGCGATCCGAGAACGGGGACGTCGATGCCGGCGCCGTTCTTCTTCGATCAGGGTGTGTTCGATGAGGAGAAGGCCAAGATCTTCATGAACTGTTGGCACGTTGTCGGGCATGTCAGCGAGTTCGCCAAGCCCGGCGACTTCGTCGTTCAGGACGTGTTCGAGCAGAGCGTCATCGTCATGGCCGGCCGCGATGGCGAGATCACCGCGTTTCACAATGCCTGTCGCCATCGCGGCAACAAGCTGATCGCGGAACGCCGCGGCAACAAGGCCGGCGTGATCCGCTGTGCCTATCATTCCTGGTGCTACAATCAGGATGGCAGCCTGCGCGCCGCGCCGCGCACCGAAAACCTCGAGAATTTCGACAAGAAGGATTGGGGGCTCAAGAATGTCCGGCTTGAGATCTTCGCAAGCTTCGTCTTCGTCACGCTCGACCCGGATGCCCGTCCCGTCGCCGAAATCGCGGAGGGCGCCGAAGCCGAGATGCGCAAGTTCCTGCCCGATCTCGACAATCTCGTCCTGTCGTCGGAAACCGATGTCGTCGTCGACGCCAACTGGAAGGTTATCCAGGAAAACTCTATCGAAGGCTATCATTTCGATCTGTCCGGCCCCGTGCACAAGGATCTCGCGGCGCTGATCGACTTCGAAGGCTACAGGCTGACGCCGCATGGCGACTGGTGGACCTATATCGGGCCCCCCAACAAGGGCGTCGAGGAAGCGTATGGCGTGCCGCTCGAAGGCTCGACCTGGCAGACCGACTGGTTCTTCAATATCGGTATCTTCCCGAATACGACCTTCTATTCCTTCCCCTATACCGACATGGTCGGCACCTTCATCATGATACCGCTGACTCCGGAAAAGTCGCTGCTGCGCTTCGGCTATTATACGCCGAAGGATCGGCCCGAGCCGCCGGTGACGAAGGCTGCCATCGAGTGGATGAATACACAGCTCGGACCCGAGGATATCGAGCTCAACGTCACAAACCAGAAAGGGCTGCATTCGCTGGGCTTCGGCGCGGGCAAATACATCATCGATCCGGCGCGTCCCAACCAGAGCGAGAATCTCGTTCATCATTTCCACACGCTTTGCTACAAGGCCATCCGGGAATGACCGGGCGTCCGGGTCCTTCATGGGACTATGTGATCGCGGGCGCGGGTTCCGCGGGATGCGTGCTCGCCGCCCGGCTGTCGGAGGACCCCACGGTTCGCGTCCTGCTGCTGGAGGCCGGCCCCGAGGACAGGTCGATCTGGCTCAGGATGCCCGCCGGTATGTCGCGTGTCGTCTGGGGTAACCGTTACAGCTGGTCCTTCGTTTCCGCTCCCGAGCCGCATCTGGGCAACAGGCGGCTCGGCCATCCCCGTGGCAAGGTCCTGGGCGGCTCGTCTTCGATAAACGGCATGGTCTGGCTGCGCGGCCATCCTCTGGACTTCGACGGCTGGGCGCAGTTGGGCGCCCGAGGCTGGAGCTATGAGGATGTGCTTCCCTATTTCTGCCGGTCGGAGACGGCGCCGGCGGAAACCGACGCGTTGCGTGGAAAGTCGGGTCCGATCCGCGTCACCCGGGGCGATGTCGCCGCCTCGCCGCTCGCCAGGGCTTTTGTCGAAGCCGGCATCGAGGCAGGCTATCCCGGGACCGAGGATTTCAACGGCGGCCAGCAGGAAGGCTTCGGCGCCGTCGAGCGCAGCACCTGGAAAGGGCGCCGCTGGAGCGCATCGCAAGCCTATCTCGCTCCGGTGCGCGGTCGTCCCAATCTGACGGTGATCAGTGGGGCGCAGGTTCTTGGAGTCGAGCTCGAGGGACAGCGCGCAACGGGACTGCGATACACAAAGGGGGCGCGCCGCCCAGTCGCGACCCATGCGGCGGAGCCGACCGGCGCGGGACGGGCGCGCGAATATTTCGCCGCGGCACGCGAGGTTATTCTGTGCGCCGGAGCCATTGGCTCGCCGCATATCCTGCAACTGTCGGGCATAGGGTCCCGTGAGCACCTCGAGGCCGCGGGCATCGTCGTGCGCCACGTGCTGCCCGGCGTTGGCGAGAACCTCAACGATCATCCGGATCTCGTGATCCAGCATGCCTGCAAGCAGCCTGTCTCGCTCTATCCCGTCACGCGCGCGCCCCGCAGCTGGCTCGCCGGCGTCGAGTGGATGCTGAAGGGAACCGGCCCCGCCGCGACCAATCATTTCGAGGCAGGCGGGTTCATCACCAGCCGGCCGGAGCTCGAACATCCCGATATCCAGTACACATTCATGCCGCTGGCCGTGGTGCCGGGCGGCGTGGATGTCCTGGCCGAACATGCCTTCCAGGTCCATATCGACTTGATGCGGCCCCGCAGCCGCGGCCATGTCCGGGCCGTCAGCGGCGATGCGATGCAGCCACCGGAAATCCTGTTCAACTATCTCGACGACCCACAGGACCTCGCGGATCTGCGCGCCGGCGTTCGCCTGCTGCGCGACATCCTTTCCCGGCCCGCGCTGTCTCCCTTCGCCGGCGCCGAGCTTTTCCCAGGTCCGTCCATCCAGACGGACGACGCGATCGACCAGTGGATCCGCCAGACGCTTGAGACCTGTTACCATCCCGTCGGCACTTGCCGGATGGGCGCGGCGGACGATCCGGACGCGGTTGTCGATCCCGAATGCCGTGTGCGCGGGCTCGAAGGCCTGCGCGTCGTCGATGCCTCGATCATGCCGGCTATCGTCAGCGCCAATACCAATGCGTCGACGATCATGATCGCTGAAAAGGCGGCGGATCTCATCCTCGGCCGGCCGCCGCTCGGGGCCGCCCCGCCCGCCGGCCGAGACGCCTTGCGGAGGGCCGGCGCGTGAACTCGATTTCGGCCGTCTCCCCGGCCGCGCGGCGGCGCTCGTCTCGCCGTTCCCGGCGGCTGCCTCGGGCCGTCGATCCGTGCATGGGAACCGGAAGACGCAGCGCATGACCGGCAAGCTCAAGGGCCGCAGCGCGGTCGTCACGGGCGGTCTGACCGGACAGGGTTTCGCCATCGCCGAAGCGCTTGCCGCCGAGGGCGCCGATATCGCCATCGGCTCGCGCGCGGCGGCGCGCTGGCGGGACGGCGCCGAACCCGATCACATCGCCGATCTCAGGAAGCGGCTCTCGGCCTTTGGCGGCAAGGTCTTCATCGGCCATCTCGATATCCGCGACATCGCGGTCATCGACACATTCGCGCGCGCCGCGGAAGCCGTCTGCGGCCCGGCCGATATCCTGGTCAATTCCGCTGGAACGACCGCCGAACAGCCGGTTTCCGGCCATCCCGAGGATCTCTGGCTCGAGATCATCGACACCAATCTCAATGGCGCGTTCCGCATGACGCGGGCCTGTCTGCCCGGGATGATCGCGCGCAAATGGGGCCGCATCATCAATATCGGCTCGACGGCGGCCAGCGTCGGCTGGAAAGACAACCCCGCCTATTGCGCCTCGAAATCCGGCCTGCTCGGCCTGACCCGCTGCGTGGCGCTCGAAGGCGCTCCGCATGGTGTCACCTGCGTCATGATCAGCCCCACCTGGGTCGAGACTGGGTTGATGCGCGACAATGTGCGCGAACTTGTCGCGCGTGAGGGCAAGGGCCGGACCGTGGAGTCGGCCTATGTCGACATCGCCGCCCAGAACCCGCAGCGCCGCATCATTCAGCCGGAAGAGGTGGCGGCGCTCGCCGTCTTCCTTTGCGGCGAGGGCGCCCGGGGGATCACCATGGAGAATATTCAAGTCACGGGCGGCGCGCTCTGGTGAGCCGCCGCCTTCGGTTCGGCGTTGCCGGACGTCCTGGACCATGCGCCCCGGGCCCGGTCTCTCCCGCTTCCGGCCGTTACTTCACCTCGCGCATGGTGAATTTCCCGTCCGGCCAGGTGATGGCGACCAAGGCCTTGGCGATAATGTTGGCTTCGGGGATGAAACCGACGCTGAAGCGGCTGTCGCTGGAATTGTCGCGGTTGTCGCCCATCACGAAATAGTGGCCGTCCGGGACGCGGAAGACCTGGGTGTCGTCGCCCTGCGACGGTTCCGGCATTTCGATGATCGCATAGCGCTGGCCGTCCGGCAGGGTCTCGACGAACCTCCGGGCTTCCTCGACGGACGGTCCATGATAGGTCCCTTCCTGCTCGCGGCGCAGTTCCGTGCCGTTCAGGTAAGTGATGCCGCCCTTGACCTGCACCGTGTCGCCCGGCAGGCCGATGACCCGTTTGACATAGTCGATGGAGGGGCCGGCCGGCAGCCGGAAGATGACGACGTCGCCGCGCCTCGGCGCGCTTTTCGCGAAGGTGAACGCGGGCAGCCGCTCGCCCAGCGGAAGCGAATAATTGCTGTAGCCATAGGAGAATTTCGAGGCCCAGACATAATCGCCGGGTTCCAGGTTCGGCGCCATGGAGGATGCGGGAATGCTGAAGGGCTGCGCGACCAGAGCCCGGAAGAAGAAAGCCAGAGTGCCGGTAAGGATAGTCTCCATCGCTTATCCTTTCGATCGTGTTTTCGCCATGACATGCGACGGGGCCGAGGCCGATATGCGGCACAGCCGGCGCTATGCGGCCGGATGCCGGCTTGACGAAGCCCGCGGTGTATCTGGGAGAGGCGAAGCCAGATCTGCGCGATAGGTTGGCGGGCGTCGTCGCGCAAAGAAATATGGTGCCCCATGCCGGGGTCGAACCAGCACTCCTTTCGGAACTCGATTTTGAGTCGAGCGCGTCTACCAATTCCGCCAATGGGGCCGGGGAAGGTGATCGGGGCGGACTATACGATGGCGGACCGGATGGTCAACCGGTTTTTTCGCGTCTCAGAGGGCGCTTGCGGCATCGAGGTCGGCAAGGTCTTCGGCGTCGAGTTTCAGGCGGGCGGCGCGGGCGAAACTCTCGATCTGTTCCTCGGTCGTGGCGCTTGCGATCGGCGCGGTCAGGCCCGGACGGGTCAGCAACCAAGCGAGTGCGATCTCGGCTGGCCGCGCGTCATGGCGGAGCGAGGCCCGCTCCAGCGCGGCGAGGATCGCACGACCGCGATCGTTGAGATATCTGCCCATGCCGCCACCGCGCGGGCTGCGGCCGAAATCCTCGCTGCTGCGGTATTTGCCGCTGAGGAAGCCGGATGCCAGCGCATAATAGCTGACCACGCCCAGTCCCTCGCGGATGCACAGATCGGCGAGCGGACCCTCGAAGCTCGACCGCGTATAGAGATTGTATTCGGGTTGCAGGACCTGGTAGGCGGGCAGGCCTTGGGCGCGGGCGACGTCGAGCGCCTCGCCGAGCTGGCCGGCATCGAGGTTGGAACAACCGATCGCCTTCACCTTGCCGGCCCCGATCAGCCTGTCATAGGCGCCCAGCGTTTCCGCATAAGGCGTGTCGGGATCCGGCCAGTGCGAAAAATAGAGGTCGATCCGCTCGAGTCCGAGGCGCTTCAGCGAGTGTTCCACCTCCTCCTCGATCCATTTCGCCGAGAGATCGCGGCGGGTGGTGAAACCGGGCATCTCGGAGCCGACCTTGGTGAAGACGACGACCTTGTCGCGCAGTGCCGGGCGCGCCTTCAGCCAGTTGCCGATGATCGCCTCCGATTCGCCGCCCTTGTTGCCGGGAACCCAGGTGGAATAGGCATCGGCCGTGTCGATGGCGTTGAAACCCCGGTCGACGAAGGCGTCGAGAATGCGGAAGCTCTGCTTCTCGTCGAGCGTCCAGCCGAACACGTTGCCGCCGAAGACGATCGGCGCGATCCGAAGTCCGGTATTGCCAAGCGCTCTCGTGTCCATCATTCGTCCTCCGGTTTCCGGGGGAGGTTAGGCGGCGAATGCCCGCCACGCAATGACAATCGCGTGAAATCCGGGCGGCCGGGGCCGCGCCCGGTTTACAAGCCGGGGCACGTTTGCCTAGAGCATGCTGCTTCCAAATGAAAACGGCATGCTCTAAAGAGAGCGCCATTCCTCGCCTTTCGGATGACCGAATGCTCAAGCGCCTTTATGACTGGACGATGCATCTTGCCGAACGCCCTTCGGCGGAAATCTGGCTCTTCGTCATCGCCTTCATCGAAAGCTCGATCTTCCTGGTTCCCGCGGAAGTGCTGTTCCTGCCGATGGCGATCGCCAATCCGAAAAAGGTGTGGCGCTATGGCGTGATCGCCTCGATCGGCTCGATCCTCGGCGGCGTGGCGGGCTGGATGATCGGCTATTTCGCCTTTGCCACCATCGCGGCGCCGGTGCTCGAATTCTACGGCAAGCTCGACGAATTCGAGGCGATGAAGAGCGGGATCGATATCAACCTGATCCTGCTGTTCCTCATCACGTCGGGCGCGGCCCATCTGCCGCCGCTCAAGGTGGTGACCATCCTGTCCGGCGTGCTGCATGTGAATCTCCTGCTGTTCTTCGTGGCAGCGGTCGTGGCGCGCGGCGGCAAGTTCATGCTGCTGTCCTGGCTGTTCGCCAAATACGGCATTTCGATCCGCGACTTCATCGAAAAACGCCTCAATCTTCTGGCAGGCCTCGGCGCAGGGCTGCTGATCGCGGCCTATCTCGTCTACCTGCTCGTGAAATCGTGAGAGCCTGCCCATGACCTCGATCGCCGTTCCAGCCCCGCCCCGACCGATGCTGTGGCCCTCGGTCCTCCTGACCGCCGGCATGGCGGTGGTCATCCTCTCCGCGCTCGGCTTCGAGCATATCGGTCATTACGTGCCCTGCGCGCTCTGCCTCCTGCAACGCTGGCCCTATTATATCGGCGTACCGATCGGCATCCTCGCCGTCCTGTCGTCGGCGATGAACGCACCGCCAACCGTGACGCGCGCTCTGCTCCTGCTCGCGGGCCTGCCGATGCTGGTCGGCGCCGGCATGGGCGTCTATCATGCCGGCGCGGAATGGAAATTCTGGCCCGGTCCCTCGACCTGCGCCACCTCCGTCGATGCGATCACCCGCAATGCCAGCGACCTGCTCGCCGATATCAATATCCAGCATGGCCCGTCCTGCACCGATGCCTCGCTTCGGGTGCTCGGCCTGTCCTTCGCCGGCTGGAACGTGATCACCTCGGTCGTGCTGGCCGGGATCGCGCTGTTCGGCGCGGCGCGGAAGGGCCGGTGAACGCCGCGCGGGGCGGGCGTCAGGGCTGTAGTTCGGTATCCCAGTAGAGATAGTCGACCCAACTTTCATGCAGGTAGTTCGGCGGGAAATGCCGGCCGTTGTTGTGCAGGTCCTGCACCGTCGGGCGGTAGGGCTTCTGGAAGGGGAACATGCCGGCCTGCCGGGGCAGTTTGGAGCCCTTGCGCAGGTTGCAGGGCGCGCAGGCGGTCACCACGTTTTCCCAGGTGGTCTGGCCGCCCTTGGCGCGGGGCGTGACATGGTCGAAGGTTAGGTCGTCCTCGCTGCCGCAATACTGGCATTCGAACTTGTCGCGCAGGAAGACGTTGAAGCGCGTGAAGGCCGGATAGCGCGACGGCTGCACATAGGATTTCAGGCAGACGACGCTCGGCAGCCTCATCGAGAAGCTGGGCGAGGAAACCGCATGCTCGTATTCGGCGATGATGTTGACGCGATCGAGGAACACCGCCTTGATCGCATCCTGCCAGGACCAGAGGGAAAGCGGGTAATAGCTGAGGGGCCTGTAGTCCGCGTTGAGGACCAGGGCCGGAAGCGACTGGGGTGATACTGCAATCGTCAAGCGAAGCTCCTGACCGATTCGAATTCCCTGCGCCTTCATACTAGGCGTATTGCTACAAGAATGTGAAGTCCTGAAAAGAATGGCTTTTTTCTGTCCATTGCTTTTACACAACAGGTATTGCGTCACGCTTGTGCCGCGCCGCGTAGAAAGCCCAGAGCAGCCGCGCCGCGACCGACCGCTCCGGCCGCCAGTCGAGCGACATCGTCCTGAGCGCCTTGTCCGTGGGCCGCTCCACATGCCCGAAGGCGTGGCCGGCGGCGGCGCGGAGCGCGACGTCGCCCGATGGGAAGATATCGGGATGACCGGCGGCGAAGAGCAGGTAGACCTCGGCCGTCCAGAGGCCGATGCCCTTGAGCGCGGTCATTTCGCGGATCGCATGATCGGCGGGGAGCGCGGCCATGCGGTCGAGGTCGAGCCCATCCATGCAGGCTTCGGCGAGAAGGCGCAGCGTCCGTTCCTTGGCGCTTGAAAGGCCGACGGCGAGGAGTGCCCGCGGCTCCCGCGCCAGCACCGCCTCCGGCGTCACCTCACCGAGAAGCGGCCGGAGTCGGCTCCAGATCGCATCGGCGGAGGCCCGCGACACCATCTGCGACACGATGATGCCGGCAAGCCCTTCATAGCCGGTCGGGAGCTTGCGCAGGGGAACCGGGCCGGCGGTCTCGGCGACGGATCGGAATGCTGGCGCGATGTCGAGGAGCCGGCCGATCGCGCGCGTGATATCGTCTTCCGACCGGATCGGCTCCATGGCGCTCAGAACGCGTCCTTGCGGGCGCGGATCTCGGCGAAGACCTCCCAGTCCTCGGCGTTCTCCATGCCGAGATGCCGGCGGATCGCCGCATCGTGCGGCCGGAGGAAGGGATTGGTGCGACGCTCGACGCCGATCGTCGTCGGTGCGGTGTGGCGGCCGGCGGCGAGCATCGCCTCGATCT
>JAGRLJ010000259.1 GCA_020441805.1 Rhizobiaceae bacterium
GGGCCTATTTGGCCAGCAGCACTTCCACATCCTGGTTGCGGCCGGCCTCGACCTTGAAATCCCGCTGGTAGATATTGTTCTTGTGACGGGCGACGGCGGTATAGTTGCCCTCGGCGAGAACAACGACCGGGAAGGCGCCGACGCTTTCCGCCACCGAATCGCCCGATGCCGTCAGGATCGACCAGGCGGTATCGGCAATGGCCTCGCCGCCGGTCTGGGATACCAGCTTGAGCGTGATTTTGGCCGCCCGGTGCTGGATGACCGCCTGGGTCAGCCGGCCGGCCTCGATCTTGATGTCGGCGCGGATCGTGGCATTCACCGCGCCATAGTCCGAGACCACATGATAGGTCCCGGCATTGAGACGGACGATCTGGTTCGGCCTGACATTGTCCATGATCAGCCCGCGCTCGCCGTCGTCCTTGGCTTCCGACGCATAGATGGCGAAAGTCAGTTCATCGGGTGGAATGCGCATGTCGCTGCCGGAGACGGCATTGAGCACCATTCCGCCGGCATCGAGGACCAGAACCTGCGTCGGCGGATCCTCGCTTGTCGACACTCTGAGTTTTTTGGTGGCGCCGGCGCGGCCGAAGGCGACATGGACGAAGTAATCGCCCGTCGGCAATTCGAAGGAGGTCGAGCCGCCCTCCGAAGAGGCGAGCATCGGCAATTTGCCGTCCGGGCCGGGGATGGGGCTGAAAATCCTCCAGGACAGTCCGTATTTCATCGGCATGCCCTCATCCGAGAGCTTTGCCTCGAGACGGACGGTCTTTACCGGACTGTTCGCATGGGCCGGTTGTTCGATGGTCGGGGAAAACCCGTTGAGCTTGAGACTGTCGAGGGGATGCGCCGCCGGGTCGTCGAGCGAAAACGCGTCCTGCGCCCGCGCGCCGCCGGTGGAAGCGGCAACCGCGGCCAGCAAGCCGGCGACAAGAACCAGGGGATTGGGCTGCAACGCGCGCTCTTGAAAGATGATGGGTTGACTCTTGAATTGACGCAGCCCACTTGTCCCGCAAGCTTGGGGCAAATTCAAGACAGAACTTCACCGCATGCCGAGGACCGAATGCCGCGCAATGAATCTCTCATCCAGTTCCTGAAAACCCGCCGCTCGATGCCCGCCTTCCAGATGAAGGAACCTGGGCCCGACCGCGCGGAGATCGAGGAGATCCTCACGCTCGCCACCCGCGTGCCGGATCACGGCAAGCTCGCGCCCTGGCGCTTTGTCGTGATGACCGGCGAGGCGCGCCGGCGAGTGACAATGGAACTCGCCGCCATGGCCAAGGCGGACAAGCCGGATCTCAGCGAGGAAATGATCGCGGTGGAGGAAAGCCGCTTCACCCGCGCGCCGGCTGTGATCGCCGTGATTTCGACGGCGGGGCCGCATGCCAAGATCCCCGAATGGGAGCAGGTCATGTCGGCCGGAGCCGTCTGCCTCAACCTCGTGATCGCGGCGAACGCGCTCGGCTATGTCGCCAACTGGCTGACGGAATGGATGGCCTTCGACGCGCGCGCGCATGGCGTGCTGGGCGTCAGGCCGGGGGAAAAGGTGGCCGGCTTTATCCATATCGGTTCCACCGATTTTCCCGTGGTGGAGCGGCCGAGGCCGCAACTGCCGGATATCGTCACCTGGATGGACTGACAGGCGCGGAGCCGGACGAGAGACGACGGTTAACGCCGGCAAAACGAACATGGTGAACGAATCTTAAACGAATTCCCTCTAGCCTCGATTCAGAGAGTTGAGTGTGAGGGACAAGCCGCCGTGATCATCCAGAGCTTTCTTCGGTGGGCGGAAACAGCAAAGACCGGCGACCGCGCCCGCGCGGCCAATGCCCTCGGACGCGCCTGGCTTCAATCGGACATGAACGGCGATGAGCGCGAGGCGGCGCTGATGGCCATGACCTGGCTTCTCGACGATCCGTCGCCGAAGGTCCGGCTGGCGCTGGCCGAGGCCATCGCCGATGCGGAGGATGCGCCGCGGACACTGGTCCTGCCCCTGGCGCATGACCAGCCGCAGGTCGCCTGCCAGATCATCGCGCGGTCGCCGGTGCTTTCCGATGTCGACCTCGTCGATCTCGCCGGCCGGGGCGATTCGGTGACGCGGGTGCTGATCGCCTCGCGCTTCGTCGTCAGCCGGCCGGTCTGCGCCGCCGTAGCGGAGATCGGAGACGCGCCCGAGATCGAGGCGATGCTCGACAATCCCGGCGCGGTGGTCGGCCGGGCAAGCCTGCGCCGGCTCGCCGAGCGTTTCGCGTCCCACGGCGAGATCCGCGAAATGCTGCTGGACCGCGACGAATTGCCGGCCGATGCCCGGCACCTGCTGGCCATCGGCCTTTCCGAGGCGCTCGGTGCAAGCGATCTCGTCCGGCAGGTCATGGGCGAGCGGCGTCTCGAGCGGATCAAGCGGGAGGCCTGCGACAGCGCCACGGTGGTGCTTGCCGGAACCGCGCCGATCGAGGACATGGCCCATTTCGTGGAACATCTCAGGCGCGACGGACGCCTGACGCCGGCCTTCCTGATGCAGGCGCTCTGCATGGGCCGGTTCGATTTCTTCGTCGCGTCGGTCGCGAGCCTGTCCGGCATGGAGGAGCGGCGCGTGCGGTCCATCGTGACCGATGGCCGGTTCCATGCGGCGCGGGCGCTTTTCGAATCGACGGGCCTCGAACGGGATGTCGCGGAAGTGTTCGTCGAGGCGACGATGCTGTGGCGCAAGGTCGAAGGCCAGGGTCACGGTCTGTTCGGCGGGCTCGCCACCAGACTGATTTCCGGCTTCCGCCAGACGGGCAGGGCCGATGGCCATGCCTCGGAACTGATCGACATGATCGAGCGGCTTTACATCACCGAGCACCGCCAGTCGGCGCGCGCCTATGCGTCCTTCCTGGCGCTCGCCGCCGCCTGAGGCGGAGCACGCCGTTCAGTTCGAAATCTTCCGCGCCATCCAGGAATAGGTGTCCGTCACCACATGCACCGGATAGGCGACGGTCTGTTTCAGGCCCTCCCGCGTCGGGAGCGCCTGCCGGACGATGCGTATCGCCCGGGCCGTGATGCCGCGCCTGGCTTCCGCGTCCGGCGAGGGTTGCGGGGCGGATGAGGCTAGGCGATCGTCGACCTGCCCGGCCTCCTCCGTCGAATCGGCGAGCGCGGTGCTGTCGGCGGTCTGGCAGACGGCCACCACCATCGGATAGTTCACATTGGTGTAGCGGGCGAGATGGATCTCGGACGCGGCGTCGCAGGCGGCGATCGTCTGCCATTGCGCCGGCACCTGCGCGACGGGTGAGCAGGTCGCGCCGCTGTCGTCGCATCCCAGAATGCTCATAACGATGAATGCTGCCTTCATGGCGTCAGTCCCCGGTCAGTGGACGTCGGGTGCCATTCGATCGTGGTTATTTCATGAAGCGAATTTCAGCGCCTCGCGGATCTTCTCCGCGTTATGGGCGAGGTGGCCGCCGTCCTCGAGCTGTCGCGCGTGATGCTTGAGCTCGACGCCCTGATAGATCGGGATCACATGGAAATGGAGGTGGAAAACGGTCTGACCGGCCGGCGTTTCGTTGAATTGCACGATCTGGATTCCGTTGGCATGAAAGGCGCGTTTCGCGGCGCGCGCGATCTTTTGCACCGTGGGCATCAGCCACATAAAGGTGGTGGGATCGGCATCGAGCAGGTTGCGGGACGGCGTCTTGGGAATGACCAGCGTATGGCCCTCCGACTGCGGCATCACGTCCATGAAGGCCAGCGTATGCTCATCCTCGTAGACCGCATGGCAGGGGATTTCGCCGCGCAGGATCTTGGCGAAGATATTGTCTGGTTCATAGGGCGTCCCGTGCATGGGTGACTCTCCGGCAGCATTTTCTCCAGCTTGGACTGAAAGCTCATTCGTTTCAAGTCTTTCACACTCGCCGTCAAAGCGGCGACGGCCGCTCAATCCGGCTCGCCCGCGCCATCCTTGCGGAACGGGCCGTGGTGGCGAAGATAGTCGCCGACAGCCTCGACATCCGCCCGCTCATGGGCGAGATAATCGTCCACCGCGCGGCGCAGGCCGGGATGGGCGATGAAATGGGCGGAATGGGTCGTCACCGGCAGGTAGCCTCGCGCCAGCTTGTGCTCGCCCTGGGCGCCGGCCTCGACGCGCGAAAGCCCGCGGGCAATGGCGAAGTCGATCGCCTGATGATAGCAGATCTCGAAATGCAGGAAGGGGTGATCCTCGACGCAGCCCCAATGGCGGCCATAGAGCGCCTCGGCGCCGATGAAGTTGATGGCGCCCGCGACATAACGGCCATTGCGCCGGGCCATCACCAGCAGGACATCGTCCCGCATCCTTTCGCCGATCAGCGAGAAGAAGGCCCGCGTGAGATAGGGCCGCCCCCATTTCCGGCCGCCGGTATCCATATAGAAGGCGAAGAACTGGTCCCAGATGGCTTCGGTGAGGTCCGATCCCGTCAGCCAGTCGATCGACAGGCCGCTGGCAAGCGCCTCGCGCCGCTCCCGGCGGATGGCCTTGCGCTTGCGGGAGGCCAGCGTTTCGAGAAAGTCCTCATGGCTGGAATAGCCGCGATTTTCGAAATGGAACTGCTGGTCGGTGCGATGGAGATAGCCATGCGCGGCGAGCGCCTGCCACTCCCCGTCGGGAAGGAAGGTGAAATGCGCCGAGGACAGGCCGAGCGACAGCGTCTCCTGCTTGACCGCTTCGGCCAGGGCGGCCCTCAGGCGATCCCGGTCGCGATCCCGCCGGACCAACAGGCGCGAACCGGTGGCGGGCGTGAAAGGCACCGTGTGTTGCAGCTTGGGATAATAGCGTCCGCCGGCGCGCTCGAAGGCATCCGCCCAGCCGTGATCGAAAACATATTCGCCCTGGCTGTGGTTCTTGGCATAGCCGAAAGTGGCGCCGAGCAGCGCCCCGTCTTCCTCGACGAGCACGTGCCGTCCTTGCCAGCCCGTGCGCGGCACGGCGGAACCCGAATCTTCAAGGGATGAAAGATAGGCGTGTGATATGAAAGGGTTATATGTATTTCCCGAAGTTGTTCTTTCGGTGCCGGCCAGGGCATTCCATTGCTCCGGCCGGATATCCTTGAAGGAGGAGGCGATGCGGATGTCCAATCGGTGGGTCCCTATGCGGGCTCGAAGCCCTCGAAGGTGATCTGTTCGGCATGGGCCGCGCTATGAGCCTGCTGGGCGGCGTTGCGCACCGTCCAGGTGATCACGGGCAACCCCTTGCCGCGCTGCAATGTAATGTAGTCGTTGGGCAAATGCAGGATGTTGTAGGAAATAAAGTCGAGGCCGAGCACCATCGCCTTTTCATGCGTCTCGAAATCGGAGGGCGCGATGCCCTCGGCGGTCAGACCCACGGGGCGGTTCGCGCCGAGCGCCTTGAGATCGGCGAGCAGCCAGTGATCGAAGCTCATGAGGGCGAGCGGGCCGTCATAATCCTCGACCAGTTCGAGCACCGACGAGGCGAAGCCTTCGTCGTCGCCCTCGCGACCCTTGAGCTCGAGCACCAGAGGCACCCGGCCGCGCACCGCCGACAGCAGCCGGGAAAGCGACGGCACCCTGTCGCGCGTACCGCCGACGGACAGAAGGCCGAGCTCGGACGAGGTCCTGGCGCGGACGTCGCCTTTCATCGGGCAGAGCCGTTCCATGTCGTCGTCATGGAAGACGACCGGAACCGCGTCCGCCGCATATTGCAGGTCGCATTCGATGGCGAATCCCCGGTCGATGGCCGCCTCGAAGGCGGAGAGCGTGTTCTCCCAGGTCGCGACATTGCCGTCATGCAGGCCGCGATGGGCGATAGGCTGGCGGATCAGCGCGTCGAGATCGGCATGCATCAGGCGACTTCCATCACCGCGTCGATCTCGACGGCGGCATTGAGCGGCAGCGAGGCCATGCCGACGGCGGCGCGCGCATGCTTGCCGGCATCGCCCAACACCTCTGCGAGGAGGTTCGAGGCGCCGTTGGCGACCAGATGCTGCTCGTAGTAATCCGGCGTCGAGGAAACGAGAACGGTGATCTTGACCACCCGCCGGATCCGTCCGAGGTTGCCGAGCGCCGCCTTCGCCTGGGCCAGGATATTGACGGCGCAGAGTTCCGCCGCCCGCTGGCCGTCGGCGGTATGCACGCCGGCACCGAGCTGGCCGGTCACGGCCACCTTGCCGTTCTCCAGCGGCAACTGGCCTGAAATATGGAGCATGTTGCCCGACTGGACATAGGGCAAGTAATTCGCGGCCGGCGCCGCGGCGTGCGGCAGCGATATGCCGAGCGAAGCGAGACGCGCGTCGATTTCAGAACTCATGGAATGGCCTCCCGGAAGAATTTTCTTTTGTCGATCTCTCGGATCGGATATTTCGCCATTTTCGTGGCGATCATTCTGCCGACTCTCATGGACGGCATCGCGGCCGGGCGCAACAGGAGAATTCAATGGCGATGAAGCGGATTGTTATGCTGGCGCTGCATGCGGGCCTTCTGGCGGGAACGGCGACGGCGGCGCCGGCGCAGGGACTGGCGAGCCTCGTGCCGCATCGCGCCGTCTATGACCTCGAACTCAAGGATGCGGCCGAGAAGGCGGGAATCAAGGCGATGCGCGGCCGCATGGTCTACGAATTCACCGGCTCCGAATGCGCCGGTTACAAGGTGAACTTCCGGTTCGTGACGGAAAGCGAGGTCGGCGACGAGCGTCGCATTTCCGACCAGCGCAGCACCAGTTTCGAGGATATCCGCAACGGCCGATTCGAATTCGAGACGCAGTCCTACACCGACGATCGCCTCGACAAGGAAATCCAGGGCTTCGCCGAGGACCTCAAGGACAAGGTCAGCGTCGAGCTGACGTCGCCGAGCGAGAAACGGGTGGAGCTCCAGCCCAGCCGATTTCCGACCGAGCACATGCTGGAAGTGCTCAGGATGGCGCGCACCGGCAAGCATTTCTTCGAGGCGCGCGTCTTCGACGGCTCGGACAATGGCGACAAGACGGTTTTCACGACGACGGTCGTGGGATCGCCGACCGGGGTGACGCCCGACGATCCGGACGCCAAATCTGCGGGCAGGCTCAAGGACGAAAAGACCTGGCCGGTGACGATCGCCTATTTCAACGACGAGAAGACCGACGGGCTGCCAACCTATCGCATGTCGTTCAGGCTCTATGACAACGGTGTGTCGCGGGACCTGACCATGGACTATGGCGACTTCGCGCTTTCGGGACGGCTCGTGAAGCTCGACTTCCTGCCGGAAGAGACCTGCGCGGCCCAATAACCGGGATTTTTCGCGCCGGGCGCTTGCGCTTTCGGCATTTCCGGTTTAAGGCCGCGCCCATTCCACACGTGGAGTCTGGGGCGCGCCGGGAGAAATCCGGCCCGTTCCGACCGGTGGCAGGGTTCCGATCCTGCTTCAAGCTCCACGGAGGTTCAACCGGAAAAGGAGTACCAAGGCATGGCATTGCCTGATTTTTCCATGCGCCAGCTTCTCGAGGCAGGCGTCCACTTCGGCCACCAGACGCATCGCTGGAACCCCAAGATGAAGCCCTTCATCTTCGGTGACCGTGGTGGCATCCATATCATCGACCTCGCCCAGTCCGTGCCGATGCTGCATCAGGCCCTCAAGGTCATCAGCGACACCGTCGCCGGCGGCGGCCGCGTCCTTTTCGTCGGCACCAAGCGCCAGGCCTCCGAGCCGATCGCCGACGCCGCCAAGCGTTCGGCCCAGTATTTCGTGAATTCCCGCTGGCTCGGCGGCATGCTGACCAACTGGAAGACGATCTCGAATTCGATCGCCCGTCTCCGCAAGCTCGACGACATCCTGTCGTCCCAGGCCTCGGGCTATTCCAAGAAGGAGCGCCTGACGCTCGAGCGCGAGCGCGACAAGCTCGACAAGGCCCTCGGCGGCATCCGCAACATGGGCGGCACGCCGGACCTGATGGTGGTGATCGACACCAACAAGGAAAAGATCGCCATCGACGAAGCCAAGCGCCTCGGCATCCCGGTCGTCGCCATTATCGATTCCAATTGCGATCCGGACCTGATCGACTATCCGATCCCGGGCAATGACGACGCCTCGCGCGCCATCGCCCTCTATGGCGACCTTTTCGCCCGCGCGGCGCTCGACGGCATTTCCCGCCAGCAGGGCGCCTCCGGCATCGACATCGGCGCGGCGTCCGAGCCGCTCGCCGAAGAGACGATCGCCAGCGCCGAATAACGGTTCTGGGCGGCGTATCGGGGCAAAGGCTGCGGCCACGGCGATCGCGGCCTTTGCCCTTTCAGGTTTTCCGGGATGCGCGGGCCTGTCACGGTCCTGTCACGCAACCCGATACACTCCGTCGCGCATTCGGCGGAGCTGGCAGTCCGGACCAGCGCGTCCGGCATATCCGGACATGAAGAGGTTAGACATGAGCACGATTACGGCTGAAATGGTGAAGACCCTGCGCGAGCGCACCGGCGCGGGCATGATGGATTGCAAGAAGGCCCTGAGCGAAACCGATGGCGATATGGAAGCCGCCGTCGACTGGCTGCGCGCCAAGGGCATTTCCAAGGCCGAGAAGAAGTCCGGCCGCACGGCGGCGGAAGGCCTGATCGGCATCGCCTCGGGCGGTCACAAGGCCGTCGTGGTCGAAATCAACTCCGAGACCGACTTCGTTGCCCGCAACGAAGCCTTCCAGGATCTCGTGCGCGGCGTCGCCGCCGTGGCGCTCGGCACCGACGGCAAGGTTGAGTCGGTTGCGGCCGCCACCTATCCGGCCACCGGCAAGTCGGTCGACGAATCGATCAAGGATGCGATCGCCACGATCGGCGAGAACATGGCGCTCCGCCGTTCGGCGCTGCTCGAAGTTCCCGAAGGCACCGTGGCCACCTATATCCACAACGCCGCCGGCGACGGCATCGGCAAGCTCGGCGTGCTCGTGGCGCTGAAGTCGGCCGGCGACAAGGAAGTGCTGTGGTCGGTCGGCCGCCAGGTCGCCATGCATATCGCCGCCACCAACCCGCTGGCGATTCGCCCCGAGGAGGTCGATCCGGCCGTGGCCGAGCGCGAGCGCAACGTGTTCATCGAACAGTCCCGCGCCTCCGGCAAGCCGGACAACATCATCGAGAAGATGGTGGAAGGCCGCATGCGCAAGTTCTTCGAGGAAGTCGCGCTGCTCTCCCAGGCATTCGTGATCAATCCCGACATCACCGTCGGCCAGGCGATCAAGGATGCCGAGAAGCAGGCGGGCGCTGCGATCGAAGTGACCGGTATGGCCCGTCTCCTGCTCGGCGAAGGCGTCGAGAAGGAAGAGACGGACTTCGCCGCCGAAGTCGCCGCGGCCGTCAAGAAGTAAGCCGGCCTCCGGCGAACGGATATCAAATTCAGGGCATCGCGTGACAACGCGGTGCCCTTCGTGTATCGCCGACTGCCAGTGCATGCGATTCCTGCGCGTGGGCGGACGGGCGCCGGTGATGCGGCGCGGGCCCGGCAGTTCGCCCGCGCGCAAGGCATCGCTGCCATTCCCAGCCGGGCGAGACGTCCTGGCCGTTCCAGAATTCACGGGAGATCCCATGACCGCCAGTCCCATATACAAGCGCGTGCTGCTGAAGGCGTCCGGCGAGGCCCTGATGGGCAGCCAGGGCTTCGGGATCGACGTGGCCGTCGCCGATCGCATCGCCGCCGACATAGCCGAGGCGCGGGCGCTGGGAGTCGAGGTCGGGGTCGTCGTCGGCGGGGGCAATATCTTCCGCGGCGTCGCCGTGGCGTCGAAGGGCGGCGACCGGGTGACCGGCGACCATATGGGCATGCTGGCGACGGTGATCAACGCGCTGGCGCTCGCCACCTCGCTGCGCAAGCTCGACATCGACACCGTCGTGCTGTCGGCGATCGCCATGCCGGAAATCTGCGAAAGCTTCTCCCAGCGCGCCACGCTTTATCATCTCGCGCTGGGGCGGGTGGTGATCTTCGCCGGGGGCACCGGCAATCCCTTCTTCACCACCGATTCCGCGGCGGCGCTACGCGCCGCCGAAATGGGGGCGGAGGCGATTTTCAAGGGCACGCAGGTCGACGGCATCTATTCCGCCGACCCGAAGAAAGTGCCGGACGCGACGCGCTTCGACAGCCTGACGCATTCCGAGGTGCTGGAGAAGGGGCTCGCCGTGATGGATGTCGCCGCCGTCGCGCTCGCCCGGGAGAACCATATTCCGATCATCGTCTTCTCGATTCACGAGAAGGGCGAATTCTCGAAAATCTTGACCGGTAGCGGCCGCCGCACCATCGTCAAGGACAATTGATGCAGAAGCAGCCCGATTCCCGGCGGGCGCCGGGACGGGGCGGGGACAGGAGTGGACCATGGCCAATTTTGATCTCAACGAAATCAAGCGCCGCATGGAAGGCGCCGTCGGCGCCTTCAAGCACGATATCGCGAGCCTTCGGACGGGCCGGGCCTCGGCCAATGTGCTCGATCCCGTGACGGTGGAGGCCTACGGCTCGCGCATGCCGCTCAATCAGGTGGCCAACATCACCGTGCCCGAGTCGCGCATGCTCTCCGTGTCGGTCTGGGACCGGTCGATGGTCAAGGCCGTGGAGCAGGCCATCCGCGAATCCCATCTCGGCCTGAACCCGATCGTGGAGGGGCAGAACATGCGCATACCCCTGCCGGAGCTCAACGAGGAACGCCGCAAGTCGCTCGTCAAGGTCGCGCATGAATATGCCGAAAAGGCCAAGGTCGCGGCCCGCCATGTTCGCCGGGACGGCATGGACAGCCTCAAAAAGGCCGAAAAGGACGGGTCGATGGGACAGGACGAAAGCCGATCGACATCGGACAAGGTCCAGAAACTGACGGATGAAACGATTTCCGAGATCGATCGCTTGCTTCACGACAAGGAAAAGGAAATCATGCAGGTGTAGCCTTTCCAGAGAGCCGGCGGCGGATGTCTCCGCCGTCCCTTGTCGGAAAGACTTCACTTCTTGCCTTGCGGGACCCCAATGATCAACAGACAGCCGGCGCGCATCCCGAAGCATGTTGCCATCATCATGGACGGCAATGGCCGATGGGC
>JAGRLJ010000260.1 GCA_020441805.1 Rhizobiaceae bacterium
GACCTGGGGCGAACAGACCGACGTTCCCGAATCCGCCGACTGGTACAATGCGGGCTACCTCCTTCTGTGGGGTTCGAACGTCCCGCAGACACGCACGCCCGACGCCCATTTCTACACCGAGGCGCGCTACAAGGGCACAAAGAGCGCCGTCATCTGTCCCGACTATTCCGAGGCCGCCAAATTCAGCGACATCTGGCTGAACGCCAAGCAGGGCACGGACGCGGCGCTCGGCATGGCCTTCGGCCACATCATCCTGCGTGAATTCCACCTCGACCGGCAGGTGCCCTATTTCGAGGATTACTGCCGCAAATATTCCGATATGCCGATGCTGGTGCGCCTCGACCGGCAGGGCGAGAGGCTGGTTCCCGGCCGGCAGTTGCGGGCAGCCGATTTCGCCGGTTCGCTGGGCGAGAAGAACAATCCGGACTGGAAAACGGTTGGGTTTGACGAGATCTCGGGCAAGGTCGTCGTGCCCAACGGTTCCATAGGCTTCCGCTGGGGCGAGAGCGGCAAATGGAATCTCGAGGAAAAGGCCGGCAAGGACGACATCCGCCTCAAGCTCAGCCTGATTCTCGATCAGGATCATGACGAGGTGGCCGGTGTCGATTTCCCCTATTTCGGCGGCGTCGCCACCAATGGTTTCGAAGTGGACGATCGCGGCGAGGTGCTGACCCGCAAGGTGCCGGTGAAGCGGCTGAAACTTGCCGGCGGCGAGGAGGTGCTGGTCGCCACCGTCTTCGATCTCCTGTGCGCCAATTACAGCCTCGACCGGGGCCTCGGCGGCGAGCATGTCGCCTCCGACTACGATGCCGACGTGCCTTTCACCCCGGCATGGGCGGAGCGCATCACCGGCGTTCGCCGCGACAAGATCGTCCATGTGGCGCGCGAATTCGCCGCCAATGCCGAAAAGACCAATGGCCGCTCCATGGTCATCATCGGCGCGGCGATGAACCATTGGTTCCACATGGACATGAATTATCGCGCGGTCATCAACATGCTGGTGATGTGCGGCTGCGTCGGCCAGTCGGGCGGCGGCTGGGCGCATTATGTCGGGCAGGAGAAGCTGAGGCCGCAGACCGGCTGGACGGCGCTCGCCTTCGCGCTCGACTGGGCGCGGCCGCCGCGTCACATGAACGCGACCTCGGCCTGGTACGCCCATACCGACCAGTGGCGCTACGAGACGGTGCGCACGCAGGAAATCCTGTCGCCAACCGCGCCGGCGGGCGACTGGAACCGCCTCAGCCTGATCGACTTCAACATTCGCGCCGAGCGCATGGGCTGGCTGCCCTCCGCCCCCCAGTTGAAGACCAATCCGCTGGAGGTCGGCGGCGCCGTGAAGGAAGCCGGTGCCGCGGCCGCGGCCTATGTCGCCGAACGCCTGAAGTCGGGCGAATTGCAGATGTCGTGCGAGGACCCGGACGCGCCCGAAAACTGGCCGCGCAACCTGTTCGTGTGGCGCTCGAACCTGCTCGGCTCCTCCGGCAAGGGCCATGAATATTTCCTCAAGCACCTGCTGGGCACCGATCACGGCGTGCAGGGCAAGGATCTCGGCGGCGAAGGGGAGGTGCGGCCGGTCGAGGCCGTCTGGCACGAGCGGGCGCCGGAGGGCAAGCTCGACCTCCTGGTCACCATCGACTTTCGCATGTCGACCACCGCTGTCTATGCCGACATCGTCCTGCCCACGGCGAGCTGGTACGAGAAGGACGACATGAACACGTCCGACA
>JAGRLJ010000261.1 GCA_020441805.1 Rhizobiaceae bacterium
TGTCGTAGATCGGCGCGCGGCGCTGGACGACGCGGATCAGGCCTTCGCCGTCGAAAACCTCGCCATCGCGGGCGGCGCGCCAGACCTCCTCGGCCAGAGTCAGCACGGCGCGGCCATCGCCGTCGGCCATGCCGATCAGCGTCGCGCGCGCATTTTCATCGAGCGGCAGGGAGCCGCCGGTCAGCGCCTCGGCGCGCTTGAGCAGTTCCTCGAGGCTTGCCTCGTCATGCGGCTTGAAAACCAGCACGCGGGCGCGCGACAGGAGCGCCGCATTGAGCTCGAAGGAGGGGTTTTCCGTCGTCGCGCCGACGAGAACGATGGTGCCGTCCTCCATCACCGGCAGGAAGCTATCCTGCTGCGAGCGGTTGAAGCGGTGGATCTCGTCGACGAAGAGCAGCGTCTGCCGGCCCTGGGCGCGCCGCATCCGCGCGGCTTCGAACACCTTCTTGAGATCCGCCACGCCGGAGAAGACCGCGGAAATCTGGTCGAAATGGAGATCTGTCGCGGTGGAGAGAAGACGCGCCATCGTCGTTTTCCCCGTCCCCGGCGGCCCCCAGAAGATCATCGAGCCGAGCGAGCCGGATTCGATCATGCGGGTCAGCGCCCCGTCGGGGCCGGTCAGATGGGCCTGCCCCGTGACTTCGGAAATGGTTTGCGGCCGCAGCCGGTCGGCGAGCGGCCGCCGCCCGTCAGGCAGCCCGGTGCTGGCGAAAAGATCGCTCATCGGAAGAATTGCCGTATCCGCCGGCCATCGCGGTCGATCTCGACGCGCCAGAAATCGGGGCTCGAATCGATCAGCGCCTGCAACCGTTCGGTCGAGTCGATATCGACACCGTTGACATTGACGATGATATCGCGCGGGACGAAGCCGAGGCGCGCCGCCGGCGAGCCACGGGCGATATCCTCGACCACCACGCCCTGCATCTCGGACGGTATCTGCATGGTCTCGGCGAGTCGCGGCGAGAGATTGGCGACGAGCGCGCCGGCGAAGGGGTTGCGGCCATCGATCAGGCGTTCGTCCTTGGGCCGCGACTCGGGCGCCCGTGCAAGCTTGAGGTCGACCTCGCGCGCCGTTCCGTTGTCGGAAACGGTGAGCTTGACCGTGGTGCCGAGTCCCGCCGTCGTCAGGCGGTAGCCCAGCGCATCCGGATGCTCGACGGCGCGACCGTTGACCGCGACGATGACATCGCCCGGCGTCAGACCCGCCTTCTGGGCTGGACCGTCCGGCACGACCTTGGTCACCAGCGCGCCGCGCGCGACCTTCAATCCGAGGGCCTCGGCCATGTCCTGCGTCACCGGCTCGAAGGTCGCCCCGACATAGGGCCGGGTGAATCCCTGTTCCCCACCCTCGGCCGCCGCGATGAAGACCTTCACCAGATTGCCGGGTATGGCGAAGCCGATGCCGTTCGACCCGCCGCCGGAAGAGACGATGGCGGTGTTGATGCCGATCAGTTCGCCCGCCATGTTGATCAGCGCGCCACCGGAATTGCCGGGATTGATCGAGGCATCGGTCTGGATGAAGAAGGAGAAGTCGCCCTTCCCGATCCGGTTGCGGGCTAGCCCGGAGACGATGCCGGAGGTCACGGTCTGGCCGACGCCGAAGGGATTTCCGATCGCCAGCACGAGGTCGCCGACCTCGACGGCATCGGAATCGCCGACCGGCAGGAAGGCGAAGCCGCCGCCCGGCGCCTGGATGCGCATCACGGCGAGATCGAGCCGCTCGTCCTTGAGCACGATCTTGGCCGGGAATTCCCGGCCGTCGGAAAGCGCGACGCGAATATCGTCGGCGTTGGCGATCACATGGTTGTTGGTGACGATCAGGCCGTCCGAGCTGACGATGACCCCCGAGCCGAGCGAGCTCTGCTTCTGGCTGCGGTTCGGCATCTGCTGGCCGAAGAACTCCTCGAAGAAAGGATCGTTGGAATAGAATGGCGTCACGCGCTTGTCGGCATAGACATTGACAACCGCCTTCGCCGTCTTCTTCACCAGCGGGGCGAAGGAGAGCTGCATTTCGGCCGTCGTGCCCGGAACCTGCCTGGTCTCCTCCGCGCGGAGGGGGGAGACGGCGAGGACGGCGGCAAGGAGGGCGAAGACGGGCCGGAGCATGACGATTCCTTTCTCGGACGGCGGGGCGACTCTTCACCATCCGGAGCGTGAAGGAAAGGGCCGCCGGCCCGGGATCGCAAGAATCCTCTTCTGGACGGCCCGGCCCGGCAAATCATTCACCGCCGGCTCAAGACCGTCAGGCGTGCAGCGCCGACGCATGGAACGTGTCGGCCCGGGCGACCTGCCAGGGGATCTTGTAGCGGCTGTCATTCGTGCCGCTCAGCAATTCGCCCGGCGCAAGCGGCGGATAGAGATTGGTGAAGGTCGTGACCTGCGAATAGCTCACCCGCTTGTGGAAATGATAGGTCTCGAATTCCGAGGGATGGCGCAGGCCCGCGCCGGCGACCACTTCCGCCAGCGCCTCGAGCGTCTTGCCGTGAAACTGGGCGACCCGCACCGACTTGTCGGCCACGACCAGCGCGCGCTGGCGGTCGGGGTCCTGCGTCGCCACGCCGACCGGACATTTGTCGGTATGGCAGGCCTGGCTCTGGATGCAGCCCACCGCGAACATGAAGCCGCGCGCCATGTTGCACCAGTCCGCGCCGAGCGCCATGACCCGGGCGATGTCGAAGGCCGAGATGATCATGCCGGAGGCGCCGAGCCGGATGCGGTCGCGCAGGTTGGCGCCGATCAGCGCATAATGCACGAAAGTGAGGCCTTCCCGGAGCGGCATGCCGATATGATCGATGAATTCGGAAGGGGCCGCGCCCGTGCCGCCCTCCTTGCCGTCGATGACGATGAAATCCGGCGTGATGCCGGTTTGCAGCATCGCCTTGACGATGGCGAGGAATTCATGGGCATGGCCGACGCAGAGCTTGAAGCCGACCGGCTTGCCGTCCGAAAGCTCGCGGAGCTGGCGAATGAAGGCCATGAGTTCGAGCGGCGTCGAGAAGGCGGGATGGGAGGATGGCGAAATGCAGTCCCGCCCCATCGGAATGCCGCGGATAGCCGAGACTTCCTCGGTGATCTTGGCCGCCGGCAGCACGCCGCCATGGCCCGGCTTGGCGCCCTGGCTGATCTTGATCTCGATCATCTTCACCTGGTCGGCCGCGGCATTCTCCGCGAACCGCTCGGCGGAAAACGCGCCGTCGGGCGTACGGCAACCGAAATAACCCGAGCCGATCTCCCAGATGATGTCGCCGCCATTCTCGCGGTGATAGGGTGAAATGCCGCCCTCGCCCGTGTCATGGGCGAAACCGCCCGCCTTGGCGCCCTTGTTGAGCGACCGTATCGCATTGGCCGAGAGCGAACCGAAGCTCATCGCCGAAATATTGAGCACCGAGGCGTCATAGGGTTTCGTACAGTCGGGTCCGCCGATCCGGACCCGGAAGTCGTGGTTCTCGATATGGGTGGGAACGAGGGAATGCGAGATCCATTCGTAGCGCGGCACATAAACATCGTATTCCGTGCCGAACGGGCGCTTGTCGAGCTGGCCCTTGGCGCGCTGGTAGGCGAGCGAGCGCTTGTCGCGCGGAAACGGACGGCCGTCCTTCTCGCCCTCGAAAAAATACTGCCGGATCTTCGGCCGGATCTCCTCCATGATATAGCGCGCATGGCCGGAGATGGGATAGTTGCGCAACACCGCGCGCTTGGTTTGCAGGATATCGTGCAGGCCGACAGCGACCAGGAAAGCGAGAAGGAAGAAAGGCGCGATCAGGATCGCGTAAAGATCGCCCCAGGCCACGATGAGATAGCCGACCAGGGCCAGAAGCACGATCGATCCCGAAAGCGGCAGGATCCGCAGCGAAAAATAATGCCTCAGGCGCTCCATTCCCATCCCTCCGCCAGCCATGCAGACTCGTCCCGGAATGAGATTGTTCTATTGCGCGATGCATGACAAGCGAAAGACGACCGGTTTCCCGCATATCGTCATCGCCTCCACCAGGGGTGGAGCCCGGAAACGCTGCGATTGAACCGCCGGAAGCGGCGTTGTCCCACGCTCGTCGCCACGATCCAAAAGAGCGGCGAAGTCGCCGGCATGTGCGCATCGTCG
>JAGRLJ010000262.1:0-5382 GCA_020441805.1 Rhizobiaceae bacterium
CCGTTGTCATGCCGGGGGTTTTGGGACGGTCTGTCTAAATTTGCATTCGCCTAGCTGCGTCGCCTTAACGGAGAGGGAACACGCACCCACAGAACCAGATCAGCGTGCGGTAATCTGAGATCGAAAGACGATGCGCCGCTGCCGTCCATGATCCATCGGCTGCGCCGGTTATTTCAGCGATGAGAGCCCTTTGTTCCTGCCGATCACGCTCTTTCCAAATCCGGCAACCATCTTGCATCGCGATCGAGTGATTGAAGTTCCAGATTAAACGAATTCGCGGCCTTCCGGGAAAAGTCGTCTTCCCCCTCCAGAGCAACCGATCATGAGAGCTCGATTGGATCTTGCCGGTTTCGCCGCCGCTTCACTTAACGCCAGGTATCGAGGTAACGTATCCTTGTCGATCAGGCTTTTGGGGAAGCGGCTTCAATTAGAAGATGCCGAACCGGCTCCCGCTGCGCAAATTCGGCCTCTACATGCTTCAGCACATGGCGCTGTCCTGCAAATGGCACCATCGCCAAGGCCGCCGCGAACGACACCCATCGAAATTCGCTGTGCTCGTGGTTGATCATCACCGCTGCATCTGCGTCCACGAAGCCCACGAAGACCGGTAGCATGCTGATGGCATCGCGGTCGGCCTCATAGAATTGCTCGCATATATCTGCGGAATACAGGCGGCCACAGGTCAGACCCGTTTCTTCGCGAACTTCACGCAACGCCGCCTCCCATGCCTTTTCACCGTCTTCGATACCGCCCGCGATCTGGCACCATTCACCGATCAGCGTATGATTTCGACGCAAAAGCAAAATCTCATATTCGTCCGCAACCTTGCGCAGAATGACAACCGACACGGCAAAGCAGCGGATTGGAATGTCAGCCACATCTTCACTCCGTTATATGTGATGCATCCGCCAAGCGGAGAACCGCGCGGCTGCGCCAGTAATCATCCTGCCGAAGATGGGTGATGCTCCCGGATCTTGCCGGAAAGCTGACAAAACCAGCAGCGTCAATCGGCATTTTGATCCAAGCTGCGACGACAAAGGTGAGGGCAAAGCCATGGGTCATGACAATTTGCGTTTCGCAGGGGCGTGATGCAATGCGATCTATGGATCGATAGACCCGCTCTGCGATTTCACGTCTGGTCTCACCACGCTCGATTCCGCCTCGATAGTCCATCCTATCGTAGTCGGGAGCTGGGATCTGGCGCGCATCGAGCCATGCTTTCGGCATACCACCAGCAGAACCATAGCTGATCTCCCGGAGATCACTGGTGGTTTCGACCGGGCAGAGAAAGCGGTCAGCGATAATTGCGGCAGTTTGTGAAGCCCGTAATAGATCGGAGCTGAAAATTTCCACGGAGGCGTCACCGATCGTTGCGGCCAACTGATCAGCTGTAACTCCCGCGTCAGCTTCACCTTGCGCGGTCAGGCCAGTATCGTACCAGCCTCCAACCTTGTTTTCGACGTGATGGACAGACTGAGTGTGCGTGACAACAAATAGATTCTTCATGGCAATTCGTTTGACGTTTCTGTCGCGATAATACCGATTTTGTATCGCATGAAACGCTACAGACCGTCCCAAAACTGCCTGAGCGATTCCTGACGCCGATCGTACATGACAGATTCCCGCCGTGGCGCATCTTTCAGGAACAGATCGCGCGCAATTGCTGCTTCTGCCAGAAGCGGTGGACGACTACGTCGGCCCGGACAACCCGGTCCGTTTCATCGCGGCTTTCGTCGACGGCCTCGATCTTGCTATGGCTCACCAGATCCCCGGGGACCGGGCATCCGAAGAGGTCGGATAAACCGTCTTCAGTCCTCAAATGATCGCGGCGCGATCACCGGGCCGCAGGCCTGAGGAAGACGACGGGCTGTCGCAGGGTCTGTCGGCAGTCCCCGGATATCCGGATGCGGGAAGCGCGATGCGCACTGTCTAACGAAGCAACGACATCACCAGTTCGGGGGTCAGCTCGTCGTAATGTTCGATCAGGACGGTCGGTTCGAGCGTCCGGATCGGCACGTCCGAATAGCCGAAGGGCACGCCGACCGACGGCACGCCCGCATTCGCCGCCACACGCAGGTCGTTGAGGCTGTCACCCACCATAACCGTCCTTGCCAGGTCGCCGCCGGCCCGCTCCACGGTGCCTGTCAGATGACCGGCGTCCGGCTTGCGAACGGCGAACGTATCGCCTCCGGCGATCGCTGCGAAATAGCCGCCCAGGCCGAGGCCGTCGATGAGCGGCCGGGCGAGGCCTTCGAGCTTGTTGGTGCAGACGGCGAGGATCATGCCGGCCTCCCGCAGCCGGTCGAGCGCCGGCGTGAGCCCGGGATAGGGCCGGCTCTCGCCCGGCATGCCGGCAAGGTAGTGTTCGATGAACCGGTCGAGCAGGGGCGGCAGTTCGGCGTCTTGCAGCGGATGGCCGCGCAGCCGGAAGGCGCGCTCGATCATCGCCCGGGCGCCGTGGCCGACCAGATGGGTGAGGTCCTCATAGTCCACCGGCGCCAGCCCATGGGCGGCGGCGATATGGTTGAGGCTGGCGACAAGGTCCGGCGCGGTATCGACGAGCGTTCCGTCGAGATCGAAGACGATGAGGGGGGAAGGCAAGTGGATCTCCGAGATGATATGCGATCCGGGTAGTCCAGGCTCCGACGATTGGCAACCGGGGCGCCACGGGAAATCGGTTCTTTTCCTGTAAATAGCGCTTTTGTTTGCGGGGAAGCGCGTGTAGATACGTCAACCATTCGAAACAGCAGGGGAGTTGCTGGTGCATGGATGCCCGGCAGATGAAGATCGACGCCGCCGCCGAGGCGCTCAGACATGTCGAGAACGGCATGCGACTCGGGATCGGGACCGGCTCGACCGCCGAGGAGTTCGTTCGCCTGCTTGCGGAAAGGGTGGCCGAAGGTCTGGCCGTCCGGGGCGTTCCCACGTCGGAGCGCACGGCGCGGCTCTGCCTCGAACTCGGCGTTCCGCTCAACTCCCTCGATGAGCTTCCCGAACTGGATCTCACCATCGACGGCGCGGACGAGGTCGACTCGCGGCTTCGCCTGATCAAGGGCGGAGGCGGCGCGCTGCTGCGCGAGAAGATCGTCGCCGCGGCATCGCGCCGCATGATCGTCATCGCCGACGAAAGCAAGGTGGTCGAGACGCTGGGCCGGTTCCCGTTGCCGATCGAGGTCAACCCCTTCGGTCTGTCGGCGACGCGAATCGCGATCGAGAGGGTGGCCACGCAACTGGGCCTGAGCGGCGACATCGTGCAGCGCGCCCATAACGACGCCCCCTTCCGCACCGATGGCGGGCACTTCATTCTCGATGCTTCTTTTGGCCTCATTCCTGATGCAGAGGCATTGGCGAATGAGCTCAACACCATCCCCGGTGTCGTGGAGCACGGGCTTTTCATCAATCTGGCGTCCTACGCGATCATCGCCGGCCAGGCGGGCGTAAGGACAATGCCGAGAGCAGACAATCAGGAGACCGACACAAGATGATGCAGTTTTCGAAACTCGGCCGGCTGGCGGCGGCGGCGATCGTTGTTGCAGGCCTTGGCGCGACGGGCGCATTCGCCGACGATGCGAGCCCCGAGCATCTCAAGGCCGCGCGCGCCACGGTCGCCGCGATCAATGCGACGCGGACTTTCGACACGATCCTGCCCACGATCGCCGGCCAGCTCAAGGCGCAGCTGATCCAGGCGACGCCGAATTTCGAGCCGGTCATCACCGAGATCGTCGATGCCAAGGCGATCGAGATCGCCGCCCGCCGCGCCGATCTGGAAAAGGAAGCCGCCAAGGTCTATGCGCAGACCTTCACAATCGAGGAACTGAACGCCATTACCGCGTTCTATACTTCGCCGGCCGGCAGGAAGCTGATCGAGAACGGCCCGATCGCCCAGCGCGAACTTGCCAAGGCGGCGGATATCTGGGCGACGGGCATCACCCGCGACCTCAGCAAGGCCTCCACCGATGCGATCAACGCCAAGCTCTCGGCCGAAGAGAAGAACAAGGCGCCGCAACAGTAAGATCGCAATGCCTTCCTTGGTATTCCAGGCCCGCCGATTGTTTCCGGCGGGCTTTTCTTTTGGTCCTGGCGGCAATATCTAGCCTCCAGGTTCCGGAAAGCGAGGTTCTCATGTCCCGATTCGATTTCGACCTCTTCGTCATCGGCGGCGGTTCGGGTGGCGTGCGCGCGGGCCGCGTCGCCGCCTCGCTCGGCAAGCGGGTCGGCATCGCCGAGGAATTCCGTTTCGGGGGAACCTGCGTCATCCGCGGCTGCGTGCCCAAGAAACTCTTCGTCTATGCCTCGCAATATTCCGAGCATTTCGCCGACGCCGCCGGCTTCGGCTGGACGGTGGGCGAGACCGCTTTCGACTGGCGTCGGCTGATCGAAGCGAAGGACAGGGAGATCGGACGGCTCGAGGGCCTTTACCGCAGGGGGCTCGACAATAACGGCGCCGCCATCTTCGAAAGCCGCGCGGTTCTCGTCGATGCGCACACGGTGCGGATCGTCCGGACAGGGGCGCTGGTCACGGCGGAAAAGATCATCGTCGCCACCGGCGCGGTGCCGAGCCTGCCGGAATCGCTCGAGGGCAGCGAATACGGCATTTCCTCCAACGAGGCCTTTCACCTCGCCGAACTGCCGAAGTCGATCCTCATCGCCGGCGGCGGTTATATCGCGGTCGAATTCGCCAATATCTTCCACGGCCTGGGAGTCGAGACGACGCTGGTCTATCGCGGCCGGGAAATTCTGTCGCGTTTCGACGGCGACCTGCGGCGCGGACTCCACCACGCGATGGAGGAGAAGGGGGTCCGCATCGTCCTCGAGGACGTTTTCACGAAGATCGAGAGGAACGCGGACCACCGGTTGACCGCGACCACGCTCAAGGGCGAGGCGCTGGTGACGGACCAGGTGATGTTCGCCATCGGCCGTCGTCCCAATACGGCCGATCTTGGCCTGGAGGCGGCCGGCGTGGAACTGGACAAGAGGGGGGCGATCAAGGTCGATGCCTATTCGCGGACGAATGTGCCGGGTATCTTCGCGCTCGGCGACGTCACCGATCGCGTGCAGCTGACGCCGGTGGCGATCCATGAGGCGATGTGTTTCATCGATACCGAATACCGGAACAATCCGACCTCGCCGGACCACGACCTTATCCCGACGGCGGTCTTCTCCCAGCCGGAGATCGGGACGGTGGGGCTCAGCGAGGAGGCGGCCGCGAAGGCCTATCCGGAAATCGAAATCTACCGCGCCGAATTCCGGCCGATGAAGGCGACGCTTTCCGGCCGCGCCGAAAAGACGATCATGAAACTCGTCGTCAATGCCGCGGACCGGAAGGTGGTCGGCGCGCATATTCTTGGCCATGACGCGGGCGAGATGGCGCAACTGCTCGGC
>JAGRLJ010000262.1:5436-6523 GCA_020441805.1 Rhizobiaceae bacterium
CATCCCACCGCCGCCGAGGAACTGGTGACCATGTATGCGCCAAGCTATCGCATCCGCGATGGCGAACGGGTCTGACATCGTTTCGCCGCGAACGGTTGCCCATGCCGCTCCGCCTGCCGGAAGAAAGCGCGCGCGGCCATCGTCCGGGCCGTAAAGATACCGCAAATTCCATGTAGCATCCCTCGATATCGGGCCGGACTTTATGTCCGGCCGGATTTCCGGTAATTTAGCCTTTGCGAAACCAAGCGGCGCGTTCCGGCGCCGTGGAGGAGGTGGAAGGCCCCGGCAGAGAGCCGCTTCCTGGGAGGAAGAGACATGATCACCCGTTCCAAGCCCGAAACCATCGCGGGTTCCGATGGCTGGTCTGGCATCGACGATCGCCAGTTCGAAACGCAGCGCAGCGGCGGCGGATTTCTCAAGCTGCTGCTGTTTCCTCTGGTCGCCTTCGCGGCGCTCGCCTTCGCGGCGAGCGAACTGGCGAGATAGACGGCCCCGCCGGGAATGTCGCTCCACCGGCAGCGCCGGCCGGAGGGTCGGTTCCGCGACGACATGGCCGGCATTCGCCGGCTGTCGGCGGCCCGAAGTAATTTGCTTTTTCCGCATCAGCGTATATATAGCCGCCAACCCCGCGACGAGCCGGGGATGACAGAACACGCCCATTGACTGAACAGGTGAGCAAGATGGCACAGAATTGGAACCCGACGAGCTGGAGGTCAAAACCCATTCAGCAGGTTCCGGACTATCCGGACATGGCTGCGCTCGAAGCCACGGAAGCCAAGCTCGCCAAGTATCCCCCGCTTGTTTTTGCAGGCGAGGCGCGGCGTCTGAAGGCCTCGCTCGCCAGGGTTTCCGAGGGCCAGGGGTTTCTGCTCCAGGGCGGCGACTGCGCCGAAAGCTTCGCCGAGCACGGCGCCGATACGATCCGCGACTTTTTCCGCGCCTTCCTGCAAATGGCCGTCGTGCTGACCTTCGGCGCCCAGCAGCCCGTGGTCAAGGTCGGCCGTATCGCCGGCCAGTTCGCCAAGCCCCGCTCCTCCGGTATCGAGAAGAAGGGCGATGTCGAACTGCCGAGCTATCGCGGCGACAT
>JAGRLJ010000263.1:0-1784 GCA_020441805.1 Rhizobiaceae bacterium
GTGGCGCTCTATCGCCCCGGCCCGATGGAGTACATCCCGACCTACGCCGCCAACAAGCGCGACCCCGAGCGCATCAAGTACGCCGACCCGCGCCTCAAGCCGATCCTGGAAGACACGTACGGCATCACGTGCTACCAGGAGCAGTACATGATCATCGCCAAGGAGCTCGCGGGATTCACCCCGGGCCAGGCCGACGAGCTGCGCAAGGGCATCGCCAAGAAGCTGCGCGCCGTGCTCGACAAGGTCAAGCCGATGTTCCTGGAGGGCTGCAAGGCCAACAACGTCGACCCCAAGGTCGCAGCGTCGCTCTGGGAGGACGCGGAGAAGGCCGGCGACTACTCCTTCAACAAGTCGCACGCCGCCTGCTACGGCCTGATCGCCTACCAGACCGCGTGGCTCAAGGCGCACTATCCGTCCGAGTACATGGCGGCGCTCATCTCCACGGTGATGCACACCAAGGACAAGGTGCCGTTCTTCGTCGCCGCGTCCCAGCGCATGGGCATCGAGGTGCTGCCGCCCGACGTGAACGAGTCCGTGCACGACTTCCGCGTGCTTGCCGACGGATCCGTGCGCTTCGGCCTGAGCGCCGTGAAGGGTGTCGGCCACGCCGCGATCGACGCGATCATCGAGGCCCGCGCCGAGCGCCCCTTCGACGGCATCTACGACTTCTGCTCGCGCGTCAGCAAGGAGCACGCCAACAAGCGCGTCGTGGAAGCGCTCGTCAAGGCGGGCGCGTTCGACTCCTCCGGCGATCCGCGCCGCGGGATGTTCGACGCGATCCCGTCTGCGATGCAGCTCGGCGCGAAGGCGCTCGCGGATGCGGAGAGCGGCCAGTTCGACCTGTTCGGCGAGATGCTCGCCAACGGGGCCGACGACGACCAGCCCTCCGGCTCGGAGTACCCGGAGATTCCTCGTGGTGAGTGGGAGTTCCTCGAGAAGCTCGACTACGAGAAGGAAGCCACCGGCCTGTACATGAGCGGCCAGCCGATCGACCTGTGGCGCGACGCGATCGACGCACGCACCATCCAGTCGATCGGCGACGTGCTCGAAGAGGGCGCCGAGATCAACCGGATGATCGAGGAGGAGGGCTGACCTCCTTGCGGGCGGATGTCGAAAGCCCTCCGCCCGCGTCGGAACCCGCGGGCATCGTCGTCGTTTCCCCCTTTTCGGGGGAGTCGCTCATGCCGAAATTCATCACGATAGGGTATGGAAACCGGGCGGGATATGATCGAACGCCCCGGGCCGCGAGGAACGCCGCGCATGGGCATGATGCAATGCTCGTGCGGCGCGGCGCGGTGATGGGCATTGCCGGAGCGCCGGTCCAGGTGCGAAATCCGGAAGCCAGGGACATGGACGAGGCGGTCGCGCTGGCCGCCGGCGCGCCTTGCGCCCCGTCGCCCATGGCGTCATCGAAGTCTGGCCGCTTCAGGAACCGTCCGGAACGGAATGAACGCCGGCTAGCGATCGAGCAGCAGCCGTTCGATCGTTGCCCGGTCGCGCGGCCGCGATTGGCCGGACAGGTCCCGGGCGAGCGCCCGGCATCGCTCCCGCAGATCCATGCGCTGGCGGCGGATCGCCTCGTCAATCGCCTTGCCTTCCACCGCATCGCCGGCGAGACCGTCATCGCCGGACACGGCTTCCAGCAGCATCGTGAGATCCTGGGCATGGCCGAGCAGGTCCGAGACATATTTCGCCTGCCGCTGGATCGCGATCATGGCCGTGGGCCAGAGCGTTTCGAGCATGCCGGCTTGCATCCACCGGTCCTGGATCCGTTTCCGCAGGTC
>JAGRLJ010000263.1:1840-8215 GCA_020441805.1 Rhizobiaceae bacterium
TCCGGTCCTGTCCCAGCCGTGCGCGAGGCAGGCCGCGCGTTTGCGGCGAGCCGCCGGCAGGGCGAGATCACGCGTGACCGAGAGGGCTTTATCCAGCGCGCCTATGACGGAACCGAGCCTCTCCGCCACTGCTTCATGCGTCTGCTCGGCGGCGTTCCGGCGTTGTTCGAGCCGTGTAGCGAGCCGTTCCATCCGTGACCTGTCTTCCGTGGCGCGGGCTTCGTGCCTGAGATAGTTCGCCGCCTCGACCAGCGCGCTCGCGTCGCGCATCGACGAAAGCCGCCGACCGATCCGGCCGAGTCTCGCATCCTCGGCTTTGCCGGCGCCGGGCAGGGCGCTTGCCACGAGTCGATGGAGCGAGCGGCATTGCTTGATATGGCGGCGCGCGCCATGCACGGCCGTGTCGAGACCCTCGGGTTGCGAGCGCAGCAGCGCCAGCGCAGCGCTCAACCGCGCCGACGCTATGCGGCGCACCTCGTCGGGGAGCGGTTCGTCGAGATCAAGGCTGTATTTCATCGCGCCAGTTTTCCGGCAGGCTGCCTTCGGCCAGAGCCTGGTTCGAATAGCGCGGATCGCCGGTGACTTCCCGGCCGAGCCAGTCCGGCAGTTCCGGCCGATCCTTCTCGCTTTTCATCTCGACCTCGGCCACGACGAGATCCGCGAGATCGCCGCCGTAGACATCGACCTCCCAGACATGTTTGCCGTGCTTGACGTCGTAGCGCGTCTTGGTGATGGTCCTGCCATTGGCGAGCGCGAGCAGTTCCTGGGCATCCTTCATCGGCACGTCATATTCGAATTCATGCCGCGACAGGCCGTTGATGCCGATCTTGATCGTCAGCTTCGCCTTCTTCTCGTCGATGGCGCGGATGCGCACGGTGCGGTTGCCCTCGGAAAAGACGATGGCCTGCCGGAAGCCCTTTCCCCGCCTGGCTTTTTCACGCCAGCCATCCGATGCGACGAGAAACTTGCGCTCGATTTCCTTGGCCATCCAACCGGGCTCCGTGGGTCGCGTCCACGCCTAACATGAAGTTTCGTCACAAAAAACCCTCAGGCCCGCCATTTGCCACGCAAAAGCCGGCCCTTTCGGGCCGGCCTGCACGAGAGAACCGATGGAATTGCCAGCGTTCAGAATGCCGCGCGGACGGTGTCTTCCATCTTCTTTGCGAGATCCGTGTCGTCGGCGGCGATGAAATAGCTGGTGGCGTCCTTCTGGCCGCCGATGACGGCGAAGCCGTTCCGGTCGGTGGAGCCGGTGATGTTCTCGTTCTTCATGAAATAGACGGCGGCGGATTTGCCGTTGCCGTCTTCATAGAAGAGCGCGCCCGAGGGCTGGCCGATGAGTTCGATGAATTTGCCGCCGCGCAGTGCGAAGCCTTCGGCCGAAAGATCCGGCACCTTGAATTTCACCTGCGTCACCGCTTCGAGATAACCGACCAATTCGTCCGCCTGCGCGGCCGGAACCTCGTCGGCATGGACCTTGTCGGCCGCGTAGACCTTGTGGGCGTCCGCCACCTCGATGAGGGCGATATCGGCCTTGCCGATCGCGCGGGTCGCGGCGGCCGGCTGGATTTCGCTTTCCGCCTCGATGGCCGGAGCTTCGAAGGTCAGGTTGCCGATGCTGCGCGTCTTGACGCTCGAGGGCGCGGCGTCGGGGGCTTCGGCGACCAGTTCCGGCATGTCGCCGCCGGGAACGCGGTTCTCGGCGACATAGTAGCCGGCATAGCCGCCCGCGAAGAGCAGCATGACCGAGGCCGCGATCGCCTGCGGAACGAAGCGCATGAAGGAAACGACATTGCCATTGGCCGCCTGGCGCACCGGCGCGGGCCTGGCCTCGACCGTCTTGAGCGAACGGACGAGGCCGAGCGGAACCGGCTCCCTCAGCATGTCCTCGAAACACTGGTTGCCGAATTCGGACCCGGCCTTGAGCTGCTCGTAGATCAGTTTCGCCTCGGCGTCCGAAGCGATCAGCGCTTCGATTTCGCGGGCGTCCTCGGCCTCCACCTGGCCGTCGAGATAGGCCGACAGCCTGACTTCCAGCGGGAGGTCCTTGAAATTCTCCATAATCATGCCCTCGCTTCCTGTGTGCCGTTGATCATGGCGGCCAACCTCAGTCGCGCGGTCGAAAGCCTGCTCATAACGGTGCCGATCGGAATGCCAAGGATGTCGGCGGCCTCCCTGTAGGAGTGACCCTCGACATTGACGAGGAGAAATACGGAGGAAAGACCCTCCGGCATAGACAGGATCATCTTGTGCAACTGGCCGGCATAGATGGCTTTTTCGGCGGTCGCCTCGACGATCAGCTCGTCCTGCTCCGTCACATCCACCGTACCGCCGCCGGTACGCACCTTCCGCTTCCTTATTTCATCGACCCACAAATTCCTCGTCATGGCGTAGATCCAGCTTTCCAGGCGTCCTTCCCCGTTCCAAAGGTGGCTCCTGGTGATGGCCCGTTCGCATGCTTCCTGCACCAGATCGTCTGCATCCGGTGCATTCCGCGTGAGGGTCATGGCGAATCGTCTCAGCTTTGGCAGCAGAGTCACCAACTCGCGGCTGATCTTGTCTGCCTTGACCGGACTATCCATGACCTTCACACATAACGACGTTGCTTGTGGCGTGTTTATTCAACAAGGTTCGGAAATTCATTTTCCCTTCCCGGCTCGCCGGAGGGCCTTGGTATGAAACATTTCCGCCTGTTGTCGCAAGGCCTTAAAACGAAATGGACGCGAAAGCCCGCGTCCATATGTCCCTTGTTGTGCTTTTCCCACAGGTCGCGGGAGGGGGGGGCGCCGAGGCGTCAATAAGTGCTGCCGGCCTTCAGCGCTTCGTAGAGCGCCTTGTAGGCATAGCTGTCCCTGCCGCCGCGATCGCGGATTTCCACGAGCTGGACGCGCGCGCCCTCGATATCGCCCTGTTGCACCATGCCCTGGCCCATATAGGAGCGGGCGAGCAGGTAATTGCCGTCGGCGGCGATGGCGCGGCGGTAGTAGTCCATGGCGATATCGATATGGCCGAGCTTGCGGTTGGTGAAGCCGTAATAGGTCAGGATACGGGGATCGTCCTGGTTGCGGGCGCGGCGCAGCATGGCCAGCGCATCGTCGTAGCGGCCCGCATAGGCGAATTGCCGCGCGGCCTGATAGATCTGCGTGTCGTCGAGCTCACTTTTCTGGTCGATGCAGGTCTTGGTGGCCTCGTCATAAACCTTGCCCTCCGGGCATTGGTTCTTGGTGGCGTCGCTGTCGCCGCCGGCGGCATGGACCGGGCCGGCGAGGGCGAGGGTGGCTATGGCGGCGAGAAGGACATTCTTCATGGTCAAGGTCATGGCTGGGCTCCTGTTCCTCGCACGGGCTCCCTCCGATGGGACCCGAGGGCGGGAAGCCTCATACGGAACTTGAAAAAGCGCAACTGAAATCTTGCCTGAACCGGCCGCGAGGCCGGAGGTTCCGTGCCCGTTCCGTTTTTGCGTCCGGCATGTCCTTGTGTAAAATTAATCAATCGACTAAATTATGCGTGGGAGACGAAGCATGGACAAGCCACTTTCGGGCGCGGAAGTCACGCGCACAACCCTGATCGAATCGGCGATACGGCTCTTCGCCGAGCGCGGCTACGACGCGGTCTCCACCCGTGACATCGCCGACCTCGCCGCCGCCAATATCGGCTCGATCGCCTATCATTTCGGCGGCAAGCCGGGGCTGAGGCTCGCCTGCGCCGAACATGTCATCGCCAATATCTCGGCCACCGTCGGGCCGGCCTTCCATCGACCCTTGCCGCCGCTCTCGCCCGACGAGGCTCTCTCGATGATCGAGCGGATGATGCGTGTCTTCACCCATTTCTGGATGGTGAGCGAGGGCAGCCAGTCCTTCGTCAATTTCATCCTGCGCGAGATGCTGGTGAAGGGCGAGGTGTCCGAGCTTTTCTATTCGATCTGGATGAAGCCGATGCACAAGCGCTTCTGCGAGCTCTTCGGCATCGCCACCGGACGCGATCCGGCGTCGCATCAGGTCAAGATCGCGGTCTTCTCGTTCATCGGCCAGGTCTTCCATTTCCGCGTCGGCCAGCCGCTGATCATGCGGCGGCTGGAATGGGACGAACTCGGCGAGCGCGAGGCGGAACATGTCGTCGACGGGCTGGTCCGCAATACCCGCGCCATCGTGCTGGCCTACAGGGAGAATGGATGATGGATTTCCTCTGCGGCCTGCCGTTGATCGCCGGGCTTCTCGGCGGATGCGTTCCGCCACCGCTCGCCACCGGCTATGTGGAGGGCGAATATGTCCTTCTCGCACCGGTGGAGACGGGCCGGATCGACGATCTCCTCAAGAAGCGCGGCGACAGGATCGCGAAAAACGAAGTGCTGGTGCGCATGGAGGCGTCCGACGCCGAGATCGCGCTGCGCCGGTCGGAGGCCGCGCTGGAACAGGCGCGGGCGCAGCTCGAAAACCTCAAGGAAGGCAAGCGGCCGGAAGAGCTTGCCGCGATCGAGGCCACCGTCCAGTCCGCCATGGCCGCCGCATCGGAGGCCAGGCGCGTGTTCGAGCGCGAGACCCGGCTGGCCAAGCGCGGCATCAACGCCAAGGCGGATCTCGACCAGGCGACCAGCGCCCTCCAGCAGGCGGAGGCGCTGGTGAACCAGACCAGGGCCAATCTCGCCGTGGCGCGGCTGCCGGCTCGCCCGATGGAGATCGACGCGGCCAACGCCCAGGTCAAGCAGGCCGAGGAACAGCTCGCCGACGCGCGCTGGCGGCTCGGCCAGAAGCAGCTCCGGCTGGCGGCGGACGGCGTGGTGGAGGATGTCGTGCGGCGGCAGGGCGAGATCGCCGGCCCCTCGCAGCCGGTCCTGTCCATCCTGCCCGACGGCGCGGTGAAAGTCCGGCTCTATGTCGGCGAATCCCATATATCGCAACTCTCGCTCGGCAGCGCGCTCACGCTGCGCTGCGACGGCTGTCCGCCGGGCCTGACGGCGACCGTGACCTACATAGCGAGCGGTCCCGAATTCACGCCGCCGGTCATCTACTCGCTCGAAAACCGCCAGAAACTCGTCTACCTGATCGAGGCTAGGCCCGACAGCGACAGCGTGGCGCTGAAGCCGGGCCTCGTCGTGGACGCCGTCATGGGTGACAAGCCTTGACCCAGGCGATCGAGGTCGAGGGACTGGTCAAGCGGTACGGCGACAAGGTCGTCGTCGATCATGTGTCCATGGCGGTGAAGACGGGCGAGATCGCAGGCTTCCTCGGTCCGAATGGCTCGGGCAAGACGACGACGATCCGCATGATGTGCGGCCTGCTGACGCCCGATGCCGGGCGCGGCACGGTGCTTGGCTTCGACCTGATCCGTGATAGCCTGCGGATCAAGCGCGAAGTCGGCTACATGACGCAGAAATTCTCCTTCTATGAAGATCTCTCGATCGAGGAGAACCTGATGTTCGTCGCGCGCCTCTATCGCCTCAAGCCGGCACGGCAGAAGGTGGCCGAGACGCTGGAGGGGCTAGGGCTCGCCAGCCGGCGCAAGCAGCTTGCCGGTTCGCTCTCCGGCGGCTGGAAGCAGCGGCTCGCGCTTGCCGCCTGCATCATGCACGAGCCCAGGCTTCTGCTGCTCGACGAGCCGACAGCGGGCGTCGATCCCAAGGCGCGGCGGGAATTCTGGGACGAGATCCACCGGCTCGCCGCCCGGGGACTCACCGTGCTGGTCTCGACCCATTACATGGACGAGGCCGAGCGCTGTCACTCCATCCACTATATTTCCTATGGCAGGCTGCTCGCCAGCGGCACGGTGCCCGACGTCATCGCCCGTGCCGGCCTCGTGACCTATCTGATCGAGGGCGACGGGATCGGCGGGATCGTCGATGAACTGAAGGCGGCGCCGGGCGTCGATCAGGTCGCGGCCTTCGGCACGTCGCTGCATGTGGTCGGGACCGACCGGGCGGCGCTCGAATCGGCGCTGAAGCCGTTCGGCCAGCGCGACAACCTGCGGATCCGGGAGGGCAGGACGAGCCTCGAGGATGTTTTCATCCAGTTCATGGCCGGGTCGAAGGACAATATGACATGAGCGGCATTTTCTCGATCTCGCGCCTCACCGCGCTGCTCATCAAGGAAATGATCCAGATGCGGCGCGACCGTTTGACCTTCGCCATGATGCTGGTGGTGCCGCTGGTGCAGCTCATGCTGTTCGGCTTCGCCATCAACAACGATCCGAAGCGCCTGCCGGCGGCGCTGGTCACATCGTCGTCCGACCACTATGTCCGGGCCATGGTCTCGGCCCTCGAGCTCACCGGCTATTATCGTTTCGTCGCCGTCGGGGTGAGCGCGGCCGAGGCCGCGGCGATGATCCAGCGCGGAGATGTTTCCTTCGTCGTCACCATACCGTCCGATTTCGCCCGCCGTG
>JAGRLJ010000264.1:0-14725 GCA_020441805.1 Rhizobiaceae bacterium
CATCAGGCCGAGCCAGTTGCGATAGACGGTCACCTTGTCCTCGGCATCGACGGCGGCCACCGAATCCTCGCAATCCATGATCGTGGTGATCGCCGATTCCAGCCAGACATCGGAAATGCCGGCGGGGTCCGACTTGCCGATCTCGCTCGTCGGGTCGATCAGGATCTCGATCAGGAGATTGTGGTTGCGCAGCAGGATCCGCATGTCGCAGAGTTCGTTTTCGAGATAGCCGGCAAATTGCGACGGGTCGCGAAGGCCGGTCTCGCCGGCCTCGTTGGTCACGAGAAGCGCGCCGTCCCGGACGGCGAGCCCGGTCACGCCCTTCCAGCTTCCGCCGGCCAGCGGCGCGGTCTGATCGAGGAAGCCGCGCGCCCAGTCGATGACCTTCGCGCCGCGCGCCGGATTGTAGCTCTTGCCCTTCGCCGCGTCGTCGGTCTCGGGGATGGCATCCGTGCCGTAGAGCGCGTCATAGAGCGAGCCCCAGCGCGCATTGGCGGCGTTCAGCGCATAGCGGGCATTCATCACCGGCACGACGAGCTGCGGGCCGGCGATGACGGCCATTTCCGGGTCGACATTGGCGGTCGTCACGGCGAAGTCCGGACCTTCGGGCACGATATAGCCGATCTCACGCAGGAAGGCCTCGTAAGCCGCCATGTCGGACGGGGCGCCATGGACCTTGTGCCAGTCGTCGATCCGCATCTGCAAGGCGTCGCGCTTTTGCAGGAGGGCCCGGTTCCCGGGCTCCAGATCGTGGATGATCGCCGAAAAGGCGGCGAAGAATTTGTCCGGCCCGATCCCGGTGCCAGGCAGCGCTTCGCCGGTGAGGAAATCGTGAAGGCGCTTGTCGATATGGAGTCCGTGAGCCTCGATATGCTGCATGTCTTTACATCGTCCTGTCGATTGGCGGCTGCGCGCTTCCGCGCATCCTGAAGGTCTGTCCGGCGGTAGCGTTGCGATTACCACTTTTAACGCATTGGAGCAAATGCTAAAGACCTATGGCAAAACTGGAAATAATCGGACATGACGAATCTCGGTGATCTCGAAGTCTTCGCCAAGGTGGTGGCGACCGGCAGCATGTCGGAAGCGAGTCGTCTGCTCGGACTGTCGCCGGCCGTCGTCTCCAAACGTATCAAACGGCTGGAGGATCGCCTGGAGGCGCGGCTGCTACAGCGAACGACCCGCCAGATATCGCTGACCGAGATCGGGCGAGGCTTCCACGACCGCGTGGTTTCGGCGCTTGCCGGGCTGGAGGAGGCCGGGGCCTTCGTCTCCGGCGAGAGCGGCGACATGCAGGGCGTGATCCGCATTTCCGCTCCCACCTCGTTCGGGCGCATGCATATCGCACCGCATCTGCTCGGCTTCATGGCGGATCATCCGAAACTGTCGATCGAGCTGATCCTGACCGACCAGTTCACCGACCTCGTCGCCGATGGCTTCGACCTCGCGATCCGCATCGGCGAATTGACGGATTCGAGCCTGGTCGCGCGACGGCTCGCACCCGTCCGGCGCATTCTCTGCGCGTCGCCCGGATATCTTCAGGCCCATGGCGTGCCCGGCTCGATCGACGACCTGCGCCAGCATGCCTGCATTCCGGCACACAATTCCGATCCGTGGCGTCTCGTCGGGCCCGAAGGACCGCTGACCCTGCGCCCGGAAGGGAGGCTGGCGACGAATTCGAGCGAGGTCGTGCGCGAGGCGGTGCTGCAAGGTTTCGGGATCGCGCTCCGATCGATCTGGGATATCGGCGAGGAATTGCGGAGCGGCCAGCTCGTCCAGGTCCTGCAGGCCTATGAGGGGTCCAGCAACCTGGCGCTTTCGGCGGTCTATCCAAGCCGCCGATTCCTGCCGGCAAAGATCCGGGCCTTCATCGACTATCTGGCCTCGGTCTATGGAGCGACACCCTACTGGGAGCAACCGGACGAGCCGTCGAGGTCCCGACGCTGACCGCACGGACGGTTTTCCGGGCTGCGAGCCTATTTTTCGGGCTCTCCGATGGAGCATACCGCCAGGCCTCCCGCCTTGACCGAGACGAAGGCAATGCCGCCATCCTCGAAGGCCAGCCGAAGCTGGGCCTGTGTGGCGCGGTGGGCGGCATGGCGGTCGGCTTCGTAATCGCGTATCGTGCTCCGGGATATGCCGGAGCGTTCGGCGAGGTCGTTTTGGGTCCAGTCCAGGAAACCGCGTGCGGCTCGGCATAGCGCCGGCGTCAAAATCGTCGTTCTTTCCACTTGACCCATGGTGGAACCCTGCCCATATTGATCAATATCAATCATATAGGTCAGGTTCGACAGGTTTTCCAGTGGACTTGGCTTTCCAGCCATTGGCAGCGTGAAAGGACGACGGGCTTGGGATAACCTCAGGACATGCACTCGTTGCGCTGATTGTCCTCCCGTTCCTGGGAAGCCTGGTTTCCGTCTTCATGCTACAGGTCCGCTCGCGCGGGCTCATGGCGCGGATCGCCGGGGCGGTGGCGCTTGTCTGCCTGGCCATTGCCGCCGCCTGCTATCCCGCCGTGTCCACCGGCGCGCCGCTGCGCTACGAAGTCGAATGGCTGCCGCAGTTCGGCCTGAACTTCACGCTGCGGATGGACGGTTTCGCATGGATGTTCTCGATGCTGATCACCGGCATCGGCCTGCTTGTGGTGATCTATGCCCGCTACTATCTCGCCGAGAACGAGCCCGCCGCGCGGTTCTTTTCCTTCCTGCTCGCCTTCATGGGCGCGATGCTCGGCATCGTGCTGTCCGGCAATGTGATCCTGCTGTCGGTGTTCTGGGAGCTGACGAGCCTCTTCTCGTTCATGCTCATCAGCTACTGGCACAACAATGCGGCGGCGCGCGACGGCGCCCGTATGGCGCTGACCATCACCGGCGTCGGCGGCTTCTGCCTGCTGATCGGGCTGCTCCTGCTCGGCAACATCGTCGGCAGCTACGATCTCGACAGGATCCTCGCGTCGGGCGACGTGATCCGGGCTCACCCGCTCTACCTGCCGGCGCTGGTTTTCATCCTGCTCGGCGCGCTGACGAAAAGCGCGCAGTTTCCCTTCCACTTCTGGTTGCCCAACGCCATGGCGGCGCCGACCCCGGTTTCGGCCTATCTCCATTCCGCCACCATGGTGAAGGCCGGCGTGTTCCTGATGGCGCGGCTGTGGCCGGCGCTGTCGGGCACCTATGAGTGGTTCTATCTCGTCGGCGCCGCCGGCATCGCCACGCTGTTCCTCGGCGCCTATTTCGCCATGTTCCAGCAGGACCTGAAAGGCCTGCTCGCCTATTCGACGATCAGCCATCTCGGCCTCATCACCACGCTGCTGAGCCTCGGCAGCCCGCTCGCCACGGTCGCGGCGATCTTCCACATGATGAACCATGCGACATTCAAGGCGTCGCTCTTCATGGCGGCGGGCGTCATCGACCACGAGACCGGTACGCGCGACATGCGACGATTGAGCGGGCTCTTCCGCTTCCTGCCGATCACGGCGACGCTGGCCATGGTCGCCGGCGCGGCGATGGCCGGCGTGCCGCTGCTCAACGGCTTCCTGTCCAAGGAAATGTTCTTCGCCGAGGCGGTGGAGACCCATGCCGATTCCATCCTCGACACGATCCTGCCCTATGTGGCGACGGTGGCCGCCGCTTTCAGCGTCACCTATTCGCTGCGCTTCATCCACACCGTGTTCTTCGGCCCGCCGCCCGTCGACCTGCCCAGGCCCGATCCGCACGAGCCGCCGCACTGGATGCGCTTCCCGATCGAGTTCCTCGTCGTCGCCTGCCTGATCGTCGGCATCGTTCCCGGCCTGTCGGTCGGCCCGTTCCTGCATACCGCCGTCACGAGCGTGCTCGGCGATGCGACGCCGGAATACAGCCTCGCCGTCTGGCATGGCTTCACCATACCGCTGCTGATGAGCGCGATCGCGCTGGTCGGCGGCGCGGCGCTCTATTTCTTCCTCAAGGATTACCTCGCCCGTTGCGAGGACGGACCGCCGATCCTGCGCAATCTCAAGGGGCAGCGCATTTTCGAACGCGTTCTCGTGGAGGTTTCCTGGCACTGGATGCGCCTCGCCGAACAGAAGCTCGGCACGCGCAACCTCCAGCCGCAGCTGCGCTGGGTCGTGGCGCTCGGCTTCGCCGCCGGGCTGCTGCCGCTCTATTTCGCCGGCTTCCAGCCGCATCGCTTCGATACCGGCAATATCGACGCGGTCTTCGTGTCGATCTGGCTGATCGGGATCTGCCTGGCGGTCGCCACCGCCTGGCTCGCCAAATATCACAGGCTGGCGGCGCTCGTGACCCTCGGCGGGGTCGGGCTCATCGTCTGCGTCTCCTTCGTCTGGCTGTCGGCGCCGGATCTCGCGGTCACCCAGCTTCTGGTCGAGATCGTCACCACCGTTCTCATCCTGCTCGGCCTGCGCTGGCTGCCGAAGCGCACCGAGCGGGTGGACGAACAGCTCGCCTTGCGGTCCCGCCTGCGGCGGCTCCAGGATTTCGTGCTCGCCATCGCCTGCGGCATCGGCATGATGCTGATCGCCTATGCGGTAATGACCACGCCGGTGCCCGATACGATCGCCAACTATTTCCTGGCCAATGCCTACGAGCAGGGCGGCGGACGCAATGTCGTCAATGTCATCCTGGTGGATTTCCGCGGTTTCGACACGCTGGGTGAGATCGCCGTTCTCGGCGTCGTCGCGCTCACCGTCTATGCCCTGCTGCGGCGCTTCCGGCCGGCGCCGGACAGCATGGACATGCCCGAGCAGCAACGGATACAGAACCGTTTCGACGAGGAGCGGCCCGAGCGTTCGACCGGCGACACGGTGCGCGATTATCTTCTGGTGCCCTCGGTGATCATGCAGTGGATGTTTCCCGTCGTCATCACCTTCGCGGTCTATATCTTCATGCGCGGCCATGACCTGCCGGGCGGCGGGTTCTCCGCCGGCCTGACGCTTTCGATCGGCTTCCTGCTGCAATATCTGGCCGGCGGGACGCGCTGGGCGGAAGACCGGCTCCGCATCCTGCCCCTGCGCTGGATGGGCCTGGGCCTGCTGACGGCCGCGGCGACCGGCGCTGGCGCCTGGCTGCTCGGCTATCCGTTCCTGACCTCGCATTCCCGCTATATCGAGGCGCCTTTCATCGGCAAGGTGCCGGCGGCGACGGCGCTTCTCTTCGATCTCGGCGTGTTCCTGCTGGTGGTCGGATCCACGGTGCTCATCCTCGTCGCGCTGGCGCACCAGTCGATCCGCATCAACCGTCTCCGCTCGAACGAGGCCGACAAGGCGAAGGAGGCCTGATGGAAATCGTTCTCTCCATCGCGATCGGCGTCATGACGAGCTGCGGCGTCTGGCTTATCCTGCGGCCGCGTACCTATCAGGTGATCATCGGGCTCTCGCTGCTGTCCTATGCCGTCAATCTCTTCATCTTCAGCGTCGGCGGCCTCAAGACCAACGTTCCGCCGATCCTGTCCGATGGCGTGCCGACCGCGGCGCTCGCCGATCCGGTGCCGCAGGCGCTGGTGCTGACGGCGATCGTGATCGGCTTCGCCACGACCGCGCTCTTCCTCGTCGTGCTTCTCGCCGCGCGCGGTCTGACCGGCAACGATCATGTCGATGGCAGGAGCGATCCGAAATGACGGGCTTCAGCCATCATCTCATCATCGCGCCGATCCTGATCCCGTTTGCCGCGGCGGCGGCCCTGTTGTTTCTCGACGAGCGGCGGCGGACGATCAAGGCGCTTGTGAGCCTCGCGGCGACGGTCCTGACCGCGATCGTCGCCTTCGCCCTGTTCCGGATCGGAAGCGCGGGCGCGCCCTTCGAGGGAGCCTATCTGCTCGGCAACTGGCCGGCGCCCTTCGGCATCGTGCTCGTTCTCGACCGTCTTTCGGCGCTGATGCTGCTGTTGACGGGCGTGCTGGGCATCGCCTCGCTGGTCTATTCACTGGCGCGCTGGCACAGTGTCGGCGCCTATTTCCACACCATGTTCCTGCTCCTACTGGCGGGTGTGAACGGCGCTTTCCTGACGGGCGATCTTTTCAATCTCTTCGTCTTCTTCGAGGTGATGCTCGCCGCCTCCTACGGCCTCCTGCTGCATGGATCGGGGTCGCTGCGGGTCAAGTCGGGCCTGCACTATATCGCCGTCAACCTCGCAGCCGCCCTGCTGTTCCTGATCGGCGTGAGCCTCATCTACGGGTCGGCGGGCACGCTCAGCATGGCGGATCTCGCGGCGCGCATCCCCCAGATGGAGCCCGACCGCCGCATGCTGATGGAGGCGGGCGCGGGCGTGCTCGGCGTCGCCTTCCTGATCAAGGCGGGCATGTGGCCGCTCTGCTTCTGGCTGCCGACAGCCTATAGCGCCGCCTCCGCGCCGGTGGCCGGCATGTTCGCGATCCTCAGCAAGCTCGGCATCTATGTCATTCTCCGGCTCACCATGCTGTTGTTCGGCGACGGGCCGTCCGCCGGATTCGGATCGAACGTGCTGCTGTATGGCGGCGTGGCGACACTGATCTTCGGCACGATCGGCGTGCTGGCCTCGCAGGCGCTCGGCCGGCTCGCCGGCTTTTCGGTGCTGGTGTCCTCGGGCACGCTGCTGATGATCCTCGGCATCAACCAGGGGGCCGTTTCCCCGGGCGCGCTGCTCTATCTGGTGAGCTCGACCTTGACGATCGGCGCCTTCTTCATGCTGATCGAGCTGGTCGAGCGCGGCCAGGACGCCGGGGCCAACGTCCTGGCCGTGACCATGGAAGCCTTCGGCGACGCCGAGGAAGACGAGCCCGAGGAGGGCGAGGGCGTGACCATGCCCGGCACGCTCGCGATCCTGGGTACATGCTTCGCGGCCTGCGCCATCCTGCTGTCGGGCCTGCCGCCGCTGTCAGGCTTTATCGCCAAGTTCGCGATGCTCTCGGCGCTGGTCGGCACCGGGGCGAAGGGCGTGCCGCCGACGGCGGATATCTGGGCGCTGATCGTCCTGATCGTATTTTCGGGCATCGCCGCGCTGATTTCGATGACCCGCGCCGGCATCCGGACGTTCTGGAGCTCGATCGAGGGCACGGTGCCGCGTGTCCTGGTGATCGAGATGGTGCCGGTTCTGTTCCTGCTCGCGCTCACGCTCATGCTGACGGTGCGGGCCGGGCCGGCGATGGAATATATGGACACCACGATCCGGACACTGAGCAACCCGGCGAATTATATCGACACCGTGCGCAATGCGACGATCGTCCTCGGCGTCAAGGCCGGGGACGACAAACCGGGGGAGCCGCACTGACATGCTGCCCTTTCCCGTCCTGACGGCCACGCTCATCCTGTTCTGGCTGCTGCTGGCCGGCTTCAGTCCCGGCCAGTTCATCCTCGGAACACTCGTCGCCGTATTCGCATCCTGGGCGATGACCGCGCTCAGGCCCGATGTGCCGAAGATCCGCAAATGGCATCTTCTCTTCAAGCTGCTCGGCATCGTCATCGTCGATATCGTCCGCTCGAACATCGCGGTGGCGTCGGTGATCCTGAGGAGACGCTCCCGCCGCCATACGAGCGATTTCCTGCTCATGCCGCTCGAGGTCGAGGACCGAACCGCGCTGACGCTGCTGGCCATCATCGTCACCAGCACGCCGGGTTCGGCATGGCTGGAATACGATTCCCGCGACAGGACGGTCCTGCTCCATGTGCTCGACGTCATTGACAAGGACATGTGGATGGATGTGATCAGGAACCGCTACGAAAAGGTCCTGCTGGAGATATTCGAATGAGCGCGACCATCATTTCCGTATCCGTCACGATTTCCCAGCTCATGCTGGTGCTGGCAATGGCGATCGTGTCGATCCGCATGTTCCGCGGGCCGCGGGCGCAGGACAGGATCATCGGCCTCGATACGCTCTACGTCAACGGAATGCTGCTGCTCATCACCTTCGGCATATCGACGGGACGGGTGATCTATTTCGAGGCGGCGCTGATCATCGGCATGCTCGGCTTCGTCGCCACCGTGGCGCTCGCCAAATTCCTCATGCGCGGGGAGGTGATCGAATGAGCCAGGCCGTCGCCGAACTGCCGCTCTGGGCCGCGATCGCGGTCGCTTTCTTCATGCTGCTGGGCGCCACGCTCGCGCTGATCGGCGCGATCGGCTTCCTGAGGCTGCCGACTTTCTACGAGCGCATCCATGCTCCGACGCTGGGAACGAGCTGGGGTATCGGCGGGATCATGATCGCCTCGATGCTCTTCTTCTCCCTGTCGTCACGCGGGCCGGTCCTGCACGAATTCCTGATCGGCGCCTTCGTCACGGTCACCACCCCCGTGACCTTCATGCTGCTCGCCCGCGCGGCGCTCCACCGCGACCGGTCCGAGCAGAACGGCAAGGCGCCGGACAAGCGCATCGTCAATCGTGCGCGGGAAATCGTCGACCCGAAGAGCGGGTAGCTCCCCCTTTTGAACGCCGGAAGAAAACCATGGCGCGGTTGGCCGTGATCAGGCGCCGGCGAGGCCTCGCCGGTTATGCGCCCTGGTTATGCGCCCAGTGTCGCGAGATACATCGGGCCGCCCTTGTGGGCGGGGAAGCCGTAGCCGTTGACCAGCACCAGATCGATGTCGCTGGCGCGTACGGCGATCTTTTCGTCGAGCAGTTTCCGGCCCTCGCCGGCCATCGCGGCGAGAAGCCGGGCGACGATCTCGTCGCTGCCGAAACGGCGCGGCGCGATCCCCCTGGCGGCTCGGGCGGCGGCGATCGTCGCCGTTACCTCGGGATCGACCGATTTCCTGCCGCCCTCGTAGCTGTACCAGCCCTTGCCGGATTTTTGCCCGAAGCGGCCGGCCTCGCAGAGCCGGTCGGCGATGTCGACATAGCGTTCGGCGGGATCGCGGGTCGCCGCCTGCCGCTTGCGGCGGGCCCAGGCGATCTCGAGGCCGGCGAGGTCGAAGACCGAGAACGGCCCCATGGCGAAGCCGAAGGCCTCCATGGCCGCGTCGATCTCATGCGGTTCGGCGCCGTCCTCAACGAGGAATTCCGCCTCGCGGCGATAGGCCGAGAAGATGCGGTTGCCGATGAAGCCCTCGGTGACGCCGGAGAGAATCGGCAGCTTGCGCATCTTTCGCGCCATGGCGAAGCCGGTGGCGAGCACGTCGGGCGCGGTATGGGCGCAGCGCACCACCTCGACCAGCCGCATGATATTGGCCGGCGAGAAGAAATGCAGGCCGAGAACCCGTTCGGGATGGCGGGTGGCCGCGGCAATCGCGTCCGGGTCGAGATAGGACGTGTTGGTGGCCAGGATGGCGTCGGGCCGGACGATACCGTCGAGGTTCCGGAAGAGCTCCGTCTTGACCGCGAGGTCGTCGAACACCGCCTCGATGACGAGATCGGCATCGGCCAGGGCGGCGAGCGAGCCCTCGACCGCGAGCCGCGACAGGCGGTCCGCGAGCCCCGCACCGTCGAGACGGCCGGACTTGACGTTGCGTTCGAGGATGGCGGCGATCCGCTCCCGGCCCTTGCGGGCCGCGTCGTCGCTCTGCTCCACGCCGATGACGCGGTATCCGGCGTCGAGCGCCGCGACCGCGATGCCCGAACCCATCAGGCCAGTGCCGACGATGCCGATCGCCTGAATAGCGCGGGGCGCGACGCCTTCGAGACCGGCGATCCTGGCGGCCTCGCGCTCGGCGAAGAAGATATGGCGGAGCGCGCCCGCTTCGGGCGTGTCCCTGAGGCGCAGGAATGTGGCGCGTTCCTCGGCAAGGCCGTCGGCAAAGGCGAGCGTGCCTGCCGCGGTGACCAGCCGCACGGCTTCCGCCGGCGCGATCTGACCGCGTGCCTTCGACGTGATCTTTCGCGCCGCCGCCTCGATTTCATCGGCGGTCGAGGTTGGAACGGCGAGGCTTCCGGTCTTGCGGAACGGCTTTCCGATATCTTCGCCGACGCGCTCGATCGCCCGCGCAATCCTGTCGCCGGTAACGACCTCATCGAGGATGCCGAGCGAAAGCGCCTCGGCGGCCTTCAGCGTCCGGCCGCTGCCGGCCATGTCGATGGCCGCCGGAATGCCGGTGAGGCGTGGCAGGCGCTGGGTGCCGCCCGCGCCGGGGACGAGGCCGAGCTTGACCTCGGGGAAGGCGAGGGCTGCACCGGCGTCCGCGATCCGGTAGTGGCAGGCAAGCGCGATCTCCAGCCCGCCGCCGAGGGCGGCGCCGTTGAGCGCCGCGATGACCGGCTTTTCCGAATCCTCGATCGCCGTGCAGACGTCCGGCAGGATCGGATCGACCGGCGGCTTGCCGAATTCGGTGATGTCGGCGCCGCCGACGAAGATGCGGCCGGCGCCGGTGATGATCGTCGCCCGGATGCCGGGCTCGGATCCCGCATGGGCGATCGCCGCCGAGAGACCGGCACGCATGGCCGCGGAGGCCGCATTGACCGGCGGATTGTCGATCGTCACGACCAGAACGCCGTCGTCGATGCGTCCGGAAATGCAGTCGGAGAATTTCAGGACGCCCTCGGCCATGATCAGGATTCCGGAATGACGGCCATGGCCTGGATCTCGATCTTCGCCCGGTCCTCGACCAGCGCCAGGACCTGAACGGCGGCCATGGCGGGGAAGTGCCGGCCCATCACCTCGCGATAGGCCTGGCCCAGGCCCTTGAGGTTTTCGGTATATTCCTTCTTGTCGACGAAATACCAGGTCATGGAGGTGATGTGATGCGGTTCGCCGCCGGCGGCGCGCACCACATCCACAACGTTGGCCAGCGTCTGCCGCACCTGGGCGACGAAATCGTCGGTCTCGAACTGGCACTGGCTGTTCCAGCCGATCTGGCCGCCGACAAAGACGAGCCGGCCTTGTGCCGCGACACCGTTGGCGTAACCGATCGGCTTCGCCCAGCCCTCAGGTTGCAGGATCGTGTGCATTCGTCTTCTCCAGATGATGGGTGAGCGCGGTCCGGAGGTCGTCCGGCCAAGCGCAGGATTTATGGGTGTCGAGCGAGGTCGCCACCAGCCGGTGGCTGGCGGTGAACAGGGTCTCGCCGCGCGCCGATACCGTGTGGGCGAGATCGAGCGAGGTGCGGCCGAGGCCGACGACGCGGATCGCGATGTCCAGTTCGTCGCCCTGGAGGCCGGGCCTCTGGAACATGAGGTTGAGCGTGAGGGTCGGCGTTCCCATCCGCATCTCGTCGATCATCCGGTTGCGCGGCGCGCCGAGCGAGGCGAAGAAATCCTCGATCGCGCCGTCCAGGATCCGGAGATAGGACGGGTAATAGGCGATGCCCGAAGGGTCGCAATCGCCGAAACGGAGGGGAAGGGTGCGGGCGAACATGCCTTACGTCCCCTTCATGAGCTCGCGGGCGACGATCAGTTTCTGCACCTCGGTCGCGCCTTCATAGATACGCAGCGCACGGATCTCGCGATAGAGACTCTCGACGATCTCGCCCGATCTCACGCCGCGCCCGCCGAAAAGCTGCACCGCGCGGTCGATGACCTGCTGGGCCGTCTCGGTGGCCGTCATCTTGGCCATGGCGGCTTCCTTGGTGGTCGGCAGCTTCTGCACGTCGCGGCGCCAGGCGGCGCGATAGGTCAGCAGCGCCGCGGCGTCGATGCCGGTCGCCATGTCGCCCAACGCGGCCTGGGTCAATTGCAGGTCGCCGAGCGTGGCGCCGAACATCCGGCGGGTCCTGGCATGGGCCAGACCCTCGTCGAGCGCGCGGCGGGCGAAGCCGAGCGCCGCCGCCGCCACCGAGGCGCGGAAGATATCGAGGGTGCGCATGGCGATCTTGAAACCTTCGCCCGGCGCGCCGAGGCGGCGGGAAGCGGGGATGCGGCAATTGTCGAAACGGATCGTCGCGAGCGGATGCGGTGCGATCACGTCGATGCGCTCGGCGATGGAAAAGCCGGGATCGTCGGCGAAGACGACGAAGGCGGAGATGCCGCGCGTGCCCGGCGCCTCGCCGGTGCGGGCAAAGACGGTATAGACATCGGCGATGCCGCCGTTGGAGATCCAGGTCTTCTCGCCGTCGAGCACATAGGCGTCGCCGTCCGCGCGCGCCGCGCAGGCCATGGCCGCGACATCCGAGCCGGCTTCCTTTTCGGAAAGCGCGAAGGCCGAAATCCATTCGCCGGACGTGACCTTGGGCAGCACCGCTGCCTTGAGCTCGTCGGAACCCGTAAGGCCGATCGCGCCGGTTCCGAGACCCTGCATGGCGAAGGCGAAATCGGCGAGGCCGTCATGCCAGGCCAGCGTCTCGCGAGCAAGGCAGACGGAGCGGGAGTCGATCGGCGTCCGCCCGGCCTCGCCGGTCGCGAGCCCGAGCAGGCCCGCTTCGCCCAGCAACTTCACGAGGTCCCGGCAAGCCTTGTCGGTGTTGTGATGATCGATCGAGCCGAGCGCGCCGGAGCCGGCGAAAGCGTCGAGCCGTTTGGCGACGTCGCGATGCTCCGAGCCGAAGAACGGCCAGTCGAGATGGTCGCGGGTGGGGCGGAGCTTTGTCATCAGTTGCCCTCGAAAACCGGCTTCCGCTTGGCGGCGAAGGCCTCGAAGGCGCGGCGGAAATCGCCGGTCGCCATACAGATCGCCTGTGCCTGTGCCTCGGATTCGATCATCTCGTCGATGCCCATCGCCCATTCCTGGTTGAGCATGGTCTTGGTGATGCCATGGGCGAACCACGGTCCGTCGGCGACCGAGCGGGCGAGCTTGTCGGCTGCGGCGTCGAGATCGGCCGCGGCGTGGAGCGCGTTGAAGAAGCCCCAGCGCTCGCCCTCCTCGGCGCTCATGAAGCGGCCGGAATAGAGGAGTTCGGAGGCGCGGCCCTGGCCGATGATGCGGGGCAGGATGCCGCAGGCGCCCATATCGGCGCCGGCGAGGCCGACGCGGGTGAAGAGAAAGGCAGTCTTGGCCTCGGGCGTGGCCAGGCGCAGGTCCGACGCCATCGCGAGGATGGCGCCGGCGCCCGCGCAGATGCCGTCGATCGCCGCCACGATCTGTTGCGGGCATCTGCGCATCGCCTTGACGAGGTCGCCGGTCATGCGGGTGAAGGCAAGCAGGTCCGGCATCGTCATGCGGGTGAGGGGTTCGATGATCTCGAAGACGTCGCCGCCCGAGGAGAAATTGCCACCGGCGCCTTTGAGCACGATCGTGCGCACGTCCGATGCATAGACCAGATCGCGGAAGAGATCGCGCAATTCGGCATAGCTCTCGAAGGTCAGCGGATTCTTGCGCTCCGGACGGTTCAGCGTCAGCGTGGCGACGCGGCCGTCCTCGCTGACGGACCACAGGAAATGCTCCGGACGATGGTCCTTGAACGCGCGCAGGTGTCCGCGCATCGATGCCTGTTCTTCGCTCATCCCGCCATAACCTCCCCGCCGGCAATCGCGATTGCCTGACCATTGATAGCGCCGGCGCCGGGAGACGCCAGCCATAAGACCGTATCCGCCACTTCCGCCGGCTGCACAAGCTTGCCCTGGGGATTCGTCCTGGTGAATTCCGCCAGCGCCTGTTCCGCGCTCCGACCCGTCTTGGCGACGATCTCGGCGATGGAACGGGCGATGATCGGCGTATCGGTGAATCCGGGGCAGACGGCGTTGACCGTGACGCCCTTTTTCGCAAGCTCCAGCGCGAGCGCCCGCGTCAACCCGATCACGCCATGCTTGGCCGCGCAATAGGCCGAGACATAGGCATAGCCCGTCAGGCCCGCCGTCGATGCGACATTGACGATGCGCGCACCGGCGCCGAATGCCTTGAGATCCGGCAGGACGGCCTGCGTGACGTTGAAGACGCCGGTCAGATCGACCGAGAGCACATGCTGCCATGTGTCGAGCGAGGTCTTCTCGAAGGGCGCGCTCGGCGCTTCGCCGGCATTGTTGATCAGAATGCTCAGCGGGCCGAAGACCGCGCGCGCACGGGCGAGGCCCGAGGAGATCGCGGCGGGATCGGTGACGTCGAAGCAGTCGGCGACGAAGGACGCGCCTTCGGGCACGTCGCGGGCGAGCGCTTCCAGGGGTTCCCGCCGGCGTCCCGCCAGCGTCACGCGGGCGCCGGCGCCGGCGAGCGCGCGGGCGATCGCCGCGCCGATGCCGCTGCCGGCCCCGGTGACGAGCGCGTGCCGGCCGTCGAGGAGGCCCGCCACGGCCTATTTGCCTCCGGCGGCCGCGACCTGCTGGGCGCGGGCGAGGTTGGTCTCATACTGCATCTTGGCCGTGAGATACTGCGTCGGCCAGGGTACGGAAGTGATGCCGATCTTCGCCGCCTCGTGCAGCGCCCAGGACGGATCGGCGAGATGCGGACGGGCGATGGCGCAGAGATCGGCGCGGCCCGCCGCGATGATCGAATTGGCGTGATCGGCTTCCGAGATCGCGCCGACGGCGATGGTCGGGATGCCGACCTCGTTGCGGATCTTGTCGGAGAACGGCGTCTGGAACAGGCGGCCGTAGACCGGTTTTTCCTCCTTCCAGACCTGACCGGACGAGCAGTCGATCAGGTCGGCGCCGGCTTCCTTGAACATGGCGGCGAAGATCGCCGCGTCCTCGGGCGTATTGCCGCCCTCGAACCAGTCGTGGCAGGAAAGGCGCACCGAAATCGGCTTGTCTTCCGGCCAGACGGCGCGGACGGCGCGGAACACTTCCAGCGGATAGCGCGCGCGCGCGGCATGGTCGCCACCATATTCGTCGGTGCGCCGGTTGGTGAGCGGAGACAGGAAGCTCGACAGCAGGTAGCCGTGGGCGCAGTGCAGTTCCAGCCAGTCGGCCCCGGTGGCGGCGGCGAGCTCGGCGGCGCGGACATGATCGGCCAGCACCCGGTCCAT
>JAGRLJ010000264.1:14822-16093 GCA_020441805.1 Rhizobiaceae bacterium
TGGTCGATGCCTTCCCAGGCAAGCCTGGTCGCACCCTTGCGGCCGGCATGGCCGATCTGGATGCCGATCTTGGCGGGCGTGTTGGCGTGGACGAATTCGACGAGCCGCTTCCAGCCCCCGGCCTGCTCCTCGTTCCAGAGGCCGAGGCAGCCGGGGGTGATCCGGGCGTCGGGCGACACGCAAGTCATTTCGCCGAAGACGAGGCCGGCGCCGCCCATGGCGCGCGCGCCGATATGGACGAAGTGGAAATCGCCGAGCAGGCCGTCCCTGGCGGAATACATCGCCATGGGCGACATGACGATACGGTTCGGCAGCGTCACGCCGCGCGCGGTATAGGGCGTGAACATCGGCGGCAGGCAGCGGCCGTCGCCGGTCGCATCGAGGCCTGCCCTGCGGGCGAACCAGTGCTCGTAGCCTTCCAGCCAGTCTCGGTCGCGCAGGCGGAGGTTTTCGTGGCTGATGCGCTGCGAGCGCGTCAGCATCGAATACATGAACTGCTCGGGCTCCATCGTGTCGGCATAGCGGTGGCCGACGACCTCGAACCATTCCATGGCGTTGCGCGCGGCGTTCTGGATACGGGCGACATCGACGCGGCGGACCTCTTCATAGGCGGCAAGGACCTCGGGGATCCTGGCCTTGTCATGGCCGAACTTGTTGAACTGGTTGGTGAGCTCGATCGCATCGTCGATGGCGAGCTTGGTGCCGGAGCCGATGGCGAAATGGGCGGTATGGGCGGCGTCGCCCATCAGCACGACATGCGATTTTCCGTTGAAATGGCTCCACTTTCCGCAGATCAGCCGGTTGAAATTCAGCCAGGCCGAACCGCGCAGGTGGCGGGCATTGGTCATCAGCTTGGCGCCGTCGAGCGCCTCGGCGAACAGCTTTTCGCAGAAATCGATGGAGGCGTCCTGGTCGAGCTGGCCGAGGCCGTGCTTCTCGTAGGCTTCCTCGGTGGTCTCGACGATGAAGGTCGATGTCTTGTCGTCGAATTTGTAGATATGCGCCTGGAACCAGCCGTGCTCGGTCTTGCGGAAGTCGAAGGTGAAGGCGTCGTAGAGCTTGTGGGTGCCGAGCCAGATATAGCGGTTCGGGCGCACGACGAGGTCAGGTTCGAAGACCTCCGTGTAGCGGTTGCGGATCCGGGAGTTGAAGCCGTCCGAGGCGATGATGAGATCGGCGTCGGGATAGTCGAGATCGCTGTCGGCCTCGGTCTCGAAAACCAGCTCCACACCCAGCTGCTCGCAACGCTCCTGGAGGATGTTGAGCAGTTT
>JAGRLJ010000264.1:16163-17066 GCA_020441805.1 Rhizobiaceae bacterium
TTGAAGGCGTCCTGGATGATCGCCGCGCTGTCGGGATCCCAGGCCTTCATCGCTTCCATGGTCGCGTCCGAGAAGACGACGCCCCAGCCGAATGTATCATAGGGCTTGTTGCGCTCGACGACGGTGATCGAGTGTTCCGGATGGAACTTCTTCATCAGGAGCCCGAAATAGAGGCCGGCCGGTCCGCCGCCGATGCATACGATCCGCATGTCAGTTCCTCCTGTTCATGGCGGGAGATCAGGTCCCATCCATATATTTTAAGATTAAAGTAAAATCGCGGAAGCGTCCTGTCAATCGCCGAAAGACGCGCCATCGAATTATTTTATAATTAAAATATCGCGACGGCCCTGTCCCTGACGAACGTCAACGGTCATGCCGAAATCGTTTCGAGCGGCCGGTATCCGCCATGCCAGTAGACGAGAGCGCCGGCCTCGGCGCCGATTTCGATGGATCGAACCCGGCCGATCAGGATCATGTGGGTCGCCTTCTCGATCATGTCCTCGACTTCGCAATCGAGCGCGACGGCGGCGCCGACCAGAAGCGGCGCGCCGGTGGGACCGCGGCGCCACTCGCCGAGCGCGAACCGGTCGGCGCCCTTGATGCCGCCCTGGCCGGCGAACCGTTCCGCGATCGGCTGATGGCGCGGCGCGAGCGCATTCACGCCGAAATGCCCATGGGCCTCGAACAGCGGCCAGGACGAAGAACTGCGATTGACGCAGACCAGCATCAGCGGCGGCTCCATCGAGAGCGAGACCGTCGAGGTGGCGACCAGTCCGGACCGGCTTTCACCGGAACCGACGGTGATGACGCTGACATTACCGGCAAAGTGACGCATGGCCAGGCGATAGGCGCCCGGATCCGGTGCTGGCGCCGTGACGATTTCCATTCCCATTTCCGTTCTCC
>JAGRLJ010000265.1 GCA_020441805.1 Rhizobiaceae bacterium
TCGCCGCCGTACGCGGCGTGATCGCAGCCTCGATGCCTGAGGGATCGATGTTGAACCCATCCGCCGCGATATCGACGAAGACCGGCGTCGCGCCGCAATAGCGCACCGCATTCGCGGTCGCGACGAAGGAATGGCTGACCGTGACGACCTCGTCGCCGGGTCCGACGCCGGCCGCCAGCAAGGCAAGATGAAGCGCCGTCGTGCAGTTCGAGACGGCGCATGCATGCGGCGCGCCGACAAAGGCGGCGAATTCGGTCTCGAAGGCGGCCACTTCCGGGCCCTGGGTGACCCAGCCCGACAGGATGACCCGCCGGACGGCCTCCGCCTCTTCCTCGCCGAGGAATGGCCTGGCAACCGGGATCTGGGGGAGGGGGGATGTCATGCCGCCTGTCCTCCCAGCGATCTTTCGTGCCGCCACCAGCTGACGAGATCTCGGAGCCCGTCTTCGAGCGCGATTCCGGCGCGGAAGCCGAGCAGGGCCTTGGTCTTGTCCGTGGAGGCCAGCCGGCGGGTGACGGGATTGACCTTGCGGGCCGGCGCATAATCCGGCGCGAGCGTCGAGCCCATCACCCCGGCGAGCAGCCGCGCCAGTTCGTTGAGGCTGGTCTCGCGGCCGCTTGCGACATTGAACACCTCGTCGCTCACCATGGATTTCGCGGCAAGCAGGTTGATGCGGGCGATGTCCTGCACGTGAACGAAATCCATCGTCTGCGTGCCGTCGCCCATGATGATCGGCGGCTGGCCGGCCGCGATGCGTTCCATCCAGCGGATCAGCACTTCGGTGTAGACGCCATGAACGTCCATCCGGGGGCCGTAGACGTTGAAGTATCTCAGAGCGACATAGTGGAGACCATACATGTCGGCGAAGCTGCGAAGCAGTCCTTCATTGAAGGTTTTCGCGGCGCCATAGATGGTCCGGTTGTTGTAGGGGTGATGTTCCTCCCGGGTCGGGAAGCTGTCGGCCTGTCCCAGCACCGAGGCCGAGGAAGCGGCGATGACCTTGGACACGCCCGCCCTGACCGCGGCTTCGAGCACGTCGAACGTGCCGCCGGCAAGGACATCGAAGGCGAGCCTGGGGTCTTCCGCGCATTGGGTGATGCGGATCGCGGCCTGGTGAAAGACGATGTCGATGTCCGCGAAGCATCGCGCCAGAAGCGCGCGGTCGCGGATGTCGCCCTCGATGACGGTGACGGGCGCCTGGCGCGCGGCCTGGATGAGGTTTTCCCGCCGGCCACGGACGAAATTGTCGAGGACCACGATCTCGCGCGGCTGCTCGAGGGCCGCGAGGTCCGCGATATGGGATCCGATGAGGCCCGCGCCGCCGGTGATCAGGATTCGTTTGTCGCGCATGTTCAACCCCCGTCCTTCTGGCCTGGAAAACGACCCTCGCGCCATTTGATGAATGTCGCCGGCACGCCGGCGACGACCGAGAATGGCTCGACGTCGGAAATCACGACCGCGCCGGCGCCGACGATCGCGCCCCTGCCGACCGTCACGCCGGGAAGGATTGTCGCGCCGGTGCCGATATCGGCCCAGGCCTCGACGCGGACGGGTCGGATCTTCAGGTCGGTACGGATTATGGGCACATCGGCGGGAAGCCCGGTATGCGTCGATCCCAGGATTCGCGCGCCCGGTCCCCAGCCGACATGGTCGCCGATCACCAGATCGCGGGCATCCATATAGGCCTGGGGCCCGATCCAGACATGGTCGCCGATCCGGCAGGCGCCATCATGGCGGCCCTGGATATAGGCCTGGGCTCCGATGAAGACGCCGCTGCCGATCTCGAATGTTTCGGGATGCTTGAAACCGGCGCCCGAGCCGACCTGGATGCCCGCGCCGCAACGGCGTGCCATCGCCTGCCAGATAACCTTGCGCATCAGGTCGTCCATGAAACCGTCGCCATGGGCGAAACGGCCATAGAGTTCCAGCAGGCCCGCGCCGCCATAGGCCCGGCGAAGCGCCCCGGCGAGCTCCGTCTGGTATGCCGGGTCCCGCGCCGCGCCGCGCCGGCCATGCACGGCGCGCACGGTGCGGGCATTCGGCAGGACATCAACCGACATGGGCTTCTTGCTCCAGCATGGCGGCGACCTCCTCCACCTGGCGGGCGGACAGTTCGGGATAGATCGGCAACGACAGGACCTCCCCTGCCGCGGCTTCAGCGATGGGGAAGTCCCCGGCGCGATAGCCGAGATCGGCATGCGCCTCCTGAAGATGAACCGGGATCGGGTAATGCAGGCCGGTCTGGATGCCCTCGGCGAGGAGCCGGCGCTGGAGCGCATCGCGTCTGGGGCTGCGGATCGCGTAGATATGATAGACGTGGCGCCGGCCGACGGCCTGAACCGGCAGCGCCATGCCTCCGGCGCGCGCCAGCAGAGCATCGTAGCGCGCGGCGACCGCGCGCCGCGCATCGGTCCAGCGTTCCAGATATCGCAGCTTGACGCGGAGCACGGCGCCCTGGATGCCGTCCATGCGGTAGTTGAAGCCTTTCAGCACATGGCGATAGCGCGCTTCCTGTCCCCAGTCGCGCAACATCCGCAGCGTCGCGGCATGCCTGTCGCTGTTGGTGACGGCAATGCCGCCTTCGCCGCAGGCGCCGAGATTCTTGCCGGGATAGAAACTGAAACAGCCGAGCGCGCCGATGCTGCCGGCGCGCCGTCCCGAACAGTCCGCGCCATGGGCCTGGCAGGCATCCTCGATGACCGGCAATCCATGGCGCTCGGCGATCGCCATGATCATCTCCATGTCGGCCATCTGGCCATGGAGATGCACCGGCATGATCGCCCTGGTCCGGGGCGTGATGGCGGCTTCCAGCCGCGCGGGGTCCATGGTCAGCGTCCGGGGGTCGACATCGACGAAGACCGGCCGCGCGCCGGCATAACAGATCGCCGACGCCGTCGCGACGAAGGTGAAGGGCACGGTGACGACTTCGTCGCCGCTCCCGATGCCGAGCGCGAGCAGCGAGAGATGCAGGGCGCTGGTGCCGGTATTGACCGCCACGGCATGCCGGGCGCCGCAATAGGCGGCGAATTCCTTCTCGAACAGCGCGACCTCTTCGCCCAGCACATAGTGGCCGGAGGCGAGAACGCCCAGCACCGCGCGGTCGATTTCCGGCTTGATCGATGCATATTGCGCCTTCAGGTCGAGGAACGGGATCATGCGATCAGCCTCGCCGGTTCGAGTTCGACGATGCGGCCGCGCCATGCGAGCGACTGGGTCGCCGCTTCCAGGACTCGGACGACCCGCAATCCCGCATTGCCGTCGGCGATCGGCCGGTTGCCGCTTTCGATGCATTCCATGAATTGGGTAAGCTCGCGCGCCAGGGCCTCGGTGCGATCGAGCCGGGGCGCATACATGTCGCCGGTGCGATAGCCGACCAGCATCTGGTGGATCTTCTCGCCGTTCCTCTGCGGATTGCCGTTGAGGGTGATGCCCTTGTCGTAGACCTTGATCTTCTCGCTCGGCTCCAGGTCGTCGTAGACGATCATCCTGTTGCTGCCGCCGATCAGCGTCCGCCGCACCTTGACCGGCGCGAGCCAGTTGACATGGACATGGGCGATCAGCTTGCTGTCGAAGAAAAGGGTCAGATAGGCGATGTTTTCCGGCTCGCCGGCGACATGGCTCATGCCGGTCGCCGAGACGGCCACCGGCTTCTCGCGCAGCACGTAATCCATGATCGAGAGATCGTGGACGGCGAGATCCCAGATGACGCTGACATCGTGCTGGAAGAGCCCGAGATTGACCCGGACGGAATCGTAATAATAGACGTCGCCCAGTCCGCTGTCGGCGATTTCCCGCATTTTCCGGACCGCCCCGGTATGGATGAACGTATGGTCCACGGCGAGCACCAGCCGGCGCCGCGCCGCTTCCTCGACCATGCGGCGGGCCTCGTCGCTGCTCGATGCCATCGGCTTTTCGACGAAGACATGCTTGCCGGCCATCAACGCCTTCATCGCGAGCTGGAAATGCGAGAAGACCGGCGTCGCGATCGCCACCGCCCGGATTCGGCTGTCGCCCAGGATCTCGTCGAAATTGTCGGTGATCTCCACCGTCGGATAGCGTGCCTGCATGCCTGTCAGGCGATCCCTGTCGAGGTCGCAGACGCTGACCAGGTCCAGGCCGGGGATCTCGGCGATGTTCCGAACGAGGTTCGGCCCCCAGTAGCCATAGCCGACGACCGCTATTCCGATCATGACGCCCTCCTGGCCGGCCGGGTTTCGCGGCTGTCCTTGACCTGGCCCATGACGCGCGCCGGAACGCCGGCGGCGATGGCGAAGTCCGGCACATCCTTAACCACCACGGCGCCGGCGCCGACCTGCGCGCATTCGCCGATCGTGACGCCCGGCAGGATGGTGGCGTTGCTGCCGATCGAAGCCCGTCGCTTGACCCGGGTGGGCACCAGCAGCCAATCGTCCTGGCCTTGCAGGACGCCGGCGGTATTGGTCGCGCGGGGATAGAGGTCGTTGGTGAACATGACGCCATGGCCGATGAAGACGCCGTCCTCGATGGTCACGCCCTCGCAGATGAACGAATGGCTCGAAATCTTGCAGTCGCGGCCGACGACCGCATTCCGCTGGATCTCCACGAAGGCGCCGATGCGGGTCCGCGCGCCGATGGAACAGCCGTAGAGATTGACCAGATCGGGTTGATGGATGAGGACGCCCTCTTCCAGATCGACATTCGACGCGACCATGCGGATACACTCCCCGGATTCAGAAAGTAAAACGGGTGGCAATTCGCTTTCCCGGCGCCTCTCGGAAAGTAAAATCAGAACATCGCGTTTCGGCCGCCGGGTAAAGAAAACAATTCGCGGTACCAAATGCATCGAAAGGCGTAGCCGCCCTGCCGAACGGGTGATCGCCCTCGCCCGGATGCCCGACCCGGCAATGGCGGCGGCCGGCTCCCCCGTCGAAATGCTGAATTGTGACATGGAAAACCGCTGGTTAGCCTGCGGTTCGTCGCCGATCGGGCGGATTGCATCCGCGACCGGAGACGGACCGCTCCAAAAGGCGGCGAAGCAGGGAGTTGCCGGACGATGAGAGCATCAATCCTCGGCACGGCGGGTATCGAGATCGGGCGCCGCGGCCGCCAGCTTGGCGGCATCCTGGCGACGGACGGCTATCGGGGACTGATCAATCGTGTCCGGACGAAGGTCGCGGACTGGATTCGTCCGCGCGCGCTCGTCTGGCCTGTATTGACCGAGGACGTGATCAATGCCGATCTGGCCAGGCCGCCTTTTGCCCGGGTGCGGCGGGCCGAAATCGTCGATCCCGTCCTTGTCAACTGGGTGATGAGTCCTCCGGGCATCGGTTCCGGCGGCCATACGACGATCTTCCGGATCATCGGTCATCTGGAGAAGAGCGGATTCCGGAACCGGATCTATCTTTACGACCCCTATGGCGGCGACCTGGATTACTACAGACGCATCATCCGGGAATTCTACGGCTTCACGTCCGGCGTCGACGACATGCGCGGGGGCATGGCCGATGCGGATGCGATCGTCGCGACCGCCTGGCCGTCGGCCTATCC
>JAGRLJ010000028.1 GCA_020441805.1 Rhizobiaceae bacterium
TGGCATAGGGCGGGCCGTCGTGCAGAACGAATTTCGGCCGCCCGGCGGCCGAGGCGCGCAGCTTCCTGTAGAGGTCCATCTCCTGCCACTTGGCGACCAGTTCGGGCTCCTTCTGCGGCAGCCCGGCGCGCATCGGAAACGGCGTCTGCGGCAGGTATAGGGTGGCGGAATAATCGTTCTTCTCGGTGGTTTCGTTCATTGCAAGACCATTTTTCGGCAGGCGCGGCGAAAGCCGGCGCGTGATGTCTGGAAATCTGTGATGATCGGCTCTGCGGGCGAAACGCCCAAAGTCCCGGACCTCCGCTCCGCCAATCAGGCGGCGAAGGCCGGGCAAATAATTCGGAATATGAACCAGAACCGCGCCATATGCATGTCGGCGGGTTCTTAGATCGTTTCGGACGAAATGGAAAGGGCTTTCGATCCTGTCTCAACCCGAGGCCGAAACCTCCGCCGGCCGCAGCCGGCCGGCCGGCATGCCGGCGGCGAAGCGGGCGATCGACATGCCGGCAGCCATTGCGGCAATGAAGACGAACACCCGCCCGTCGAGGACGCCGGCCATCGGGATCGCGCCGCCCGGGCAGAAGCCGACGATGCCCCAGCCGACGCCGAAGGCCGCCGCCCCGCCGACCAGCTTCCCGTCGATCGTCCTGCTTTCGGGCAGGTGGAACCCGGTTTCGAGCACCGGCGCCGGGCGCGGCCGGACGAGGAGCGCATAGCCCGGCGCGAAGACGAGGAGGGCCCCGCCCATGACGAAGGCGAGACTGGGGTCCCAGGTCCCGAGGAGGTCGAAGAAGTTCTGCACCTTCACCGGGTTGCCCATGCCTGAAATGACGATGCCGAGGCCGAAGACCGCGCCGACGAGGAAGGCGGAAAGATATTTCATGAACGGCATTCCTCAGAGCATGTGGCGGATGACGTAGACTGTGACGGCGGCGGTCGCCATGAAGGTCAGCGTGGCGGCGATCGAGCGCGGCGAGAACCGGCCGATGCCGCAGACACCGTGGCCTGACGGGCAGCCGTTGGCGAATGTGACGCCGATACCGACGACGATACCGCCGAGCGCCAGCGCCAGCGTACCGGCCGGCACCGCGAATTCCACCGGCCCGGCGACCGCCATGTAGAGCGCGGGGCCGAGGACGGCGCCGCCGATGAAGGCGAAGCGCCAGCGCCAGTCGCCCGGAAAGGGCGGCAGCAGTCCGCCGACAATGCCGGAGAGCCCGGCGATACGGCCATGCAGCAGCATCAGCAGCAGGGCGGAAAGCCCGATCAGCATGCCGCCGAACATGGAGGCGAGGGGGGTGAAGTCCGTGGTCATGCGCGCTCCTCGATAGATCGATGGCCGGTTCATAGCATTCGAGCGGTGGGCTGCAATGGCATGATCTTCGATGAAGCGACGGCCTGGGGAATTTGTTTTTCGTCGTGGCCTGCCGAACGGCGCCCGGCGCGCCCTATCCGTCGGCGGGCGCCTCCGTCACCGCCGGCCGCGGTCCGCCATGCTCGGGCAGGAGCGGCCAGTAACGCGCCCGGTCGAAATAGTCCCGCGTCCGGCGCTGGGCGGCGGTGAGCGGTGCTGCGGCCGACAGGATGAGGTTGAAGCGGCCGGGACCGGAAAATTCGCTCTGGAACCGCGCGGCGATGCCATGGCTCGAGATCACGAAGGGCTCGAGCGCCGCGACCTTGGGCAGGCCATCGGCGAGATCGAGCCAGCGGGTATGAAGCGCGAAGGCCTTGAGCATGTCGGCGGCGCGCTTGGCGAGCGCGGGCTGTGCCTCGACGTCGGTCACCACCACCTTGGCGCGGGCGGAGAGAAGGTCGCCCGCCGCGTTGCCCTTCACCATCAGGAAGAAGGTGGACGGATCATCGGGCTTGTGGGGATTGGGGACCGAGAGCTCATAGGAGCATTCGAGCATGCCGGGAGCGAAGGCCGCCGTCTCCCAGGGCGTCGTGTCGAAGCCCTCCGCGCGCAGCGCCTGGCAGAGGCCCCGGCCGTCCTTTCCTTCGAGGCTGCGCAGGAAGGCGCTGTCGCGGCCGGCCGCGGGCGCGACGAAGACCTGTCCGGGGACCATCACGGCGATGCCGTCGAGCCGCCGGCCCTTGAACGACTCCATGACGCCGGGCTTGGGGATGATCATGGTGCGGGTCTCGATGCCGATCTCGCGCAGCACCAGCCGCAGGTTGCGCCGGTCGTTCGCCAGCAGCACGGTCGCCGCGATGCCGCCGGCCACCGCGAGGAAGACGAACCAGAAGATGAGCGCCCCATGCCGCTTTCGGATCTGTTGTTGCATCCCTGGACTGTTCCGGGCCTCCGATCGTGACGATATGCCGGCCTAGCGGAGATAAGTGTATAGCCGGTTGAATTTGTTTCTAGCTTCGCATTAAGCTGAAAAAATACGACAAGAAAATGCCTTGGGAGCCTTCGTCATGCCGGATACGGCCGCATTGGAGCGCGCGGACCTGCCGCGTCCCGACGTCACCGCGGTCGAGGCCGGCACGATCCTGGCCGAGCTTTACGGGCTGACCGGCCGTTTGACGGAGCTCGGCAGTCAGCAGGACCGCAATTTTCGGATCGAGAGCGACGAGGGTGCTTTCGTGCTCAAGATCACCCGCGCGGCCTACGGCGCCGTGGAGCTCGACGCGCAGAACGCGGCGATGAAGCATCTGCTGGCAAAGGATATCCGCGTGCCGGCGGTGGGCCGCTCGCTCGACGGCCAGGAGATCATGCCGCTCGCCGTGCGCGGCGAGAACTATCAGGCCCGGCTTCTCGAATTCCTCGACGGAGAGCCGCTGACCCGCCGCAAATTCCTGCCGGTGAGGACGCGGGAGGCCCTGGGCGCGCTCGTGGCCCGCGTGGCGAATGGCCTTGCCGGCTTCCGGCATGACGGGCTCGACCGCGCGGTGCAATGGGATCTGCGCCGTGTGGTGCCGGTGACGGAGCACATGCTGCCGCAGGTGGGGGACGAGGACCGGCGCGAGCGCATCCGCGCCGCGCTCCACGCCGCCGAGCGGATGGTGCAGGCCCGTGCCGCGACCCTGCGCATCCAGGCCGTGCATCACGACATCACCGACGACAATGTGGTCGCCAGGCCCGATGCCGACGGGGCGCCGATCCCCGACGGCGTGATCGATTTCGGCGATCTCGTCTATGGCTGGGTGGTCGCCGACCTTGCCGTCTGCTGCGCGGCGCTGCTGCATCATGCCGATGGCGAGCCCTTCTTCATCCTGCCGGCGATCCGCGCGTTCCATGCGGTCTATCCGCTGACGGAGGACGAGATCGAGGCCCTCTGGCCGCTCGTCGTCCAGCGTGCCTGCCTGCTGGTGGCGAGCGGCGAGCAGCAGCTCTCCGTCGATCCCGACAACGGCTACGTCATCCGGAACCTGGCGCATGAGCGCGAGATTTTCCGTGTCGCGACCTCGGTGCCGCATGCGGTGATGCGCGCCGCCATCCGGCAGGCGCTGGGCCTTGCCTCCCCGCCATGGGCGGGACATGCCCTGCCGCTGTTTCCGGCGGTGCCGGCCGACGCCGTGACGGCGGTGGCGCTCGACCCGCAGTCGGATCATTGGGACAGTTTCGGCTGGACATTGCCCGATATCGACCGGACGATCCTGCGTTCGGCGGCGATCGGAACCGGCTATGCCGCCACGCGCTATGGGGAATACCGCCTGTCGCGGACCGTCGCCTGCTCCGCTACGGAGCCGGCGACCCATGCGCTGTTCGTCGATCTCTGCCTGCCGTCGGGAACGCGCGTCGCAGCGCCCTTCGAAGGCGAACTGGCGCCGGCCGGGGAAAATCTGCACCGACTGGTCGGCAATGACGCGACCCTCTTTGTCGAAGGGCTCGACGCCGCTTCACCGGGTGGGACCGACGCGGGCCGGGACATCGGCCAGGTGGGCGCGGGCGGTTTGCTGCGCGTCTGGCTGGCGCGCGATCCGGTTGCCGGGCCCGTATCCTTCTGCACGCCGAGGCAGGCGGCCGCCTGGTCGGAAGTGCTTGTCGATCCAGGTGCGGTGCTCGGATTCGATTGCGCCGCGCCCGCGCCACGCAGCGCTGATCTCCTCGCCTCCCGCCATGCCCATTTCGCCCGGCCGCAGAAAAATTATTACAGGACGCCGCCGCAGATCGAGCGCGGCCGGGGCGAGCATATGTATGACGTGACCGGGCGGGCCTATCTCGACATGGTCAACAACGTCACCATCGCCGGCCACGGCCATCCGCGTCTCGTGGAGGCCGTGCGGCGGCAATGGGCGCGGCTCAACACCAATTCGCGCTTCCACTATGCCGGCATAGCCGAATTCTCGGAACGGCTGGCGGGCCTCGCGCCGGAAGGGCTGGACACGGTCTTCCTCGTCAATTCGGGCTCGGAAGCGGTCGATCTCGCGCTCAGGCTCGCCTGGGCGCATACAGCCTCGCGCAATATCATCAGCCTGCTCGAAGCCTATCACGGCTGGACCGTGGCCTCCGACGCGGTCTCGACCTCGATCGCCGACAATCCCCGCGCGCTGGAGACACGGCCGGCCTGGGTGCATCCGGTCGCGGCGCCCAACACCTATCGCGGCCCGTTCCGGGGACCGGATTCCGGCTCCGACTATGTCGCCGCCGTCGAATGGACGCTCGCCGAACTCGCCGGCCGGGGCGAGACGCTGGCCGGCTTCATCGCCGAAAGCGTTTATGGCAATGCCGGCGGCATCCCGTTGCCCAGGGGCTATCTCCAGGATGTCTATCGCCTCGTGCGCGCGGCCGGCGGCGTCTGCATCGCCGATGAGGTGCAGGTGGGCTATGGCCGGCTCGGCCACCATTTCTGGGGCTTCGAGGAGCAGGGGGTCGTCCCCGACATCATCGCCATCGCCAAGGGCATGGGCAACGGCCATCCGCTCGGCGCCGTCATCACGTCGCGGGCGATTGCCGATTCCCTCGAACGGGAAGGCTATTTCTTCTCGTCGGCCGGCGGCAGCCCCGTGGGCTGCGCGGTCGGCATGACCGTGCTCGACATCATGGCCGACGAGGGATTGCAGGACAATGCGCGCGCGGTCGGCGATTATCTCAAGGGACGACTCGAAGCGCTCGGCCAGCGTTTCCCGATCATCGGGGCGGTTCACGGCATGGGTCTCTATCTCGGCCTCGAACTGGTGCGCGACCGCCAGACGCTGGAGCCGGCGACGCGGGAGACCATGGCGATCTGCGACCGGCTGCTCGATCTCGGCGTGATCATGCAGCCGACGGGCGATCACCTCAACGTCTTCAAGATCAAGCCGCCGCTCTGCCTGACCCGCGAAAGCGCGGACTTCTTCGCCGACATGGTGGCGAAGGTTCTCGAAGAGGGTTGGTAGAAGGGCGGTCCGGTCCCGTCAGTCGTCCAGCAGTCCCTTGCCGGCCAGGATGCGCGGCAGGCATTTGTCGATGCGCGCCTGTCGGGTCTTGGATTGCTTGGCGCCCGAGAAGTGCAGGAGATACGCCTTGCGCCGCCCCGGCGTCAGCGCTTCGAACGCCGCCTTCAGGGAGGTGTCCTCGTCGAGCCGGGTCTGGAACTCCTCCGCCACGGCGAACTGCTCGGCGGTCTTGAACGCCACTTTCGCGCCGGATTTCTCGATCGCGATCGCCTGATGGACATAGGCCTTGATGACATTGTCCATCCGGTCGACCTCGTCGGCGGCGGTGAAGCGGATCTGGCGGGCCGCCTGCACGTTCTCGGTCTGCTGGACGAGGATGCTCTCGGGATCGTCGATGAGCGCGCCCTTGAAGAACAGCAGCGCGCAATAGTCCTTGAAACCATGCATCAGAACCACATTGCCGCTCTCGAGCGAATAGCAGGGCTGGCCCCATTTGAGGTCTTCCGACAGGCCGCAATCGAGCAGGATCGTCCTCAGCCGCTCGAAGGCCGCGCGCCACGGTCCGGCGCGCTCCATGAAACTGTCGACCTTGGGGCTCGTCTCGCGATCTGTCATGGCGTATCTCCCGGCTGCCTGGCTCGGCCTTATAGGGCGGCGGCCCGCACCGGTCCAGCTTTCCTCTTCCCACGCTGTTCCCGAGCCATCGACGGAAGGCCGGTTTGCCGCGGCCTGCCCTTGTGACGCGGCGGCGGGGACGGTAATCAGTCCTCGACTTGAAAAGAAAGAGGATCCGTCATGACCCAGACCGTGAAGCTCACCGCCGACCAAGCCTCCGACCTGATCTTCGATGCGCTGGTGGGCGCGGGCACCGTGGCGCGCAATGCCCGTTATTTCGCCGACGCGATTCTCGACACCGAGCTTTCGGGGATGGAAGGCCATGGCTTCTACTGGCTGCAATATTATTGCGAGCATGTGCAGTCGGGCAAGGTCGATGGCAAGGCGACGCCGGTGGTGAAGCGGATGACCAATGTCGCCTTCCGCGTCGACGCCAGGAACGGCTTCGCCCATCCGGCCATCGAGAAGGGCTTCGCCCATCTCGTTCCCGCCGCGCAGGAATATGGCATAGCGGCCATGGCTGTGCACAATTCCTACAATGCGGCGACGCTCGGCTATCATACCGGCTTCCTCGCCCAGCAGGGGCTGATCGCCTTCGGCTTCACCAATTCCACGCCGGCCATCGCGCCGGTGGGCGGTGCGAAGCCGGTGATCGGCACCAATCCGCTGAGCTTCGCCGTGCCGGGTCGCAAGGGCCGCATCGCCTTCCTCATCGACCAGTCCTCCTCGCAGGTCGCCTGGACGGCGGTGAAGCGCGCGGCGGAAGAGCATCAGGCGATCCCGCTCGGCTGGGCGATCGACCGGCAGGGCAAGCCGACCACCGATCCGGATGAAGGTCTCAAGGGGTCCATGGCGCCGGCCGGAGGCCACAAGGGCTTCGGCATGGGGCTGATCGTGGAGACCATGTGCGCGGCGGTGGCGGGCGCCAATCGCGGCCAGGAGATGGGTTCCTTCACGGACAATGACGGCCTGCCGATCGGCAACGGCCAGTTCTTCATCGCGCTCGACCCCAAGGTCTTCTCCGGCGGCCTGTTCGAGAAGCAGATCGAACGGCTGATGGCCTCGATCACATCGCAGCCCGGCGCGCGCCTGCCCAACCAGCGACGGCAGGACAATATCCGCAAGAACCTCAAATCGGGGCTGACCATCGACAAGGCGCTCTACGAGAAGCTCAAGGCTTATACGGAGCGTCACATCTGACCGCGTTTCAGGTCGCGAGCTCGAGCCAGTTCACGAGGTCGATCAGTCCGGCCTTGCGCGCCTTGGCGGGCGGATAGACCAGGCAATAGGGATGGCCGAGCGGAAGTGGCCGCTCGTCGAGCACGACGAGACGCCCGGCCGCGAGATCGTCCGCGCCCATATGGCGCTGGCCGAGCGCCACGCCAAGACCCCGGACGGCGAGATCGAGCGCCAGGCTCGACGAGCCGACGCGATGGCCGCGCGCCTCGTCGGGCAGGCGTCCCGCCTCCGACAGCCAGAGACGCCATGTCGGATGCGAGACGAAGGACGGCCCCCAGTTGGTGTGGATCAGGTCGTCGTCCGGCACCGCCGCGAGCCCCGGACGTCGCGCCTCGGGATTGCGCGCCAGATAGGCGGGGCCGCACATCGGCACGACCTCGTCCTGCATGACCGGGACGGTGACCATGTCGGGATAATGGTTGCGCCCGTAGGAGAGGCGGAGATCGATCTCGTAGCGGGTGAAGTCGACGAGATCCTCTTCCGAACGCAGTTCGAAGCGGAAATGCGGCGACCGCTCGCGATAGGCGGCGAGCGCCGGCGCCATCCAGCGCTCCGCCATCGAGGGGATGGAACTGATCACCAGTCGCGACCGGGCGCGGCCCGCCACCACCTGCTCCGTCAGCGCCGCGATCGATTGCAGCGCGTCGGACGCTCCGGAAAAGATCGTCTGGCCGGCGTCGGTCAGTGCGATGCGGTTGTTGTAGCGGCGGAAGAGCCGCTTTCCGAGGAAGTCTTCCAGGTTCTTCACCTGCTGGCTGACGGCGGCGGGCGATACGCCGAGCTCGTCGGCCGCGCCGACATAGCCGCCATGGCGGGCGGCCGCCTCGAAGGCGCGGACGGCATTGAGCGGCGGCAGGGGAAGCTTCATGTCTGCCTCATTTTTTCTTAGGCAGGATAAGAATTTTGCCCGTTGAGTAAAGCTGGAATGAGGGCAGGATGTGGCAAATATCAATGGAGACCGCCATGCGCGACATACTCGATCTCGACCGTTACCCCCTGCACCGGCCGGGAAGCGTCGCCTGGACGGCGCTGGTGGACCGGTGCCGCGCGGATCTCGCGGGCGAAGGCATGTTCAACCTCGACGGCTTCGTCCGGCCCGCGGCGGTCGAGCGCACCATCGCCGAAGTGAAGCCGGTGCTGGACACGCTTTCCTTCGTTCATCGCCGGGCGCACAACGTCTATTTCCGGAAAGAGGTGCCGGAGCTGCCGGCCGATCACCCGGCGCTCGCCAAGGTCGAGACCGTCAGCCACACGGTCTGCGCCGACCAGATCGCCGGCAGCGTGCCGCTCTGGATCTACGAATGGCCACATTTCGCCGTCTTCCTCGCCGCCTGCATGGAGAAGGAGGCGCTGTTTGCGATGCGCGATCCGCTCGCCCGCGTGAACGTGATGGGCTACCGCGAGGGCGAGGCGCTGAACTGGCATTTCGACCGCTCGGAATTCACCACCACCATCCTGTTCCAGGCGCCCGACGGGGGCGGTGAATTCCAGTACCGTTCCGATCTCCGCAGCGAGGCCGATCCGAATTATGACGGCGTCGTGAAGGTGCTGCGCGGCGAGGATCCGGAGGTGAAGACCCTCCGTCTGACGCCGGGCACGCTCAACGTGTTCAAGGGCAAGAACACCATGCACCGCGTCACGCCGGTGAAGGGCGACCGCGAGCGGCTGATCTCGGTCTATTCCTTCTATGAGCGGCCGGGTGTGACCTTCAGCAAGGAAGAGCAGATGGGTTTCTACGGCCGCGCGGCGTGACGATCAAAGAGGAGGCGAGGATGAATGCGAGAATGGAATTGACGGCCGCGCTCGCCGAGCTGGACGGCGTGGGTTACGACAGCGCGTGGTCCATGCCGGCGTCCTACTATATCGACCCGGAAATCCTGACGCTGGAGAAGGAGCACCTCTTCGGCAAGGAGTGGATCTGCATCGGCCGGGCCGATGAGGTTTCCGAACCCGGCGACAGCATGGCCTTCACCCTCTGCGAACAGCCGCTCGTCGCCGTCCGGGGCGAGGATCGGAAGGTCCGCGTCTTCTCCAATGTCTGCCGTCATCGCGGCGCGCTCCTCGTCGAGGGCAAGGGCAGGGGCAAGCGCATCGTCTGTCCCTACCATCACTGGTCCTACGAGCTCGATGGCCGGCTCGCGGGCGCTCCGCGCATGGAGGCGCATGCCGGCTTCGACCCGGAGAGCTGTCGCCTGCCGGAATATCCGGTGGAGGACTGGTGCGGCTTCCTCTTCACCACGCTCGCCGCCGATGCCGAACCGCTCGCGCCAAGGCTCGAGCCGCTGAAGGCGCTGATCGGCAACTACCATATGGAAGAGATGAAGGTCCGGCATCTCGCGGACGAGATCTGGCACACGAACTGGAAGTGCCTGATCGAGAATTTCATGGAGGGCTACCACCTCTCGCCGTTGCACAAGACGACGCTGCATCCCGTGAACCCCACCCGGCTCTGTACCCATTTCCCCGCAGGGGACGCCTATTTCGGCTACAATGCCGGTTATTCGCCGGACCTGTCCCGTTCGCAGAAGGGCCATCCCGACCTCACCGGCGCCGAAGCCGACAACTGCGTGATGTTCGCTATCCCGCCAGGCCTCGTCTCGGGCTGCGGCGGCGACTATTCCTCCTTCATCTGCGTTCAGCCGGAGACGGTCGACCGCGTTCGCGCCAAGCTCGGCCTGATCTTTTATGGCGACGGCTGGACGGAAAGCGAGATCGAACGCGCGGTCGTGCTCTTCAACGATACGATGTCGGAAGACAAGAGCGTGCTCGTGGGCCTGATGCGGGGCCTTGCCGCGAAATCCTATGCGCGCGGGCCGCTGGCGCCGATGGATCTCGAGGGTAACGTGCTGGATTTCTACCGTTATTTCGGACGCCGGATGAAAGGCCCGCTGATGGGGACGCAATGAGTTCGTCGCGATGAGGGGCCGGCGCCGCAAGCCCTCGGAACCCTCGGTCAAATTCCCTCGGCCGGAAGCGCCCGCCGGGGTTTTCGGCATGTCGGCGCATATTGGGTTTGACGGTGGCGGCAAGAAATTATACGATCGCTCAACAAGATCGGGAGGCGCCTTTCCGCTTGACATGCGGGAGGGATTGGCGGCTCAATAGATCACCGATATAAATCTATACATAATAAGAAGACTGTCGAAGAAACCAGAACGACAAACAGAGGGAACCATGACGATCAATTTCAAGCTGCTCGACGCGCTGCGCAAAGGCCGCAGCGAACACGAAAACCATCTCATCGACGGCTTGGTGTCAGGCCGTGTCAGCCGCCGCGAATTCCTGCGTTTCGGGTCGGTTCTCGGCCTTTCCCTTCCCTATATCGGCGCGGTGACCGGCGCGGTCGGCTTCAATGCCGCCACCTCCGGCCGCGCGCTCGCCCAGACGCCGGGCGGCACCATCCGCGTCGGTCAGATCGTGCCGGCGGCGGCGATCGAGCCGGTCAAGCTCGCCGACGGCGGCGGCATCACCGTCATCAGCCAGGTGGCTGAGACGCTGGTGCTCTCGGGCAAGGACCTCGTCGCCCGGCCGCTGCTGGCCGAGAGCTGGTCGCCGAACCAGGACGGCTCGGTCTGGACCTTCAAGATCCGCAAGGGCGTCAAGTTCCATGACGGCCGCGAACTGACCGCCAAGGACGTCGTCGCCTCCATCAACCGTATCGCCGATCCGGCCAACGGTTCCAATGCGCTGTCGGCGATGAAGGGCGTGCTGTCGAAGGACGCGGCCAGGCAGGTGGATGACTATACAGTCGAGTTCCATCTCGACGCGCCGAACGGCGGCTTTCCCTACACGATGTCGACCGACAACTACAATGCGGTCATCGTTCCCGCCGATTATGACGGCGACTTCGAGAGCAAGATGATCGGCACCGGCCCGTTCAAGCTCGAAAGCTACACGCCCAAGGTCGGCGCCACCTTCGTGCGCAACGAGGAATACTGGGGCGGGCAGGTGCTGCCCGACCGGGTCGAGATCTCCTTCTATGACGACTACCAGCCGCAGGTGCTGGCGCTCCAGGGCGGACAGATCGACTTCATCCAGCAGCTTCCGATCCTTCAGGCGGCCGGCATCCTCAACGACCCCAATGTCGATATGATGTCGACGCCGTCGCTGGCCCACCAGCAGGTGCATATGAACACCCAGGCCGACGTCTTCAAGGACAAGCGCGTCCGGCAGGCGGTCGCGCTCTGCCTCGACCGCCCGGCCATCGTCCAGGGCCTGATGAAGGGCAAGGCGCAGATCGGCAACGACAGCCCGTTCGGCGCGGCCTATCCCTATACCGACACCTCCGTCCCGCAGCGGGTCAAGGACGTCGCCCAGGCCAAGGAACTGATGGCCGCCGCCGGCATGGCCGATGGCTTCGAGGTGACCCTGACCACGGAGAAATATCTGGAGATCCCGGATTACGCGGTGATCATCCAGAACGCGGTCAAGGAGATCGGCGTCAAGGTCAACCTCAACGTCATGGACCAGGGCGCCTATTACGCCGACGCCGTGCCCGGAAACTCGCCCTGGCTCGATTCCGATTTCGGCATCACCGACTACGGTCATCGCGGCGTGCCGAACGTCTTTCTCTCCGCGCCGCTCAAGAGCGACGGCACCTGGAACTCCGCCCGGTTCAAGAACAAGGAATATGACGGCCTGGTGGCGGATTTCGTCGCCGCTCTCGACCTCGAGGGGCAGAAGGCCGTGGCGGGCAAGATCCAGAGGCTGCTGCTCGACGAGACGCCGTTGCTCTTCTCCTATTTCTACGATTTCATGTCGGCGCAGAAGAAGGGCGCGACGGGCATCGAGGTGACGGCGATGAGCCATCTCTTCCTCAAGGACGCCAAGCTCGCCTGAGGCGGGTCAAGAAATCAGTCGCCACCGCCCCGGTTCGCGCCGGGGCGGTCTCCACCAGTCGGGGAACCGGGGGACGGGACGATTTTCTACTATGTGCTGAAGCGATTGCTTCTGTCGCTGCTCACGCTCTGGCTCCTGAGCGTGCTGGTTTTCGCCGGCGGGCGCATGCTGCCCGGCAATGTCGGGCGCGCCATGCTCGGCCCCTTTGCCGACCAGCAGGCGGTGGACCGCCTCAATCATGAAATGGGCACCGACCAGCCCCTGATCGTGCAATATGGCGCCTGGGCCGGCGGTCTGCTGAAAGGCGATCTCGGCAAGTCCTACGCCTATCGCGCGCCGGTCTCCCGGTTCCTCGGCACGGCGGCGATCAATTCGGCCAAGCTTGCCGGCGTGGTGTTCCTCATCGTCGTGCCGCTCGGCATATTGGGCGGCGTGGTGGCGGCGCTGAACCGGGGAAGGGCGGTCGACCGGGTGATCTCCGTTTCGGGCCTCTCGGCCACCGTCGTGCCGGAATTCGTCTCCGGCATCGTGCTGATCCTGATCTTCGGCGTGTGGCTGAGATGGTTCCCGATCTCGGCGACATGGCCGCGCAATGCCGGTTTCCTCACCCAAGTCTATCATCTCATCCTGCCGGCCATGCCGCTGGTTCTGGTGCTCTTCGGCTATATCGCCCGCATGGCGCGCGTCGGTACCATCGAGGCGCTCGACAGCGAATATACCCGCACCGCGATCCTCAAGGGCCTGACCTATCCGCAGGTGATCTGGCGGCACGTGCTGCGCAACGCGCTCCTGCCGACCATCAGCGTCATCGCCACCCAGACGGTCTACCTGATCGGCGGCCTCGTGGTGATCGAGATCCTGTTCCGATATCAGGGCATCGGCAGCCTGATCTACACCGCGGCCAACAAGAAGGACTTTCCCATGCTACAGGCCGGCGTGATGGTGGTGGGGGCGCTCTTCATGATCTCGACGCTCGCCGCCGACATATTGCAGGCGATGCTCAATCCCCGCATCCGCTTCGGAGGCAAGGCATGAGCGGCGAAGCGGCCACCACGCCCGAAAACGAACGGCCATATCCGGTCCGGAGCGAATTCCGGCACAATCTGGGCCTGGTGTTCCGCTCCTGGACCTTCGTCGCGGGCTTCGCCATCGTGCTCTTCTGGGTGCTCTGCGCGCTTTTCGGCCGCGACCTCGTGCCTTACGATCCCTTCGCCGACGATATGCTGAATGCACTTCTGCCGCCCTCGGCGGAGCATTGGTTCGGCACCGACCAGCTTGGCCGCGACGTCTTCTCGCGCGTCATCGCCGGCGCGCGCGACATCCTGACGATCGCCCCGCTCGCCACCATCCTCAGCACCGTGCTCGGCACGGCGCTCGGACTCACCATGGGCTATTTCGGGGGCTTGGTGGACGAAGTCCTGAGCCGGCTGGTGGATGCGGTGCTGGCGCTGCCGACCGTCATCGTCGCGCTTCTGGCGCTGACCGCGCTCGGCGCCTCCACCACCACCGTTCTCTTCGTGATCGGCTTCACCTTCGCGCCGATCATCGCCCGCACGGTGCGGGCGAGCGTGCTGGCCGAGCGCGACCTCGACTATGTCGCTGCGGCCGAGCTGCGCCGCGAGAACCGCCTCTATATCATGTTCGTCGAAATCCTGCCGAACGTGGTCGGGCCGATCCTGGTCGAGTCCACCGTCCGCCTCGGCTATTCGATCTTCACCGTGGCGACGCTCTCCTTCATCGGTTTCGGCATCCAGCCGCCCTCGCCGGACTGGGGCCTGTCGATCTCGCAGAATTACGGCCTGATCGGCGGCGGCTACTGGTGGACGGTGCTGTTCGACAGTTTCGCCATCGCCTCGCTCGTCATCGGCGTCAACCTGATGTCCGACGGTATCCAGGGAGCGCTCGATGACTGAAGTTCCGACACTCAGGCTCGAGGATATCGACGTCGAATATCGCGTGCGCGGCCGCGTGCGCAAAGTGCTGCGCGGCATCAATCTCGAAGTCGGCCGCGGCGAATGCTACGGCCTTGTCGGCGAATCGGGTTGCGGCAAGTCCACGGCCGCCTATGCGGTGCTGCGCTATCTGCCGCGCAACGGATCGGTGCCGCGCGGCCGCGTCCTGATCAATGGCGAGGACCTGCTCGGTTTCGACAATGCGCGGCTGCGCGAGTTGCGCCGCAAATCCGTCGCCATGGTCTACCAGGATCCGGGCAAGGCGCTCAATCCGTCGATCCGCATCGGCCGCCAGGTCGAGGAAGTGTTCGAGCTGCTCGGCGTTCCGAAGGCGGAATGGCGCCATCGTGCGACCGACATTCTCAAGAAAGTGCGCATCGCCGATCCGACGAGTGTGATGGAGCGCTATCCGCACCAGCTGTCCGGGGGCATGCAGCAACGGGTGGCGATCGCCATGGCGCTGGCGAGCGAGCCGTCGCTGCTCGTGCTGGACGAGCCGACCACCGGCCTCGACGCCACGGTGGAAGCGGATGTACTCGACCTGATCGAGCAACTGCGCGCGGAATTCGACACCTCGATCCTCTTCATCAGCCACAATCTCGGTGTCATCGCCCGGATGTGCGACCGGGTGGGCGTCCTCTATGCCGGCCGGCTGGTCGAGCAGGGGCGGACGGCGGACATTTTCAGCAATCCCCGCCACCCTTATACCGTCGGCCTGCTCCGCTGCCTGCCGCAGCGCGGCCGTTCGAAGACGGTGGCGCCTCTCGTGACCATACCCGGCTTCCTGCCCACCGCCGGCGCCGACATTCCGGGCTGCGTCTTCGCCGAGCGCTGTCCGCTCGCCGACGAGCGCTGTCGGCGCGACGATCCGCCCGCCCACGATATGGGACAGGGGCATTTCAGCCGCTGCCATTATCACGAGCGCGCGGCGTCCCTGACCTATGGCGGCGAGGAAGCGGGGATATCGGCCGCCGCGACGGAGAGGAAGATCCTCGAGCTTCGCGACGTCTCGAAGACCTTCGGCCGGGGCAACATGACCTTTCGTGCGCTCAACGATATCACGCTCGATATCATGGAGGGCGAAACGCTCGGCATTGTCGGTGAATCCGGTTCGGGCAAGACGACGCTTGCCCGCTCGGTGCTGGGCCTGGTGCCCGCCGACGGCGGAAGCGATATCAGGCTCGACGGCAACAAGGTGTCGTCCCTGCTGCGCAATCGCTCGCAGTCCGAGGTGAAGGCGTTGCAGATCGTCTTCCAGAATCCCGATTCCGCGCTCAACCGGTCGCACACGGTGCGGCGGATGATCGGCCGCACGATCAGCCTGCTGACCGGGCTGGTGCGCGCCGCCAGGTCCTCCCGCGTTGTCGAGCTCACCCGCGCCGTCCGGTTGGCCGATCGCTATCTCGACATGCGGCCGCGCCAGCTTTCGGGCGGGCTGAAGCAGCGCGTGGCGATTGCCCGCGCCTTTTCCGGCGACCCGCGCGTGGTGGTGCTCGACGAGCCGACCTCGGCGCTCGACGTTTCGGTCCAGGCGGCGATCCTCAACCTGCTCGTCGAGCTCCAGGCATCGAAGAAGGTATCCTATGTTTTCATCTCGCACGATCTCGGCGTCGTGCGCTATCTCTCCGACAGGATCGCCGTGCTCTATCTCGGCAGGCTGATGGAGATCGGGCGCGCCGAGGATGTCTTTTCTGGGCCGCATCATCCCTATACTGAGGCGCTGCTTTCCTCCGTGCCGTCCGTCGACGGCCTCCACCAGGAACGGGTGAAGCTCAATGGCGAGATTCCGAGCGCCATGCATCCACCCTCCGGCTGCGTTTTCCACACGCGCTGCGTCCGCAAGATCGGCGCGATCTGCGAGACCGAGCCGCCGCCGCTCGACGATATCGGCGGCGGGCATCTCGTGCGCTGTCACATCCCCGCATCCGACCTGCCGCGCGCGGCGGAGGAAAAGCCGGTGACCGCATGACCGCCGCCGGCTTCGGCGCCGCCGGGCCGATGGTGGATTTCCCTGAAAGCGGCGCTCCGGACAGTCTGCCCTTTCCCGTGGCCCCGATCCGGTCTATTCCCTACCATGCCGTTCGGCAGGCCGGCGCCGCCGGGAGAAAAGACAGATCATGCTGAGGAGACCGCGATGAGCAACCACCTGAAATTCTACATCGATGGCGCCTGGGTCGACCCGGCCGCGCCCGCCACGCTGGACGTCATCAATCCGGCCACCGAGGAAGCCTATACGCAGATCTCGGTCGGCGCCAAGGCCGATGTCGATCGCGCGGTCTCCGCGGCGAAGACGGCCTTCGCGACATTCTCGAAGACCTCGCATGCCGAACGGCTGGCGCTGCTCAAGCGTATCCTCGACGTCTACAACGATCGCTTCGAGGACATCGCCCAGGCGGTGTCCGACGAGATGGGCGCGCCGATCGGTTTTGCCCGCGAGGCGCAGGCCTGGGCCGGCCGCGCGCATATGGAATCGACCATCGCGGCGCTCGAAAACTACTCTTTCAGCGAGAAGCGCGGTTCGACCATGGTGATCAAGGAGCCGATCGGCGTCTGCGCGCTGATCACGCCCTGGAACTGGCCGCTCAACCAGATCGTCTGCAAGGTCGCGCCGGCGCTTGCGGTGGGCTGCACCGTGGTGCTCAAGCCGTCCGAGATCGCGCCGATCTCCGGCATCGTCTGGTCCGAGATCATGCATGAGGCAGGCGTGCCGAAAGGCTGCTACAACATGGTCAACGGCACGGGCCCCGATGTCGGCCAGGTCATGGCGGGTCATCCCGACGTCGACATGGTCTCGTTCACCGGCTCTACCCGCGCCGGCATCATCGTCGCCAAGACGGCGGCCGATACGGTTAAGCGCGTGGCGCAGGAACTCGGCGGCAAGTCGGCCAATATCATCCTGCCCGACGCCGATTTCGAGACGGCGGTGGCGAAGGGCGTCGAGGGCTGCTTCGGCAATTCCGGCCAGTCCTGCGACGCGCCGACCCGGATGCTGGTGCCGAGGGACCGCCACGACGAGGCGCTCGGCATCGCCAGGGTCGCCGCCGAGAAGTTCCGCACCGGCGATCCGAAGGCGGAGGGCACCGATCTCGGCCCGGTCGTGAGCCAGCTCCAGTTCGACAAGATCCAGCGCCTGATCAAGGCCGGCATCGACGAGGGCGCGACGCTGGTGACGGGCGGTCTCGGCCGGCCGGACGGTCTCAATCGCGGCTACTATGTCCGTCCGACCGTGTTCGGCCATGTGACGCCCGACATGACGATCGCGCGCGAGGAGATATTCGGACCGGTTCTCTCGATCCTGTCCTATGAGGACGACGCGGATGCGATCCGTATCGCCAACGACACGGTCTACGGCCTTGCCGCCTATATCCAGTCGAAGGACATCGCGCATGCCCGGCGGGTGGCGGCCGAGATGCGGGCGGGCACCGTCAATCTCAACTATCCCAACTGGGACACGATGTCGTCCTTCGGCGGCTACAAGCAGTCGGGCAACGGCCGGGAATATGCCGATTTCGGCATCCACGATTTCCTGGAGACCAAGTCGATCGTCGGCTACGGCGATTGATATCCGGGATCAGCCGTGGGGGCGCTTCCAGGCGCCCTCTCGGATGAACGGCCCGATCCGGTCCGGAGGCATGGGCCGCGCGAGCGCGAAGCCCTGGAGCGTATCGCAGCCGAGCCGTTCGAGAATGCGCACATGCGCCCGGGTCTCGACGCCCTCGCCCACCACCTTGATCCCCAGGGATTTGCCCATCTCGATGATGGACCCGACCAGCCGCCGCTGTTCGACCGTCGTGGTCAGGGGCGCGATCAGTTCGCGATCGATCTTCAGCGTGCCGGGACCTGTCCTGAGAAGGCTGACGATCGAGGCATGGCCGGTGCCGAAATCGTCGATCTCGATACCGATGCCGAGCGTGCGGATCAGGCGCAGGTTGCGTGCCACGGTCTCGTTGCAGTCGTCGAGGAAGATCGATTCGAGCAGTTCGAAGGAAAGCGCGCCGGCCGGCACGTCGATCCCCCGGAGCGATTCCTCCAGCGCCGGGTCGGCAAGCCGGTGGGAGGAGACATTGACCGAGATCTTGGGAATGTCGATCCCCTCCTGCCGCCAGCGCGCGAAATCGGCAAGCGCCTTGTCGAGGATCATGCGATCTATGGCGGCCACGACGTCAAGATCGTCGGCGACCTGGAGGAATTTGTCGGGCGTGAGCAGGCCGCGCTCGGGGTGCTGCCAGCGCGCCAGCGTCTCGACGCCGGCGACGGAGAGATCGGCGGCGCGGAACTGCAACTGGTAGTGCGGAACGAATTCGCCGCGTTCGAGGCCCGACAGGATCTCGTCGGAGAGTTGCTTGGTCTGGACCACGTCGGCCTGGAGCTCGACGGAGAAGAATTCGAAGCGGTTGCGTCCAAGCGTCTTGGCGCGGTAGAGCGCGATATCGGCATTGAGCAGCAACTGCTTGGGATCGATCCCTTCGCGGAACGCGTGGGCGATGCCGATTGACGCGCCGATCCGGCAGGGATGGTTCTCGAAGATCACAGGCTCGCGCAGGCGGTCGATGATCCTTTCGGCGAGCCGGGTCGAGCCGCCGAGCGTCGAGAGAATGACGAATTCGTCGCCGCCGATGCGGGCGACGAAATCGCCCGGCGCGATCGCTTCCCGGAGCACGCGGGCCGTATGTCGCAGCATATGGTCGCCTGCCAGGTGCCCCATCGTATCGTTGATCTGCTTGAACCGGTCGAGATCGAGATGGAGGATCGCCATTCCATCGAAGCCCGAAATACAGGCTTCGGCGCGTTCCTGGAGTTCGGTGTCCAGGTAGCGGCGGTTCGGCAAGTCAGTCAGGAAGTCATGAAGCGCGCTATGCTCGATATGCGCCTTGGCGGCTTCGAGCTCGCGGTTTCGCGCCTCGGCGAGACGGTTGGCCTCGGCCAGTTCATGCTGGATGACGACATCGTTGGTCGAGTCCCAGTTGGCGCCGAGAATGCGCATCTCGCCGCTTTCCAGCCGGAATGGCGCGACGCGGGCGCGAATATGCCGGACCTTTCCGTCCGGCCGGATAATCCGGAAGGCGTTGCTGAATGTATGCCCCCGGCCGGCATTTTCCAGGATCGTGGCGATCGCTCGCTCCCGGTCGTCCGGATGAATCAGGTCGTACCAGCCATCCGCGTTCCGATTGCCGGGCCGATCCTCGATGCCGTAGATTTCGAGCATGCGCTCGTCCCAGTCCGAGGTCTTGCTCTCGACATCGACCTCGAACACGCCGATCTGTGAGACTTCGAGCGCCAGTTCGAGCTTGCGGGACAGTTGCAGCAGACGCTGCTCGCCGGCCTTGCGCTCGCTGATGTCGGTATCGGTGCCGACCACCCGGGCGGGGCTGCCATCCTCGAACCAGTCGATGCAGGCGCCGCGGCATTCGATCCAGATATAGTGACCGGCCTGATGTCTTTCGCGATAGGAGAAGATCGGGCTGAAACCCTCGCCGCGCCCCTGGCGCTCGACCTCGTCGATGACCATGGCCCGGTCGTCGGGATGGACGTTCTCGATCCAGGATTCCATCAATGTGTCGATGGTCGCGTCCGGCGCATAGCCGCGCATGGTCTTCCAGGTTTCGGAATAATAGAAATTGCCGGTCGCGTAATTATGGTCCCAGACACCCAATGTGGAACCGACCAGCGCATGGTTCCACCGCTGGGCCCAGGACTGCATCTCCGCCTCGGTTCGTTTCTGGCGGTCGATATCGGTGAACTGAATGAAAATCGTCTCGACCTGGCCATGCCTGTCGAGGCGCGCCGCGGAAAGATCGGCCAGCATCCAGAGATCGCTTCCGTCGCGGTCGAGCAGTCGTATCTCGGCGCGCTGGGCGCGCGCCGGGTCGAGCCGGAGGCGCAGGCAGGCGAATTCGAACGCCTCACGGTCGTCGGCATGCATGGCTGAGGGAAGCGAGCCCGGATCGCGCTGCATATAGGCGGCGCAGGCGCGATTGGCATAGAGCACGCGAAGATCGGCGCTCACGATGGCGAACCCGCCCGGCGCCTTGTCCACCAGGTCCGCGATCATGCTGCGATACCCGGCTTCGGCCGTGATATCGGTCGGATTTGACTTGCGCTGCGACTTCAACCCTGGACTCTCGCGAAATTTGTACGAGTATGGATGAAATCGTTTAAATAGCGATTAATGGTCGGGTCGGAGCCTTCGGCCGGCCGGGGGGAGGGAAGGCGTTCAGCCCAGCATGAAGATGCAGGCGGCGACGAATGCGAAGGCAAGGGCGACGCCCGATGCCAGGACTGCGTTTTCCGTTGAAAGGGCGCTGGCGTGATTGTCTCTCACGCGATCTGTTCCGTGCAATGCGGATTGGAGTTTCATATCGTCTTCCTCACTTCGCCGGGACCTTCGTCTCGGCATATTGGTAGTCGATATTACTTACCCTATCAAGTAGGTAGAGATTAAAGATTGCGTTTTTTTCGTGACCTGTGGAAAATCGTTTCCATCCGGCATTTCGAGCGCCGGTTCGCATCGCCGACGATGCCGGAACCGAAAAACCGCTCATGCGCTCGGCGCCTGTCGCCATGCCGCGGGCTTGAAGCCAGGGCCGGTCGGGCATTTGACGATCCTATCGAAAACGGTTCCTACATCCGTGCGAAGGTGCGGCTGGTCACGGCGAGCGAATGCGCGTCCGGGCCGAAATCGGCGTCGCCGGAAATCTTCAGCAGGTCGGCGAGGCGCGTCCGGGCCCGGTTGACGCGGCTCTTGATCGTGCCGACGGCGCATCCGCAGATCACAGCGGCCTCCTCATAGGCAAAGCCCGAGGCGCCGACGAGGATGATGGCCTCGCGCTGGTCGTCGGGCAGCTTTTCCAGCGCGGCCTTGAAGTCGCTGAGGTCGAGCACGCCGTGCTGGCCGGGATTGTTGGCAAGCTGCTCGGTGAAATAGCCGTCGCTGTCCTGGATTTCGCGGCCGCTCTTTCGCGCCTGGCTGTAGAATTCGTTGCGCAGGATGGTGAAAAGCCATGCCTTCATATTGGTCCCGTGCTCGAAGGACTCCTTCTTGGCCCAGGCCTTCATGATCGTGTCCTGCACGAGATCGTCGGCATAATCGTGCCGCTTGCAAAGCGATACGGCGAAGGCGCGGAGGCTGGGCAGACAGGCCAGCATGGCGCGCTTGAAATCGCGCTCGATCGTCTCGGGCGTGATACCGCTCATCATTCGAACTCCCTGATCGAGTCCGCCTGCTGGGCTGCCTGCTCCGCCTGTTCGAGCTTCTCGAGCAGGTCGAGGAACCTGTCGGGTATGGCCTCGTCCTGAAGGGAGTCGTAATAGGCCTTGAGCTTTCTCGGTATTTCCGCATAAGCGCCGGAAAATTCCGGTGCAGCCGTGTCCCTTGTCTGACTGTCTTTCATAAACGTATCAACTTTCATCTGATCGCCCCGGCTTTTGCTGCGGGGAACGCATGACCTGCTCAAAGGTTCCGTGACCTTCACGATTCTTTTCATCCCTGGAAGTGACGGCCGGATAATGCCGTCTCTTCGATCCCGGGAACAATAAACGGAAGAAAAGTGTTCCGCTGGGGATAGCAAAAGGAGAAGTCCGATGTTGTATTATGCCTTACTCTTTCTCGTCGTTGCAATCGTTGCGGGTATTCTCGGCTTCGGCGGTATCGCCGGCGCATCGGCCGGTATCGCCCAGGTGCTGTTTTTCGTCTTTCTGGCGCTTCTGGTCGTCTCGTTGATCATGCGCGCCGTCAGGCGGACCTGAAAATAACAGGGATTATCGCAGGGCCCACCCCTCGAAGGCGGGCCCAGACCACGGGAAGGCGCCGTTGCGTGTCTTCATGGCGAGCGGGCGGAGCCATCGGCTCCGCCCGCTCGCCACATATCCCATGCGGCCCGCCGTCCGCCGCAATGGCTGCGGCGGACGGTATCCGGCTGTCGTCAATGCCGGCCGAGCCAGGTGTCGATTTCGCGCTCGGCTTCCTCCTGCGCCGTGCCGTAGCGCTCCTGAAGCTTGCCCGCGAGCTGCTTGCGATTGCCGGCGATCACATCCATGTCGTCGCCGGTGAGCTTGCCCCATTGCTTCTGCACGGAGCCCTTGAACTGTTCCCAATTGCCTTCCACCTGGTTCCAATTCATTTGCGGTTCCTTTCCTGTTTTCCAAGAGCGGATAGTTCGCCCGGCAGAACAATCGTCCTTGCCGGCAAATCGTTCCCGGGGCGTCCGGCAAAAAAATCGCCGGTGCGGGTGGAACCATTCGCGGAGGCCGCCGTTAGGGCGGCACAAGCCCGCGTCCCTGACGGGCTTGCCCGGCGCCACCGTTCCCCGCCCGCAGGCGGCGCCCCTGGAAGGAGAGAAACGACATCGCGTCCCCCAGGCGTTTCTCTCCTTCACATTTTTCGATCCCGTTCCCGTCGGACCTCGTATGCGTGAGGCAGGCTTCGACCGGATTGGAACCCGGAAGCCTTCAATCGCGTTAGGTTGCGTCACGAGCGATGTGGAACACAGGAGTTAGACGATGGCCATATCCAAAGCCGCAGACAAGGCGCATGCCCAGGAGGCTCTATCCGAGCTTGAAGTCCGCCAGCGGCTCGACGAGTTGACGAGCGAGATCGCTTCCCTGAGCCGCACCCTTGCCGATCTGGGCGGCCAGAAAGTGGAAGATTATCGCGACGAACTGGAGCGCCTGGTCGCCGATGCCGTCTCCGCCTCCAGGAAGGCCATGGACTCGGCGCGCACCGGTGCCGCCTCGCTCGAACAAGGCTTCGAGGAGCAGGTGCGCGAGCATCCGTTGCGCGCCATCGGGATCGCGGCCGGCATTGGTTTTCTCTTCGCGTTTCTGACGCGGCGGTGATCCATGCTTGAGGTCGTGGCGCTGCTGACGGGGCGAATCCGGTCGACGGCCCGGGAATGGGGGCTTGCGATCGCCCTGATCGCCGTCGCCGGCATTCTCGGCCTGACCGCCTATGGGGCATTGCTTTACGCGGCGGGCTGGCTGATTGCCGAACGGGCGGGACCCGTGGCCGCCGCGCTTTCGATTGCCGGTGTCACGTCGCTCCTGGCGATCATCCTGTTGCTCGTCGTCCGGGCGCGGCAGGCCCGCCGTCGGCGGCTCCGCCGCCTGAGGGCGCGCGGCACCCTCGCCGCAGGCACGAGCGCCGCCGCCGCAACGCTCGTGCCGGCCATGATCCGCGCGAGCCCGGCAGGCTCGTTGGTGGCGGTCGCCGTCCTCGCCTATGTCGTGTCGCGCATGGGTGAGAACGACCGCCGGAAGAGATGATATCTCCGCATGAAAGGAGCGTTTCGATGTTCGAGAAGATCAAGGATGCCGCAATCCGGGAGGTCATGGCCGACACGTCGCTCGACCGCGCCGGCCGGATCGCCAGACTGACCAAGCTCAGGGAGGATGCCCGGGCCGAGCAGCGCATGGCGTCCGAGGCGCCGGCGGTCGATGACGACGGGTTGAATTCGCGGCTGCGCGACGTGGAACTCGCGCTGGAGCATCTCGGCCAAGACCCCTCGGAAGAGGAAGGCAAGGGTGCGGCGACCCTCTGACCGGCGCGCTGCCGCCGGACACGGAAGGAAAAAATTCAGGCGGCGGGAACTTTTGTCATCCGCCGCTCGTTCTGAACCGGACCTTCAGGGTGCTCATTCAATCAGGGGAGAATTCCATCATGTCCTTGACCGCTCGGGTCGCCGCACATCTGCCGTTCCTCCGGCGCTTTTCCCGCGCCGTCACCGGGTCGCAGACCTCGGGCGATGCCTATGTCGCCGCAACGCTCGAAGCGTTGATCGCCGACCTGTCGATTTTTCCCGCGGCCTCGTCCGATCGCGTGGCCCTCTACAAGCTGCTGATGACGGTTCTGAGGTCGGCGTCCGTTGAGATGCCTGCGGCCATATCGCCCTATGCATGGGAAAAGAAGGCCATGGCCAGCCTCGGCGCGGTGCCGACACGGGCGCGCTATGCCTTCCTGCTGGTGTCGGTGGAAGGCTTCACCGTCGCCGAAACCGCCGAGATCCTGGGCTGCGGTCCCGAGGAGACCGCGAAGCTTCTCGAAGATGCGGCGCGTGAGATCTCCCACCAGATCGCCACCGACATCCTGATCATCGAGGACGAACCGCTGATCGCGCTCGATATCGAGCAGATCGTCATCGATCTCGGCCATAGCGTCAGCGGCATCGCCCGGACGCACAAGGAAGCGGTGGATCTCTACAAGAAGGCCTCGCCCGGCATGATCCTCGCGGATATCCAGCTGGCCGACGGCAGTTCAGGCATCGACGCGATCAACGACATCCTGAAGATCGCCAGCATTCCGGTCATCTTCATCACGGCGTTTCCGGAACGTCTCCTGACCGGCGAACGGGCGGAGCCGACTTTCCTGGTGACGAAGCCCTACAATCCGGACATGCTGAAAGCCCTTATCAGCCAGGCGCTCTTTTTCAACGAGACCTCCTCGGCCGGCCAGGCGCTCTCCGCATGAATCGTTGAGTCTCGAACTCTCCGGGTGGGTGGCGTGGCCGGTCTCCGGATCGGAGTTGGCCGTGTCTGCGCATTCGGCGGAGCGTCTATGCGAGGTGTTCGGTGGTACAAAGATTTCTGTGGCATTCGCAGGATCTGAGAGAAGAGAATCTCAATTCGTTCTTCATTTCCGCCCTGGTGGACATGAGGGCGAGTCTGATCCTTCAGAACGAGGCGATGCGTTATCTCTGTGTCACCGGACTGCCGGACTGTTGGACCGTGGAGCGGAATTCCACGCCGGGCGACGAGGCGATTTTCGGCGGCACGATCGCAGCGCAGCTCGCCGAGTCGAAAGCGCGCGCCATCAATACCCGCAAAACCGAGCAGCTCGAGATTCGTCTCGGCGAGGATCGGGTCTTCGAGTTCAGGATTCTCGCGGTCCCGGCGCGTTCGGGCGAGAACCAGATCATCACGACGATCATCGACCGCACGGAGGACCGGCGCCGGGAAAGGGTCTTGCAACAGCTCCTGCGTGAGGTGAGTCACCGGTCCAAGAATCTGCTGGCCATCATCCAGAGCATCGCCACGCAGACCTCCCAGCATGCCGACTCGCTGGAATCCTACGTCCAGAAGTTCCGTGGCCGCATCTTCTCCCTGTCCCGCTCGCAGGACCTCATCACGGATTCGGGCTGGCGCGGCGCGCATGTGCATGAATTGCTGGAGCAGCAGGTGGGCGCCTATGTGAGGGACAGGGCCGATATCATGCATTTCACCGGCGACAATGCGCTGCTCTCTCCCAACGCGGCGATGCATCTCGGCCTCGCCTTCCACGAACTGGTGATCAACGCCGTCAACCACGGCGCAGTCATGCGCGAGGGGGGCGGGATCGAGGTCATGAGCACGGTGTCCTCGGAGGAGGGCGGCAAATTCCTGACGGTTATCTGGGAGGAGCCGTTACCGGGCCGGATTCCCGTCGCCGGGGACCGGCCGCCCGGATGGGCTTCGCGTTTCGGCCGCGCCATTTTGGAGCGGGTGGTGCCGGCTTCGGTCGGCGGAACGGCGCAATTCAGCCTCGGCAGGAACGGTGTCCGCTACGTCATCCGCTTCCCGCTGGGAAGCGAATGACGCCAGGATCATGCTCCTAAGTGGCTGGAGCCGAGTCCTGATGCTTGCGGCGCGAGGTCTCCCGATATTCGTCAATGTCCGGTAGGAGCCCCGATCCGCATGCCGCGCGAGCCGGCGATCAGGCGGAACACCGCATCGATCTTGCCGATGATCGCATCGGTCAGGACGAACGGGTAGAGATCGGGCTGGCCGAGGCTGCGGTTGATCGAATTGATCGCCACGGTGAGCGGCACCCAGGCGGAAATGATCTGGTCGATGCCGGTGGCCTCGTATGGATCGGCCTCCGTTGACGGCACGGTCTCCGTGGGAAGATCGGCGGGGAAGATGCCGTAGGCGCGCGCCGTTTCGAGCCCGTCGATCATATGGAAGCAATGCGCCCAGGTCTCCGCGAAGTCTTCCCAGGGATGGGCGGAGGCATAGGCGCTGATATAGGTCTGCTGCCAGTCCGGCGGGGCGCCGTTGGCATAATAGGTGGTAAGCGCCGTCTCGTAATTCCGCGCCGGGTCGCCGAAGACCTCGCTGAAGGCCGCGATCCGACCGCCGTCCTTGACCAGGAGGTCCCAGTAGAAGTGGCCGATCTCGTGGCGGAAATGACCGATCAGCGTCCGATAGGGTTCGCGCATGATCGACCGGCGGCGTTCGCGTTCGGCATCGTCGGCCTCGGCGATGTTGATCTGGATGAGGCCGCTGCTGTGGCCGGTCATCACCGTCTCCACCACATTGCCGTTCGCGTCCATCTGGTCGGCGAGGAATTCGAAGGCCAGACCGCGTTCCGGATCGTCGGCGCGGCGGGGCATCGGCAGATTCCAGCGCGTCAGCGAATAGAGGAGATGCTTCTTGGCTTGCTCGATGCGGCGCCATCGGTCGTGATTGTCGGGGATGGAAAGGTCGGGAATGGTCAGGTTGAAGCGGCAGGCGAGGCAGAAGGTCTCGCCCGAACCGGCCGGCACCAGCCAGTTGCAGGCGCCCTGCATGGCATTTTCGCAGAAAAAGTAGCTTCCTCCCGGATCGGCCAGCGCGTTCCAGCTTCCGTCCGCGCTGGGTTCGAGCGCGGACATGTCGAAAAGCCGACGCAGATAGCCGATGCGGCTGTTGCAGGCCAGGCAGACATCGTTGTTGAAATGGATCGTATTGCCGCAATTCTGGCATTTGAAGAGCTTCATGGCGAATCCCGTCAGGCTTTGATGGGGATGATGTTGCGCGCCAGGGCGTAAAGCACAAGCAGCGATGGCACGGCAATGAAGCCGCCGATCGGTCCCCAGAGCCAGATCCAGAAGGCGAGCGCGAGAAAGACGGCGAAGGGGTTCATCGTCATCCGCGCGCCGAGGATCTGGTGGGTGATGAAATTGGACTCGACGGCGTGCAATGCCAGATAGATGCCGGGCGCGAGAAGGACGTTGAACATATTGTGGTGAAGGGCGAGGCTGACGCTGAGGAGAATGAGTGTCATCAGCGCCGGGCCGATATAGATCACGAAATTGAGCAGGATCGCAAGCACGCCCCAGAGAAGCGGAGAGGGCATGCCCACGGCCCAGAGAGCGAGCGTGACGGCGATGCCGAGGCCTATATTGATGACGGTGATCGTTGCCAGATAGCGGGAGATCAGCACTTCGACATCGCGGAAGAAATGCGCGAACCGCCAGCGCATGCGCCGCGTGAAGCACATGGACAGTACCGCGACCCGGAAGCGGTCGCGCGTCGCCACGAAGAAATAGACGCTGGCGAGGAAGATCAGCAGCTCCGCGACGATCATCGGACCGAGCGACACCACGCTCTGCACCGCGCTCGCGTCGTCGACCTTGACCGTCAGCGCCGAGGCCTGGCCCATCGCGTCGGACAGCTGCTTCTGCAATCCCTGGACGGAATCGAGCAGGCTCTTCCAGTCGGCGACCTGGAGGCGCAGGCTCTCCCAGATCGCCGGCGCCCGGTCGATCCAGGCCGCCAGCGGCACGGAGAGGCCCATGCCGATCAGCAGTATCAGGATCAGGAAGGTGAGAACGATGACGAGAGCCGAAAGCCAGGTCGGCATGCCATGGCGTTCGATGTGGCTCGCGAGCGGGGAAAACATGAGCCCGATGCAGATGCCGAGGAAGATCGGCGCCAGGATCACCTCCCCATAGTCGAGCGCGACCACCACGGCGATGGCGGCCAGCACCAGTTGGGCGACCTGCGCGCTGACGGCCAGAACGGATTCGAAATTGGAACGATGCCGCAGCCGCACCGGACGCAATTCTAGGGAGGCATATTTCATGGCTTGGACCCGCTTCCGAACGAAGGACGCTCCGCTCAGGCGAGGGAACGCACGGAAGCGGGGTCGGGTTCCCGCAAACCACACGGACCAGCCGCCCGGAATGCCGGGCCCGTGGCCGGTCGCGCGAGGTCCGATCAGGCCGCGATCGCGCGGCCGTCCTGGTCGAAGCGATGGATCTTGGCGGCGTCGAAATTGGCGAACACCGTCTCGTCGGGCTGATAGGCATGTTCGCCGAACAGCCGCACGGTGATGAGGCCCGCCTTCTCCGATTCGAGATAGACGATCGTGTCGGCGCCGAGATGCTCGACATGGATGATCTTGCCCGGCCATTCGCCGCTTTCGCGCGACAGCGTCATATGTTCGGGGCGGATGCCGATCGTCGCGGCATCCGAGCGGCCGAGGCGGGCGGCGTCGATGAAATTCATCTGCGGCGAGCCGATGAAGCCGGCGACGAAGAGATTGGCGGGCCGGTTGTAGAGTTCCATCGGCGAGCCGACCTGCTCGACGCGGCCGGCGCTGAGCACGACGATCTTGTCGGCCAGCGTCAT
>JAGRLJ010000029.1 GCA_020441805.1 Rhizobiaceae bacterium
AGGACGCCATCAAGAAAGGCCTCGATCGCCGCGAAAAGGAAGCGAAGGACGATCCGTCCGTCGCGTGGGGCGTGCCCTATCTCACCATCGATCCGCAGGACATCGGCCGTTCCTATGAAGCGATCATCCGCATCAACTCGCAGTCCGGTAAAGGAGGCGTCGCCTATGTGCTCGATCGCGAACACGGCTTCGACCTGCCGAAAACCATGCACCCGCAGGTCGGCAAACGCGTGTATGACATGGCGGACGGTCTCGGCCGCGAGCTCACCGCCGACGAGATCCGCGAGGCGTTTTTCCGCGAGTTCGTGAACGTCGCCAGCCCGCTCGATGTCGTGGACTACGAGTTGATCCACCAGGTCGGCGAACGCGGTGTGGTGAAATGCCAGGCGAGCATCCTCAACCACGGCGAGGCCCAGCAGATCGAGGGGCTCGGCAACGGTCCGATCAACGCGCTGGTGCAGGCGCTCGCCAGCATCGGCCTCAAGGATTTCAAGGTGACCGACTACCGCTCGCACGCGGTGCGCGGCGGCTCGGACGCGAGCGCGGCGGCCTATGTGCAGATCCAGGGCGAGGACGGCCGCATTCTTTGGGGCGCCGGTGTCGATCCGTCGATCGAGATGGCGGGCCTCAAGGCGCTGGTGACCGCGTGGAACCTGCTGCGGCCGTGATCCGTGATTGAACCCAAACCGCCCGCACGGTGCGAACCGTGCGGGCGGCGGGTGAACACGATGACAAATCTAACGTTCCTCAGACGAGACGTGCCGCGAGCAGCTCCCGTTGGAAGATGAGTTCCTTGGGCATTTCGTCGTAGAGATCGATGAAGAACTCGGCTTGGCTGACCAGCTCGGCCTTCCACTCGGATTTGTTGAAGGCCATCACCGTGTCGAAGTCGGCCTCGGTATATCCCTTGAGACCTTCGATGTTGAAGTCCTCGAAGGCCGGGATCCATCCGATCTTCGTTTCGTGACCGGCGGCGCTGCCGTGGCAGCGTTTCACGATCCACTCGATGACACGCATGTTCTCGCCGAATCCGGGCCACAGGAACTTGCCTTCCTCCGACTTGCGGAACCAGTTGACGTGGAAGAAACGCGGCAGGTGTTTCACATAGGCGCGCATTTCGAGCCAGTGGGCGAAGTAGGAGCCCATGTTGTATCCGCAGAATGGCAGCATGGCCATCGGATCGCGGCGCACCTTGCCGATCTGGCCGAAGGCGGCGGCGGTCATTTCCGAGCCCATGGTCGCGCCGATGTAGACGCCGTGGCTCCAGTTGAAGGCCTGATAGACGAGCGGCATGGTCGTCGCGCGGCGGCCGCCGAAGACGATGCCCTCGATGGCGACGCCATCGGGATTCTGCCATTCCGGATCGATCGACGGGCATTGCCCGGCCGGCGCGGTGAAGCGCGCGTTGGCGTGGGCGCAAACGCTGTCGCTGGCGGGCGTCCAGTCGTTGCCCTTCCAGTCGATGGCGTGGGCCGGCGGATCGCCGTCCATACCTTCCCACCAGACGTCTCCGTCATCGGTGAGGCCGACGTTGGTGAAGATGCAGTTCTCCTTGATGGACTCCATCGCGCGCGGGTTGGTGGCATACGAGGTGCCGGGCGCGACGCCGAAGTAACCTGTTTCCGGGTTGATAGCGTGAAGTTTGCCGTCCTCGTGCGGCCAGATCCACGCGATGTCGTCGCCGATGATGGTCGTTTTCCAACCGGCGTCCTGATAGGACTTCGGCGGGATGAGCATGGCGAGGTTCGTCTTGCCGCAGGCGGACGGGAACGCCGCGCCGAGATAGGTCTTCTGGCCGTTCGGGTCCTCGACGCCGACGACGAGCATGTGCTCCGCCATCCACTGGTGTTCGCGGGCGATGTTCGAGGCGATGCGCAGCGCGAGGCACTTCTTGCCGAGCAGCGCGTTGCCGCCGTATCCGGAGCCATACGACATGATCTCGCGGGTCTCCGGGAAGTGGACGATGTATTTGTCCTCGTTGCAGGGCCATGACACATCTTCCTGGCCGGGTTCGAGCGGCGCGCCCACCGAGTGGAGGCAGGGGATGAAGTTTCCGAATCCGTCGCGTTTCTTCTCGATCTTGCCGGCGGCCTCATCCTCGAGGCGCTGCAGGACGTGGGCACCCATGTGGGCCATGA
>JAGRLJ010000266.1 GCA_020441805.1 Rhizobiaceae bacterium
GCCTTGCGCCGAATGGTCTCGGCGACCGCGACCGCTTCGCTCCGGTCGCTGCCGTCGAGGAAGATCGCGAATTCCTCGCCGCCGATCCGGCCCCAGAAATCCCGGACACCGAGGGTTGAGGCAATGGACGAGGCGATCACGACAAGCGCTTCGTCTCCGGTCTGGTGGCCGAAATCGTCGTTGATGCGCTTGAAATGATCGGCATCCGCGACCAGGAAGGCCCCGGTCCGCCCTTCGGTGCTCGCCCGCGCCATTTCGGCGAAGAAAGCCTCCCGGGTGAGGCCGCCCGTCATCGCATCGTNNGCGGATCCGCTCCTGTAGCGCCGCATGCGCCTGCATCAGGCTCGAATGCGTCCGATCGAGTTCGAGGTGAAGCGACGACAGTTCGTCGCGCGCCCGGCGCAGCGTCTCGCTCTGGTGGAATTGCCAGATGCTGGCGGGAAGGGCAATGCAGATCGGGCAAAGGATGCTGAGCCACATGCCGATTCCGTCATAGCTGCCGCCGAGAAGCGGCACCGCGAGCGCCGAGATCAGTACCGACGCGGCGGTGCTGGCGACGGTGACGAGGATCGCCTTGGCGGCAATGCGCGGATGGATTTTTGCCATGGGGCAAACCCTAGACAGCGCCGGTTAACAGCCCCTCACCAATGACAGGAAAATTTTTGTTTTCTGATAGTTAGTCACATCTTCGCTATCGGGGGTCATGGCTTGCGCAGGCAGGATTGGCCCGATATTTGGACCATGCCTTTCGGACGGTAGCGCGCGATCGCCTCGCGCGCGGCGAGGTCGACCAGGCAAGCCAGTTCATCCTCCCGGTCGGAATTGGGCGTGACCAAGCGGGCGGCCACCCCGAATTGCGGCGTGCCCTCGAACGGGATGACATACATTTCCGGGCTGATGCCGACGGTGACGGTGAACGTGTAGAGCCATTCCCGGCCGCTCGCGGTTTCCACCCACTGGCCGACGTCGGAATGTGTGACGATATTGAAGACCACGTCGGCGCCGGGGCCATCCTTCGGCGTGAGCCCGGCCCGGTCTATCGCGCGGGCCAGCGGCGGAACCAGATAGCTGGCATAGCCGCTCGCGCTCTGGTTCGAGGACATTTCGATAATATAGGTCTTGCCGTCGAGCGGCGCGCCGGCATGGGCGGCGGCGCATATCGGGAACGACAGCAGAAGGATCGCGGCAGAGGTCGGAAACTGCCGCATCCGCCGATTACCAGAGCTGCCACCACTTACGGCCGGTGCCGGCGATTTCGGCTTCCTTCTTGCGCTGCTTTTCCTTCGCGGCCTCGCTTTCGCCGAGATCGGTCAGCTTGGCCGGATCGTCCACCTGGCGGTATTCGAGCGGCGGGTCGCTCATGAAGCGGCGCTTGTTCTCGCGTCCGTCCATGACCTTCCGGGCCTGGCGGTATTCCGCTGCCTGCTGTTCCACCGACTTGACCTTGCCTTCGGTCACCGACACGGCCAGCGGCGAGCGGTAGCTGGCATTGTCCGAATTGGCGTCGGCTTCCGCCTTGAGGCGGTCACGCGTCTGCTCGGGGCTTTCGAGCCATGCGGGATTGTCCCGCGAGGCGAGGTTCTGCTGCGGCTGGACCAGTTGCGCATCGTTCGGTTTGACGAGGTCGCCGCGCGGCTGATAGGCCAGCCGCTCCTTCTTCGCGGGAGTGAGCGACATCGAGTCGCCGAGATCCTCGACGAGCTGCTCGGTCGCGGACTTGTCTGTCCCATAGGTGGGGCCCATGCAGCCCGCCGCGCCGATGGAGGCGGCCGAGAGCACGAGCAAGGTGCCAGCCACGCGATACATTCCCGTCATTCCGTCCCAACCCTTCCCGGTGGTGCAGCAAAGTTAACAGCCCGCTTCCGCGACTGACGCAGAAATCCGGCCATTTTCAGGCAGGCTTTTACCGGAGAAGCGGTCGCAGTGCAATTGATAACGGCCGTACGGGAACAGAGGCGGGCGGATAACCGCGCCCCTGTTGCCGAATGTCAAGCCTCAGGCCGCCTTCAGCGTCCCGATTTCCCTGAGGGCGGCCGCGTCGCGCGCCGAGACGTCGGGATAATCCGGGTCGGAGCCGACATCCCGCGTGATCCGCCACGAGCGCGCGCATTTCCTGCCTTCCGCCGGCACGGGCACCACCGCGACACCCGGCACGTCCTCGGCGCGAAAAGCCGCCGTCGGGCCGTCGCCGGCCGCGACGGAAATGTCGGAGGTGATGCAGATCTCCGCGAAGTCGAGTCCGTCGAGCGCCGCCATCAGCGACGGATCGGAGACGAAGACCTGCGGGGCGGCTTCGAGCGAGGAGCCGATCCGCTTGTCCTTGCGCTCGATTTCCAGCGCGCCGGTGACGGCGCGGCGTACGGCGCGCACCTTTTTCCACTTGTCGGCCAGTGCATCGTTCCGCCATTCGGCGGGAATGGAAGGGAACTGTTCGAGATGCACCGACACCGCCGAGGGATCGCGGCTGAGCCAGGCTTCCTCGGTGGTGAACGGCATCATCGGCGCGAACCACAGGACGAGGCAGTCGAAGAGCTTGCGGATGACATAGAGCGCCGCGCGCCGGCGCGGGCTCGACGGCGCGTCGCAATAGAGCGCGTCCTTGCGCACGTCGAAATAGAAGGCCGAGAGCTCCACATTGGCGAAATCCGAAAGCGCCCGGGTGATGCGCTTGAAATCGAATTCGTCGTAACCCGCGCGGACGAGCTGGTCGAGCTCGGCGAGGCGGTGCAGCATCAGCTTCTCGAGCTCGGGCAGGTCGTCATGGGCAATCTCCCAGCTCTCGTCATGGGCGAGCGTGCCGAGCATCC
>JAGRLJ010000267.1 GCA_020441805.1 Rhizobiaceae bacterium
CGTGGTGTCGTCCGGCTGAGGAGCGTGGAACTCGATGCGCCGCCGGTGATCGCGCCGAACTATCTCTCCACCGAGGATGATCGGGCGGTGGCGGCGGATGCGATCCGTGTCACGCGCCGGCTCATGCGGCAGCCGGCCCTGGCGGGCTTCTCGCCCGAGGAATTCCTGCCGGGACGGGCGGTCGGCGACGACGACGCGGCGCTGGCCCGCGCGGCCGGCGATATCGGCACGACGATCTTTCATCCTGTCGGCACGGCGAAAATGGGGCTGCCGTCCGATCCGATGGCGGTTGTGGATGCGCGGCTCCGGGTGCATGGTCTCGGAGGATTGCGGATCGTCGACGCCTCCGTCATGCCGGCGATCACCTCGGGCAATACCAACACGCCGACGTCCATGATCGCGATGAAGGGGGCGTCGATGATCGTCGAGGATGCGAAGGCCACGGCTTGAGGCCGGCCCGAAGGGAGGAAACATGGATTTCGGACATACGGAGGAAGAACGGGCGATCTTCGACGTGGCGCATGCTTTCGGGCAGGAGCGGATCGCTCCCCATGCCGCCGAATGGGAGGCCGATGGCACGATCCCCCGCGCCCTGCTGGCGGATATCGGCGCGCTTGGCCTCGGCGGCATCTATGTTTCGGAGGCCTATGGCGGCTCCGGCCTGAAGCGCATGGATGCCGCGCTGGTCTTCGAGGCGCTGTCGATGGCCTGTCCCGCGGTGGCGGCTTTCGTTTCCATCCACAATATGTGCGCCTGGATGATCGACCGCTACGGCTCGGACGCGCTCAAGACGCGGCTGTTGCCGGACATGTGCGCCATGACGACATTCGCCTCCTATTGCCTGACCGAGCCGGGTTCGGGCTCGGACGCGGCGGCGCTCAGGACGCGGGCCGAGAAGACCGGTGAAGGGTATCGGCTCAACGGATCGAAGGCCTTCATTTCCGGCGGCGGCTATTCGGATCTCTATGTCGCGATGTGTCGGACGGGCGGCGAGGGGCCGAAAGGCATTTCGGCCCTGGTCGTGCCGAGCCCGAGCCCGGGCCTGTCCTTCGGCGCGGCGGAGCGGAAGATGGGCTGGAAGGCGCAACCCACGGCGCAGGTGCAGTTCGACAATTGCGACGTGCCGGCGGACAACCTGATCGGCGCGGAGGGGCAGGGTTTCCGCTATGCCATGGCCGGGCTCGACGGCGGACGCCTCAATATCGCGGCCTGCGCGCTCGGCGGAGCGCAGGCCGCGCTCGACAAGGCTGTGGCCTATATGAAGGAGCGCAGGGCCTTCGGCTCGAAGCTCGCCGATTTTCAGGCCTTGCAGTTCAAGGTCGCCGATATGGAGACGGCGTTGCAGGCCGCGCGCGTCTTCCTGCGCCAGGCGGCGTGGAAGCTCGACAACAAGACGCCGGATGCGGGCAAGCATTGCGCCATGGCGAAGCGCTTCGTCACCGACGTCGCCTTCGATGTCGCCAACGATGCGTTGCAGTTGCATGGCGGCTACGGCTATCTCGCCGATTACGGGATCGAAAAGATCGTGCGCGACCTCCGCGTCCATCAGATCCTCGAAGGCACCAACGAAATCATGCGCATGATCGTCGCGCGCCAGATATTTGCGGATTGAGGTGGATATGGAATCGCAACAGGATCTTCATGTGCGGGTCGAGGGCCGGGTCGGCCGGATCACGCTGACGCGGCCGCAGGCGCTGAACGCTGTCAGCCATCCCATCGTCGATGCAATGACACAGGCGCTCAAGGCATGGGAAAGGGACGATGCGGTCGCTTTCGTGCTGGTCGACGCCGAGGGCGGCAAGGCCTTCAGCGCCGGCGGCGATCTCGCTTATGTCTACCGCTGCGGCAAGGCCGGCGACATCGAGGCGCCGAACCGCTTCTGGCGCGACGAATACCGGCTCAACGCGCTGATCGACCGCTATTCCAAGCCCTATGTCGCGGTCATGGACGGCATCGTCATGGGCGGCGGGGTCGGCATTTCCGGCCATGGCTCGCACCGGATCGTCACCGACAATTCCATGGTCGCCATGCCGGAATGCGCGGTCGGTCTCGTGACTGATGTCGGCGGCTCCTGGCTGCTGAGGAACGCCCCCGGTCATATGGGCGAATATCTCGGCCTGACGGGCGCGCGGATGAAGGGCGAAGACGCGATCTATGCCGGTTTCGCCGATTTTTACGTTCACCGCGCGCGGCTCGCTGATCTCAAGGCGGCGCTGGTCGAGGCGGGTGACCTCGCCCCGCTCGACCATTTCGCCGAGGCGCCGCCGGCATCCGCGCTGGCGACGCACCAGACGTCGGTCGACCGGATATTCTCCGCCTCCTCGGTGCCGGGCATCATGGATCGGCTGCGGGCGGACGGTTCGGACTGGGCGTTGGACGCGCTTTCGGCGATTGCCAGGGGTTCGCCGCTTTCGGCGATCATGATCCTGTCGGTTATCCGGGATGCGGCGTCGATGGAGACGGCGCTGCGCAACGAATATCGCTTCGTCTCGCGCGTGCTCGAACAGGGCGATTTCCTGGAGGGAATCCGGGCGATCGTCATCGACAAGGACCGAAGGCCCGTCTGGCTGCACAGGGATATCGCCTCCGTGCCCGCCGATCTCGTCGCGCTGATGCGCCGCGAGGCCGAGGGCGGGGACCTCGATCTTCTGAACTGGGAGGACAAGCCATGAGGATAGGCTTCTTCGGACTGGGCAATATGGGCGGGCCGATGGCGGCGAACCTCGCCAGCGCGGGCCATGTGGTGACGGGCTACGATGTCGCCGGCGTCCAAGTCGCGGGCGTGGCGCCGGCGGCGAGCGCGGAGGCGGCGGCGCGCGGGCAGGATGTCGTCATTACCATGCTGCCCAACGGCCGGATCCTGCGCGGGGTCTATGACGAGATCGTCGTCCATGGCGAAAAGGACGCGTTGTTCATCGATTGCTCGACGGTCGATGTCGAAAGCGCGCTCCAGGCCCATTCGACGGCGCGCGGGGCGGGGCTGGCGAGCCTCGACGCGCCGGTCTCCGGCGGCATCGCCGGGGCGGCCGCGGGCACGCTGACCTTCATGATCGGCGGCGAGGAGGAAGCCTTCCGGCGCGCGCTGCCGCTCTTCGAGATCATGGGGCAGAAGGCGGTGCATTGCGGGGCCGCGGGCACGGGCCAGTCCGCCAAGATCTGCAATAACATGATTCTCGGCATTTCGATGATCGGCGTTTGCGAGGCTTTCGCGCTCGCCGACCGGCTGGGGCTCGACCGCCAGAAGATGTTCGACGTCGTTTCCACCTCCTCCGGCTATTGCTGGTCGCTCAACAATTATTGTCCGGCCCCCGGCGTCGGGCCGGCAAGTCCCGCCGATAACGGCTACAAGCCGGGCTTCGCCGCCGAACTGATGCTCAAGGACCTGATGCTGAGCCAGGCGGCGGCCGAGGCGGCCGATGCCGCGACCCCCCTTGGCGCGGCGGCCACGGCGTTCTATCACGCCTTCGTGGAGCATGGCGGCCGAGGCAGGGACTTTTCCGCCGTGCTGCCGAGATTGTCGGAAATGAAGCGTGGAGACGAGCCATGAGTGAACCCTTGATCGTGACCCGGGACGGCGGCGTCGTGCTGGTGCGGATGAACAGGCCGGAGGTGCTCAATGCCCTCAGTTCCCGCGTGATGACGGATCTGGCCGAGACGCTGAAACCGCTCGACCGCGACCCCGGGGTCGGCTGTTTCGTGCTGACCGGCACCGATAAGGCCTTCGCGGCCGGCGCCGACATCAAGGAGATGGCGGGCAAGCCCTATATGGACATGTTCCATGAGGATTTCTTCGCCGGCTGGGAAGCGTTCTACCGGCTGCGGACTCCGAAGATCGCGGCGGTTTCCGGCTTCGCGCTCGGGGGCGGTTGCGAGCTGGCGATGATGTGCGATATCGTTTATGCGGCGAAGTCGGCCAGGTTCGGACAGCCGGAGATCAAGCTCGGCGTCATTCCCGGCATGGGCGGGTCGCAGCGGCTGACGCGGCTGATCGGCAAATCCAAGGCCATGGACATGATCCTGACCGGCCGGATGATGGATGCCGAGGAGGCCGAGCGCAGCGGGCTCGTGGCGCGGGTCTTCGAGAACGACCAGTTGGTGGACGAGGCGATGAAGGCGGCCAGGACCGTAGCCGGCTACGGCAAGGCCGCGACCATCGCCGCGCGCGAGGCCGTGGAGCGCGCCGACGAGGTTTCGTTGCAGGAGGGTCTGCTTTTCGAGCGCAGAACGTTCCATGCGCTGTTCGCCACCGAGGACCAGAAGGAAGGCATGGCCGCCTTTGTCGAGAAGCGGGCGCCGAACTTCAAGGGGCGGTGAACCGGGGCCGGGGCCGGCCGGGATTGCGCGATTGACGCGGTTTCTGGCGGCGCGATAGATAGCGGCATGACATTCGAGACGGAAAGACCGGCGACGAAGCCGAAATCCCGCCGGGCGAGCGGGCGCCCGACGCTGTCGGACGTCGCAAATCTCGCGGGCGTCGGCTCGATCACCGTCTCGCGGGCGCTGCGCGATCCCTCGCGGGTCTCGGCGGAATTGCGTGAGCGGATCGACGCGGCGGTCAAGCAACTCGGCTATGTTCTCAACCCGAATGCGCGGGCGCTGGCCTCCGTGCGGTCCGACGTCATCGGCGTTCTCATTCCGTCCATGACGAACAATGTCTTCGCCGACGTGCTGCGTGGCATTCACGACGGCCTGGGCGCTTCGACCATGCAGATCCAGTTCGGCAACACGCATTATTCCGCCGACGAGGAGGAGCGCCTGCTCAGGGTCTTTCTCGGCCAGCATCCCTCGGCGCTGATCGTCTCGGGGATCGACCAGTCGCCCGGGGCCCGCGAACTCTTGGAAAATGCCGGCTGCCCGGTCGTGCAGATCATGGAGGTCGGGGACGATCCGGTCGACATGATGATCGGCTTCTCGCATCGCGACGGGGGCAATGCCGTCACACGGCATCTGATCGGGACGGGACGGCGGCGCATCGCCTTCATCGGCGCGCGCATGGACCCGCGATCGCGGCGCCGCCTGGCCGGATATTCGGAGGCGATGCGGGAGGCGGGCCTTTTCGACGACTGCCTCGTGACGACCACGCCGCAGCCTTCGAGCGCGACGCTGGGGTCGGAACTCTTCACGCAGGCCTTGTCCCGCGTCCCCGATATCGACGGCGTCGTCTGCAACAATGACGATCTGGCGCTCGGCGTGCTGTTCGCCTGCCATCGCCACGGCGTGGAGGTTCCCGGCCGGGTCGGGATTGCCGGCTTCAACGATCATGAAATGATGGCGGCGGCCTTTCCGTCGATCACCTCGATCCGGACGCCGCGCTACGAGATTGGCCGCAGGGCCGTCGTCATGGCGCTGGCGGCCATTGCCGGCGCGCCGGTTTCCGAGCGGGTGCTCGATCTCGGCTTCGAGCTGAAGATCCGCGAAAGCACTGCTCCTTCCGTGGAATAAAAAACATCCGGCCGCCAGACGGGAACTGCTTTACAAGCCGATTTGGTAGCGCTACCATTTCTTTATGACGCGTGTTGGGAGGAGCCTTCGACGCGTCATGGATTTCGTGGGTTTGGTTACAGGTCGCGTGGTGACCGTCGCCGCGACGGTCGGGTGCGTGCTCGCGCGGGATCCGTTCATGAAACATTGGGAGGAATGTGATGATCAGGACTATCGTCAGCGGCGTTCTGGCTGCCGTCTCGCTCGCATTGATGAGTTCGGCGGTTTCGGCCGAGCCGGAAATCGTCAGCGGCCCCGCGGCGGACGCGGAATGCTTCGCGCCCTGGACCGCCGAGACCAAGTTCTTCAAATTTCCGAAGAAGGAGGGCCCTTACCGCATCGCGCTCGCCAACGGTTATATCGCCAATACCTGGCGTATCCAGATGATCCAGACGGCGAAGGCCTATGCGGCCCAGCCGGATGTGGCGGCCAAGCTCAAGGAGTTCAAGGTCGTCTCGACCGGTGAGGACGTCCCGGCGCAGATTTCCGCCATCAACAATTTCATCGATTCCGGCTTCGATGCCATCGTTGTCAACGCCCAGAACCCGACAGCCTTCGGGCCGGTGATCAAGCGGGCGAAGCAGGCCGGGGTCGTGCTGGTGGCCTTCGACAATATCCTCGACACCGAGGATGCGATCAATGTCAATGTCGACCAGAAGGGCCTGGGCGTGCTCTGGGCCGACTGGCTGGTCAAGCATCTGCCCGACGGCGGCAAGATCCTCGAAGTGCGCGGCGTGCCCGGCACGTCGGTCGATACCGACCGCCACAACGGCATTCACGAGACCTTCGCCGCGAGCGGCAAGACCTGGGATGTGGTGGAAGTCCTCGGCAAATGGGACGACCCGACCGCGCAGAAGGCGACGGCCGACGCCATCGCCGTGCACAAATCCTTCGACGGCATCACCGCGCAGGGCGGCGATACTGGCGTCGTGCAGGCCATGATCGATGCCGGCCACAAATTCGTACCCTTCGGCGGCGAGACCGAAAACGGCTTCCGCAAGTTCTGCGCCAAATATGCGGCGGAGGGGTTGAAATGTTCGTCGGCGGGTTCGGGCCCGGCGCAGGTGGCCGTGGCGATCAAGACGGCGATCGCGGCGCTGGAGGGCGAGGTGATCCCGCAGACCGTGAAGCTGCCGCTTGCCATCGTCGAGGATCCGAACTTCAGGGAAGGCGAGGATTTCTACCCGGCGGAATCCGACAATTTCTTCGTCGGCAATTCCTTCCCGACCTGCAAGATCAACTTCACCGCCCAGGAAATCATGGGCCAGACGAAGGAAAACCAGTAGTCCCTCTCGGGGACTGGGCACGCCCGGCAGGATGTGGCGTGCCCGCATGGTTGCGGGGAGTTTCATGAGCGAGCCGGGAACGCGGGCGGTGCCGCCGCTCCTGCATATGAGCGGAATATCGAAGCGCTATGGCGGCGTGCGGGCGCTGGAAAATGCCGAACTGGTCGTGACGGCGGGCCGGGTCCATGCCATTCTTGGCGAAAACGGCGCGGGCAAGTCGACACTCATCAAGGTCATGACCGGCGTGGTCGCGCCGGACGAGGGCCGCATCCTGATGGATGGCCGTCCGGCGGCCTTCCGCATGCCGGCCGATGCCGCCCGGCAGGGCATTGCCTGCGTGTTCCAGGAACTGTCGCTGGTGCCGGATCTCAGCGTGGCCGACAACATATTCATCGCGGATCCGCCGAGGCGTTTCGGTCTGGTCGACGGGGCGGCCCAAAGGCGGATGGCCGAGGCGGCGCTGGCGCGCGCCGGTGCCGGGGACATCCATCCTCGGGCGCTGGTGCGGGATCTGCCCTTGTCCCGCCGGCAGATGGTCGAGATCGCCAAGGCGCTGGCCGGCCGGCCGCGCCTGCTCATCCTCGACGAGGCCACGTCGGCGCTGACGGCGGGCGACGTTTCCCGTGTCTTCGACGTGCTCAAGCGTCTCAAGGCGGAAGGCCTCGCCATTCTCTACATTTCCCACCGGATGCACGAGATCGCCGAACTCGCCGACGAATGCACGGTGTTCCGCAACGGACGGAATGTCGCGAGCTACGAGGCGGGGACGAAGAGCGACAACGAGGTCATCGAGATGATGATCGGCCGGGAATATCACAATGTATTTCCGCCCAAGCCCGTCCGCGACGGCGACGAAGCCGTGCCCGTCCTCGAATGTCGCGGGCTCGGCTGGGGCGAACGCCTGAAGGATATCTCCTTCTCGGTCGGCAAGGGCGAGGTGATCGGGCTGGGCGGGCTCGACGGCCAGGGGCAGCGGGAACTGCTGCTGGCGCTGTTCGGCGTGCTGCGGGGCATGACCGGTTCGGTGCTGATCGACGGCCGGCCGGTCGCGCTCGACAGTCCCTCGGCGGCGCGGGCGGCGGGAGCCGGCATGGCGCTGATCCCCGAGGACCGCAAGACCGAAGGGCTGATGCTGCCGATGACCGTGCGGGAGAACCTGTCCTTCGCCAGTCTCGACCACCTGTCCAATGCCGGTGTCATCGACCGAACGCGCGAGGAGCGGCGGATCGACGAAATGGTGAAATTGCTGGCGATCAAGACCGCGGGCATCGACATCGCGGTCGGCTCGCTCTCGGGCGGCAACCAGCAGAAGGTGGTGATCGCAAAATGGCTGATGCGCCATCCGCGGATCATCCTGCTCAACGACCCGACGCGCGGCATCGATGTCGGCACCAAGCAGGAGATCTACCAGTTGCTCCGCCGGCTGGCGGGCGAGGGGGCCGCGATCGTGTTCTACTCGACGGATTACGACGAGCTGATCGGTTGCTGCGACCGTGTTCTCGTCCTTTACGACGGCCATGTGGTGAAGGCGCTTTCGCGCGAGGGGCTCAACGAACATGCGCTGGTCGCCAGCGCCCTCAATGTCGGCGAATCGAGGGAGGCCGTGGAATGAGCGAATGGCGCTACTGGCTGAACGAGCAGCGCGGCACGCTGCTCGGGCTCGTCATCTTCCTTGCGATGTTCGTCGTCTATATCGCCAACCACCCGGCCGGGCTGACGGCCAATGTGGCGCAGACGGCCGCCAACAAGGGTGTCCTTCTCGCCTTCGTCGCCATGGCCCAGGCGCTCGTCGTCATCACCGCCGGCATCGATCTTTCTGTGGGCATGATCTTCATCCTCACCAATTGCATCGCCTCCTATATCGTGGCCGGCTCGGCTGGAACCGCCGCGCTCGGCGTGGTTGGCGTGCTGCTCGCGGGCGCGGCCTGCGGCGGCGTCAACGGGCTTCTGGTGATCCATGGGCGCTTGCAGCCGATCGTCGCGACGATCTCGACCGGCGCCATCTATTTCGGCCTCGCGCTGCTGCTGCGGCCCTTTCCGGGCGGAGGGGTCAACGAGGATCTGGCCGATGCGCTGACCGGCCGGCTTTTCGGCGTCATTCCGTCGAGCCTTCTCCTGCTGCTCGGTGTCGTGGTCGTCGTCTGGATACCGTTCCGCAAGTCGCTTCTCGGCAGGGCGGCCTACGCGGCGGGTTCGGCGGAGGCCGCCGCCTATATGTCCGGCGTGCCGCTCAAGCGCGGCAAATTCGCGGCCTATGTGCTGGGCGGCTTCTTCGCCGGCATGGGCGGACTCTTCCTCACCTTCTTCACCTATACGGGCGACGCGGCCTATCAGAGCGGATCCGGCTATACGCTCTGGTCGATCGCGGCGGTCGTGCTCGGCGGGGTCTCGCTGTTCGGTGGACGCGGCAGCGCCGTCGGCGCCATATTCGGCGCCTTCGCCGCGCGCACCACGGGAGACATGCTCTTCGTCTTCGATGTCGATCCGCTCTGGCAGCCGCTGCTCCAGGGCGTGGTGCTGCTGATCGCGGTGAGCATCGGCGCGGTGACCCTCTTCCGGGTCCGAAACCGCCTGGAATGGTTCCAATGACGGATATCGGCGAAAAGCGCATGGCCAGCCGGGCCCGACTTCCCGCCTTTCTCCGCCGCGTCGATCCGGCCGTCGCGACGGCTTTCGGCTGCATTGTCCTGCTGCTCGTGGTCGGAAGCCTCTATTCGAGCAACTTCCTGTCGCCCGATTACCTGCTCCAGCAGCTCAAGGTCGCCTCCTTCCTCGGCGTGGTCGCCGCCGGCATGATGCTGGTGGTCCTTCTCGGCCATATCGACCTGTCCGTGCCCTGGGTCATGACCATGGGAGCGATGATGGCCTGCGCCGCGGCCGGTTTCGGAACGGTGGGCCATGTCCTGGCCATTCCGGTCGGCGTTCTTTGCGGCGCGCTGTTCGGACTGGTCAACGGGCTGGGCGTCGCCTATCTACGGATTCCCTCGATGATCGTCACGCTCGCCACCAATGTGGTGGCGCAGGGGTTGATGGTGCTCTATACAGGCGGCTTCTCGCCCCAGGACTCGGCTCCGCCCGCCATACGCTGGCTGGCGACCGGCGCGATCATTCCCGGCGTGCCGAATGCGATTCTCGTCTGGGCGGCGGTGAGTGCGATCATGGTGTTTCTCTACGGCCGGACGGCCTATGGCCGGTCGGTCTACGGCATCGGCAACAGCGAGCGGGCCGCTTATCTCTCCGGCATCGACACGCGGCGCATCGTGATGATCGCCTTCGCGATGTCCGGCGCGCTGGCGGCATCCGCCGGAGTGCTTGTCGCCGGCTATGCCTCCAAGGCCGCGCAATCGATGGGCGACGCCTATCTCCTGCCATCGATCGCCGCGGTGGTGCTCGGCGGCACCTCCATCCTCGGCGGACGCGGATCGTATCTCGGCACGGTCGCCGGCGTCATCCTGATCACGCTGCTGCAATCCATCCTGTCGGTCATGCAGATGCCGGAGGCGGGCCGGCAGATCATCTATGGCGTGGTTATCGTCGCCATGCTGCTGCTCTACGGCCGAACGCCGGCAAGCCGGTGACCGGCATGGAGGCGGAGAGGGGATACGGCCGGCGCGGGAGCGGCGGGCAAAGCGGGCCGGCGGTGGTCGTCATGGGCGTGGCCGGCTGCGGCAAGAGCCTCGTCGGGGCCGCGCTCGCAAAGGCGATCGGGGCGCGCTTCATAGAGGGCGACGCGCTCCAGCCGTCCGAGAATGTCGCCCGCATGAGCCGGGGCGAACCCCTGACCGACACGCTGCGCGCCGGATGGCTCGATGCCGTCGGGCAATCCATTCGTGCCGCGATGCTCGGCGGGGAGGGCGCGGTGGCGGCATGCAGCGCGCTCAAGCGCATCTATCGCGACCGGCTGCGGCGGTGCGAGCCGTCGGTCGTCTTCGTTTATCTCGTCGTTACGCCGCGGGAGGCGCGGCGAAGGGTGACGGGCCGACGCGGGCATTTCATGCCGGCGAGCCTCGTCGATAGCCAGTTCGCGACGCTCGAGCCGCCCGGCGCGGACGAAGCGGCGCTTTCGGTCGGCGCCGAGCGGCCGCTGGATGAGATCGTGGCTGCGGTGGTGGAGTTCCTGGCGCTCAGGCGATCACAGCTTTCCCAGTGAGCGGATCGCCCAGCGGCGTCCGTCGCTTCTGAGGTCGAGCGCCTGGAGCGGTCCGGCATCGATCCCGCGGAACGCCATCGGCGGCGCGCCGAGAATGGCGGCGACCGCCGCCTGGACCACGGAGGTATGGGTGACGGCGAGTGTCGTGCCGTCGCGCATGTCCCTGCCGGCCAGCCACTCGGAGACCCGCTTCGCAAAGAGGGTTCGGCTCTCGCCGCCATGGCCCGAGAAATCCGGATCCTGCATCCAGAGGGCGAGGGCCTGCGGCTCCGAAGCCTCGATGCCGTCTATATCCCGGCCTCGCCAGCGGGCCAGGTCGATCGCTGAAAGGCGGGGCTCGACGGAAACGTCCGATGACAGCAATCCGGCCGTCTGCCGTGCGGCCCGGGCGGCGGAGGACAGCGTATGCTCCAGGGGACCCAGCACTGCACGGAGCGCGTCGATCCGCTCCGTCTCGCCTCCGGCGAGGGCTTCGTCGTCGGGGAAGGCGGAGGGGCGGGCGGCGGTCCGGCCGTGACAGAGAAGGATGAGGCGGGCGGGCATGTCAGTCGTCCGGGGCAAAGCCGCCCGATCCACGAATCGCCATGGAGGGGCCGGCCATCGGCGAGGATCGGGTCTTTGCGCGTGGTTGTCGTCGATCGCGATTGGACATGGGCTCGCGGCGGCTGTCAACCCGGCCGCCGCCGGCGCACGGCCTCCCGCCATATGGTGAAAAGGCCGGCGCCGACGACGATTAGTGAGCCGGCCAGGACGTTCCAGCGCAGCGCCTCGCCGAAGATCGTCACGCCCAGCATCGAGGCCCAGACGAGCTGGAAATAGTTGATCGGCTGGATGAGCGTCGCGTCGAGCCGCTCATAGGCGAGAATGAGGAGATAATGGCTGACGACGCCGGTGAGGCAGATGACGGCGAACCAGAACCAGTCGAAGCCCTCCACCGGTTGCAGATAGAAAGGCCCGACGCAGGAAATCGCCATCAAGCCGACCACGCCGAGATAGAAGAAGCTGGTGCTGGCCTGCTCGTCGCGCGCGACGAGGCGGGTGGCGATCGAATAGAAGGCCATCTGCACCGCATTGACGATCGGAAGGAGGAGTGTCCGGTCGAAGCCGCCATCCGTGGGGCTCAGGATGACCAGCACGCCCATGAGTCCGGCGGCGATGGCGAGCACGCGTCTCCAGCCGACCGTCTCGCCAAGGAGCGGCACGGCGAGGGCGGCGACCAAGAGCGGCGAGGCGGCGAAGATCGCCTGCGACTTGATGAGGCCGGCGAGTTCGAACGACCGCATGGCGATGGCGATCTGCGACACGAGCAGCAGGCCGCGCACGACCTGGAGGAGCGGATGTTTCGTCCTGAGCGACGAGCGAATGCCGCCGGGCGCCCGCGCGGCAATGGCGAGCGCGAAGGTGGCGAAGGCCCAGTAGCGGACGAAGGTGATCATGATCGGATGATAGTTTTCCGCCAGATGCTTGGAGATCGCATCCTGGGAGGCGAAGACCATGACGGCGAGGATGGCGAAGATATAGCCGCTTTGCTGGGAAGTCATCTGGGGCGATCGTTCGGGCGATCGACAGAATCACCCATCTGCATATGCCGGCGATCCTGCCCCCGGAGGATGCGCCGGCGCAAGCCATGGCCGGCCACGACGATGCCTCGCGTCGGTCAAACCGGCCGGAATGTCACCAGATAGGCACTTGCAGCAGTGCTTGTCCCGATGCGGGCATGCTCGGCGGGATCGAGCAGCAGGGCGTCGAACCGATCCAGCATGATGGAGCGGCCATCGACATCGATGGCGAGCGGGCCGCCGGCGCTGAGGATGAGACGCACGGAACCCGCCTCGCTTCGCGCCGCTTCCGAAAGCGACGCTACGCGATGCGCCAGCCTGTCCCGCCGGGTCATGACGTTAAAATCGACCACGCTTCCGTCGATCAGCCTTGCTGTCGTCGGAACATCGGCGGGGAAGGCGTGCGGCGGACTCTGCCGCGTCAGCGCTATCGGCTCGTGGCCTTCGACATCCAGCACGATGCCGGCGCCTTCGAGGATCGAAAGCGTCCGGTCGATGCCGGGGAATTCCGAGAAGGGGCCGTCGCCGTCGACGCGCGCCATGGAGACGCGCCAGTCGAATTCCGAAAGGCCGGCCGCTTCGGGGAAGACGGCGATTTCCGTCGTCTCCCCGCCGCCGTTCTTCCACGGCATGCGCCTGTGATCCGCGGCCCGAAAGATGCGCATCGTCAATTGCCGAGGATGCCGGGCAGGCGCAGGCCCTTTTCGCGCGCGCAGTCGAGCGCGATGTCGTAGCCGGCATCGGCATGACGCATGACGCCGGTCGCCGGGTCGTTCCACAGCACCCGCTCGATGCGGCGGGCCGCGTCGTCGGTGCCGTCGACGCAGATCACCATGCCGGAATGCTGGGAGAAGCCCATGCCGACGCCGCCGCC
>JAGRLJ010000268.1:0-11778 GCA_020441805.1 Rhizobiaceae bacterium
GCGGGTGACGATATCGGCGGAGAGCGTCTTCTCGATCTCGTCGAGCCTCTTGTCATTGGCGTCCTTGAAGGCCTCGAAGGCATTCATGAAGCCGTCGAAGGCGTCCTCGATCCTGTCCGGCGCCGCCTTGATCTCCGGTGCCGCGGTCATGCTCGCAGTCTCCATGCTGAAATTCCTTTCTGGATAAAGAAAAAGGGACCGCAAGCGGCCCCTCGGAGAAAACCGGACGACGTCCGGTGGTCGATGTCTGATTTCACGAAATCGCGTCGATCCCGCGTTTCCGGATCAGGTTCAGCAGCACCAGGGCCGGCCCCTTGGGCGTCTTCACGCCGCGTTCGAGCTGAGAAATATAACCTGGCGTGAGGTTCAGCCGGCGCGCGAAAATCACCTGGCTCAGCTTGGCCTTCTCCCGCATGGCACGGATATCCTCGCCGGAAGGGACAGGAATTTCGATGGTGCGTTCGGTTTCGGGAAGATGGCGCGCGGTTATCTCCCTGTGGGTTTTCTCGTCCATCAGCCCAATCCGGAGCATCCCGTCGGCTGTCTCCACCAACGCTTCCGAAAGTCGGCTCATCGGGCTATTTTTTGGCATTCCTGACCTCCTCGATATCACCGGTTTCAAGCGCTTTCGCGATCGTCGATCGATTCGCCGGGAGCCATCTGGCCGCCACCTTTTTCAAATCCTGCAAGTGATCGTATTCTATGTTGTCCGATTCATTCTTGGCAAAGGCAAACGTAAAAACCGCAAGGTCACCCACGCGGATCGCGATCAGCGTCCTGTATCCACCAGACCTGCCCTGCCCCGGCCGCCCCATATGCTGCTTGATGACGCCGCCGCCGAGATCCGCGTCAACCAACCCGCGTTCCGCCCGCTCGATCGCCTCGATAAGCAACGCATCGTCGATCCCGGATTTCCTGGCAAACCGCGCCATCCATCGCGTCTTGAAGATGCGCAAGCCTGTCCCTCGATCACACCATGAACTATATCATGGTGTGATCTCTATAAATCACGCGCAGGCGCGGATGGAGCGCGCCGCCTCCCGCATCGCCCGGACCAGCCCCATCTCCGTCAGCCGCATCGCGCCGGCCCCGCCCTTCACGTCGGAAATCCGCGCGCCGGGCAGCATCGGGAAGGTCACCACCGAGATCTCCCAGAGATCCGCCTCCAGGATCTGCCGGATCCCCGTCCTCGGGTCCGATTTCGCCCGCACCGTCTGGAAGCCGATCAAGAGCCCGTCCACGGCGCGCGCCTTGATCAGTTCCCGCACCTCGCGCGCCCGGCTCACGCCCCCCGACAGCACGCCCTCGACATAGAGGCCGCGTCCGTCCTCGCGGATCGCCCGCCAGGTGCCGATCGGCTCGGCCGGGTCGTGCTGGAACAGCATCCTGACGCCCCCGGCCCCGCGCCGGGCAAGCGAGCGGAGAAAGGCGCCGCGCTCGACGCGGTCCTTGCCGAGATCGACCTCGCCGAACAGGCTGGCATAGCCGGAAAAGGCGCCGCTGCCGTCCGCCATCTTGATTTCCATGCGCGCGAAACGGCGTTCGCGCCGGGCGATGAGTGCATCGGCGGTCATCCTGCATCCTCTATGCTACGAATTGCTGGTCGATCCGCATGACCGCAAGAACGGTCAAGCGGCGGAATGTCCGGGCGGCTAGAACGAGATCACCGGATGAGAAAGGAACGGCATGAACGTCATCGAGAATGCCATCTGGCAGGTCGAAAGCAATCTGCGCCGGACGGCGACGCTCGAGGAGATCGCCGAACGCTGCGGCGTCACGCCGGCCTATCTCACCCGTGCCTTCGCGCTCGCAAACAGCGTATCGCTGATGCGCTATGCCCGGGCTCGGAGGCTCTCGGAGGCGGCGCGTATCCTGGCGCTGGGCGTGCCCGATATCCTGGGGCTCGCCCTCGATATCGGCTACGGGTCGCATGAAGCCTTCACACGCGCCTTCCGCGAGCATTTCGGCGTCACGCCGGAAACCGTCCGCGATACGCGCAGCACGAAGAACCTCGAACTCACGGAGCCCCTCGTCATGGATGCCTCAGCCAATCTCGAACTCGCCGCACCGAAGATCGAAACCCACGGCCGGATGTTCCTCGCCGGCCTGATCAGGACCTATCCCATGGCCGATATCGGCGGCATTCCCGCCCTCTGGGAACAGTTCAACGCCATGGAAGGCGCGCTGACCGATGTCGTCGACGGCGAGGTCGCCTACGGCGCCTCGCTCAGCTATAGCGAGGAGCGCGGCTGCGAATATATGGCGGCGAACGCGGTCTCCGACCTCTCCGACGTGCCGAAGGACTTCCAGACCGCGACGATCCCGTCCGCCACCTACGCCATCTTCCGCCAGCCCGGCCATATCACGCTGATCCGCCCCACCATCCACGCGATCTGGAGCAAATGGCTGCCCGCCTCCGGCTATGTCGCCGCCGAGACCCCGGTCGTCGAGTTCTATCCCGCGGGTTTCGACCCCGTGACGGGCCATGGCGGCTTCGAAGTCTGGCTGCCGGTCAGGAAGTCCTGAACCTTGCCGGAAACGTCTTGCCGCATTACATTGTTCTGCGGCAAGACGGCGCGACATGACAGCCGTGCGCCTGTTCCGTCGCAAACTATCCCCGCGGCCGGCCCCACCGCCGCGCCACGCGCGCCAGCACGCCGAGCGCCCACCAGGCCGTGAGACTCACCGCCGCCGCGCCCGACAGCATGATCTCGGAGGCCGTGAGATGCGCCGCGATGCCGAGCCGGGCCGCGATCAGCACGCCCGCCGGCCCGCCGAACACCAGGCCCGAGATCACGCCGGCGAGAAAACGGCAGGCGGCCTCGCGATGATCGGCCGGCAGCATGTAGACGAGCGACACCGCCGCGCCGGCCGAGGCGCCGATCGTCCGTTCCATCCAGAAGCCTCCGGAAAAATCAGCCATTGCTTAACCTCGCGATCGTAGACTGTTCATGCGCGCGCGAACGCTCCGGGCCGAAGTCGCCGGTTTTCCGAATCCTTCGAATCCCTTGCGCGCCATGGTTCGGAAATCGCTTCAAGGCCTTGCCCGCGACCGGCCGGATCGGTTCGTCGCACACTGCCAAGCCACTGGAATCACGCCTTCATCCGCAGGGTCGCCTTCGGCCGCCGCGCCGCGAAATCGATTCACCCATTCTGGACAAGCCGCTGAAAAAGCTCCACGATCCGATTTTCAAGAATCCCGGAGCCCGTCTCATGTCCTTCCCTGTCTTCGATCTTTCCGCCTTCGAACGTTCCGACGACATGGACAAGCGGCGGATGGGACGGGAGGTGGACCTCATCTGCCGCGCGTCCGGCTTCCTCGCGGTTCGAAACCACGGCATCCCGGACGATGTGATCGCGGCTGTTTGGCGGGCGGCGCATGATTTCTTCGACCTGCCCCCCGAGGAGAAGGACAAGGTCCGCGCCCCCTATCCCGGTTATCCCTACGGTTATCTCGGCCCCGGCGTCGAGGCGCTGGCCAGGTCCAGGGGCGTCGACAGCCCGCCCGACCTCAAGGAAAGCTTCAATGGCGGCCCGCTCGCGGTCCCGCCCGGCCTCACCGACAAGGATGCCCTGTCCTTCTGCTACGCCGAAACCATCTGGCCCGCCGAACCCGCCGCGTTCCGATCCGCCTGGGAAACCTATTACCGCGCCGTCACCGATCTCGCCGCCCGCATCATGAAGGTGTTCGCCGTGGCGCTCGACCTGCCGGAGGATTATTTCCAATCCTCCATCGGCCAGCCGATTTCGGCGCTGCGCGCGCTCAACTATCCCCGACTCGCGAGCCCTCCGCCGGAGGGCCAGCTCCGCGCCGGCGCCCATACCGATTACGGCAGCCTCACCATTCTCCTGCCGCAGCCCGGCTCGAAGGGGCTCGAAATCCTGACGCCGGAAGGCGCCTGGCGCGAGGTGCCGCCGGTCGAAGGCGCCTTCGTCATCAATATCGGCGACCTCATGGCCCGCTGGACCAACGACCGCTGGGTCTCGACGCTGCACCGCGTCGTCAATGTCCCGCCCGAGGAAGGCGGCCTCGACCGTCGCCAGTCGCTTGCCTTCTTCCACCAGCCCGACTGGTTCGCCTCGATCGAGACCCTTCCCTCCTGCCTTGCTCCCGGCGAGACGCCGAAATACGAGCCGGTCCTGTCGGGTCCCTATCTGATGGACAAGTTCAGGAAGACGGTGACTTGAGGGCGGATCCCGCCTCTCCCTTGCGGGAGATCTGGGCCCGGGCCTCACGCCCCGTATCCCACCGCCTCCCGCTTCTCCGCATCGGTCAGGAACCCGGCCGCTCCCACCCGTGCCCAGAGCGCATCGCGCTCCGCCGAGAGGCCTGGCACCTGGTCGAGGTCGTGGCCCAGAACCAGCGTCTCGCCACGGATCGCCGAGAACCAGCCCGACAGCGCCGCCGCCGTCCGGCCGATCAGCGGCAGCACGGTCAGCCGCCAGAAGGCGCGGTTGGCCTCGGCATAATTGGCATAGGTATTGTCGCCCGGCAGGCCGAGCAGCATGGGCGGCACCCCGAGCGCGAGCGCGATGTCGCGCGCGGCCCCGTTCCGCGCTTCCATGAAATCCATCTCGCGCGGCGAGAGCCCCATCGCCTTCCAGTCGAGCCCGCCCTCGAGCAGCATCGGCCGGCCGGCCCGCGCCGGGCCGGAATAGCCGTCGGCGAGCTCGGCCTTCAGCCGCTCATATTGCTCGGGCGAGAGATTGCCGCCCTCCTTCGGCTGATAGACCAGCGCGCCGGAGGGCCGCGCCGAATTGTCGATCAGCGCCCGGTTCCAGCGGCTCGCGCTGTTGGAAAGGTCGAGCGCCGCGCCCGCCGCCGCAAGCGGCGCGAAGCCGAGATGGTCGTCGAGCGGATGGAAGAGCTTGAGTTGCAGCACCGCCCCCGGGCCGGCGGCGGGATAGCGGCGCGTCCGGCCGCCGGCCCGATAGTCATAGGCCTCGGGCCAGCCGTCGGCGCCCTCCCTCACCCGGACGCGGTCGGGTCTCAGCAGATGCAGCTCCATCAGCCGCGTTCCCGCCGTCACCGGAAGAAGGAAGGCATTGCCCGAAAGGAGAAGCTGGCCGTAAAGCGCCTCGAAGAATTCGCCGCCCGCCTGCCGGCCGTTCGGCGCGGCGAGAAGCGCAAGCATGTCGTGCTCCGGCAGTTCCGTTCCGTCGCGATAGGCGAGCCAGGGCACCGAGGCCGCCGCCTCCGAGACCAGCCGCACGGCGCGATGCGCCACCGGGTTCCGCATATAGCCCTCGCGCGCCAGCCCGGCATAGCCGGGGAGCGGCGCGCCCGCCGAGCCCTCGCCGCTCGCGAAGATCTGCGCCAGCGCCTTGAATTCCGGCATGGCCTTGCGGTCCGCGGCGCCTGCGGCGCGCGGTCGGATAAAGGGAAATTTCATGGGTTGTTCCTCGATCGGGGCGAACCGGGTGAAGCCGCGCCACATCCGTCAAAGCCGCAGTCATCCCGGCCGCCGCGCGGCGGAAACGCTGCCCATCGGCGAAAAGGGGTCGGGACAGGGCGCCTCTCGGGGGAAGAGCGGCGGGAATTCGATCAATCAGGGTTCCGCCGGACGCCGGCTTGCCGAACGTCGCGCCCTTTGTCCTGGAGGACTCCGCAAGGGTCGCACAGTCCTGCCGAAAATCAAGTCCTGATTCGCCGGTCAGCCGGTCAAATTGCCTTGCGGCGCAGCATTCCCCGACCGGTGCCGCGGCGGGTCACGTCGCGTTCCGGCGGCGGAATCCATATCCGTCAGGCATCCGTCCGCACCGTCAGCGCCCGCTGCGGATCGTAATCCGCCGCGACCCGCATGTCGCGGAGCGGACGGACGATGTCGATGGATTTCTGGTAATTCGGATGCGCCTTGTAGGCGGCAAGCGCCGCCTCGTCGGCGAATTCGCCATAGACGACGAGATCCACCTCGCCGCCGAGCTGGTCCGTCTTCACGTTCTCGCCGATTTCGAGCCGCTCGGCATGGGGTATTTCCGTGAGCAGAGAGAGTCCGGCCCGGATCAGGTCCAGGTCCTTGGCGTCGCGGGCGGAAAAGAAAACGATATGGCGTATCAAGGCGGTCTCCGGCTGCGGTTCGAAGCGAACCGGAGCTATCACGGGCGATGGCCGTCATCAATGCGTCATCGCGTCGTGCCCGTCAGCGCGCGGTGGAAGGCCCGGCCCAGCGCGGCCACCTGCCCGGCCCGGTCGAGCCCGTTGACGATCCGGCGCGCATTGGTCCAGTCGGATCGGCCGGCGCTGAAATAATCGCCGAGCCGCCGGCCGGTGAAAAGCCCTTCCTCCATGCCGGTGACGAGGATCGCGGCCGCCGTCGCCATGCCCATCGCCCGCGCCGGATCGGCGACGAGATCGATGCCGGTCGCCCGGCTCATGCGCTCGTAATTGGCCTTGTGCGTCAGTTGCACCAGCCCCCGCCCGAACCAGTATTTCCCCTCGGCGTCGGCCCGCCAATAGGGCGTCGCCACGGCGCCGAGGCGGCCGGCGCGCCAGGCATGTTCGAGCCGAGCGGCGGCGGAAGCGTCGCTCTCGGCCAGCGTCTCCCGCACCGGCTGCATGGTCGCGGCCGTCTCGTGAAACGCGGTGGCCAGCATATAGGCGAGCCGGCGCGGATCGCGCCCACCGGGCCGTGCCTCCCAGGCATCGAGGATCGCCTCGCAGCCCTCCACCTGCCGTTGGCCGATGCGGCCGCCGAACGCGCTTTTGCGTATGGAATCGAAGAAGTCCCGACGTGTCATTGTCCACGCCTCCATGAGAAAATGCGACGCAAACCGTCGCCCGCAAGAGAAAAATCGAAGTTTTCAGCAGGAAAACATTGCCTTAACTCAAATTGAATCCATGCCTCCCGTGTCACGGCAGCCTGCATGCGGCCGGCTCACATTCCCCGCACGCGGGGCTCCCCCTGCCCGCCCAGCATCAGCGCGGTCAGCGCCCAGACCAGGGCGTCGAGCCTGTCCGGCGAGCCACCGCCCGAAAGCCGCCCATCCGGTCCGAAGTCGCACATCTGGTCCTCCAGCGCCGGAAACGTCCCGGCATGGACGACCCGGCCCTGCTCGTAGAGCGCGGCCACAGGTTCGGCGCGGAGGAATTTGCCGCGCGTCGCCCGCACCGTCGTCAAGGGCAGATCGGCGTCAACGCTGCGCAGGATGGCGCCCACCATGTCGCCGCCCTGGTTCACCTCGGCCACGACCCGGTCGGCCTGGAAGCGGCGGACGGCGCGGACCACCGCAGCACCCCATGCGCCCGGCGAGGCATTGGCCACGGACAGATCGGCCAGCACGACCGCCCGTCCGGAGGACTCGATACCGGCCGCGACGATGCCGCAGCAGGAATTCCTCGCCCGTTCCGCCGCGGGCGGATCGACCGCCACGACCACGCGGCCGAGCGGCCCCGGCGATCGGACCCTGAGCCGTTCCAGCATGTCGCGGCTCCAGAGCGCATCCTCGCGGTCCTCGATCAGCTCGCCGTCGAGTTCCTGCCGGCCGAGCCGGGTGCCGCCATAGCGCGTCTCCATCGCCTTGATGAAGCCCGGCGCCAGGTTGGCCGCGTTGCCGTCGGTCGAGAGCCGCGTAACCACCGTTCCCGGATCGGCGACGATCGCCTTCAGCAGCGGGATCGCCCGGGGCGTGGTCGTCACCACCTGGCGCGGCTCGGTACCGAGCCGCAGCCCGAATTGCAGCATGTCCCAGGTCTCCCGCGCATGTTTCCATTTGCCGAGTTCGTCGCACCAGGCGAGATCGAATTGCGGGCCGCGCAGGCTCTCGGGATCTTCCGAGGAGAACAGCTGCGCCACCGAGCCATTCGGCCAGACGAGCCGCCGCCGGCTGATCTCGAAGGCTGGCCGCCGATGGCGCGCTATGCGCCAGAGACCGGAAACGCCGTCCACCATCACCTCGCGGGCGTCGGCGAGCGTCTCGGCCACCAGTGCGATCCTGAGCGGCACCGCCGCCTCACTCGCCAGACGGTGCACCCATTCGGCCCCGGCCCGGGTCTTGCCCGAACCGCGGCCGCCCATCACCAGCCAGGTGCGCCAGTCGCCTTCCGGCGCCTGCTGCTCGCGCCGGCCGCTGAGCCACCAGCCGTCGTTGATGCATCGTTCGAGCCGGATCCGCATCCGGCGCGGCAGCGCGGCAAGGCCGCCGGTCGCGCCGCGATACGCGACATCCCCGCCATCGGCCCCGGCCGGACGAGCGGACGTTTCGTCGCCGTTCGACAGGAGCGGGGCTCTTTCGTCCCCGAGCGCGACCGCCGTCCTGATATCCGCGGTCAACCCTCCGAGCCGCATCGCCAGGAGTTTGCCGTTCATGCGCGCCACATAACCATCGATCTCCCGCTCCGCTTTCCGGCCGGCCTTGTCGGCCGCGCGCCGATATGCCCGCGCCGATCGATTTTCACGGAGGCCCGGGCGGATCGGTTCCGCCAGCGGCGGCGGCGGCGCGGTCGGCAAGAAGCTGCAAGGCGCGTTCCTCGCCGCGCTCGGCGATCTTGCGGTCGATGTCAGCCAGGAGCGCCGCGTAAGCCGCATCGTCGAAAGTCTCCTCGGCCTCGCGGGCCAGCATGTCGGCAAGCCCGCGCTGGAGACCGTCGATCTTCTCCAGCGTGCGGGTGATCAGCGCGAGCGCATCGACGGCGGATTTCGCGTCCGCCCTCGCCGTCTTCGCCTCCGGCTCGTCTCGGTCGATTCGCGCCTCGGCCTGCGTCCTGATCTTCTGGAAGAGCGCGAACTGCGCCCGAAGCTCCGCCGTCATGGCATTGAGCAGTCCCTGCATCTCCTCGACCGGCGAGGGCTCGGACTTGGTCTCCAGCATCGCCGCCCGCACCTCGTCCGCCAGCATCGGCTCGTAGCCCGCCGCCCGGCCCACGGGCCAGGGTCCCGCGAGCGCCGGATCGAATTCCAACCCATCGTCCATCAAAGCCGTCCTGTCAGGAAACCGTCCGCCGCGCGGCCTGCCGGAATGTTCCGACCGTCGGCCTGTCCGCATGTATCGGATCATGGCATAACCCTATCCTGAGACCGTAACGCTGTCAAGGATTATTTTCCTATTTTGGGAAAATAACGCCGTGCGTTCGAGAGGGAGATGCCCGCATGACCCATGACGAGATCGCCGCCATCGCGCTCGCCCTTCCCGGCACGGTCGAGGCATCGCATTTCGGCAAGCGGGACTTCCGCGCGCCGACCGTGTTCATGTCGCTGCCCGCCGCCTCGGCCGCCAATCTCAACCTGACGCCCGACCAGCAGCTGCTCTATGGCGAACTCTATCCGGACATGGTGTCGGCGCTGCCGAACAAATGGGGCCTGCGCGGCTGGACCTGCCTACGTCTCGACCGATGCGACGCCGGAACCGCCCGGACATTGGTCGAGGCCGCATGGCGAAACGTCGCGCCGAGGAAACATGGCGGGTCCCGCTGACCGGCGCGCGGCCGGACGGGGAGATCTCACCGGGTGCGGCGGCGGGAAGCCCCGGCCTTGAGGCTATCCTCGGGTATCTCTCCCGGCCAGGCGACCTCATGGTCCTCGAAGTCGTCCCAGGCCACGTCGAGCTCGTTGACCGTCCGTCCGCGCGCGGAAATGCCGGCGGCATGCACCGTGTCGGGATCGCCCGAAACCAGCGGATGCCACCAGTAGAGATTCCGGCCTTCCTTCACGAGGCGGTAGCCGCAGGTCGGCGGCAGCCAGGTCAGCGTCTCCACCTCCTCGATCGTCAGGCGGATGCAGTCCGGCACCTGGGCGCGGCGATTCTCATAGTCCGAGCAGCGACAGCTTTGCGGATCGAGCAGCTTGCAGCGGATGTCGGTCCAGACGATCTCGCCGGTATCCTCGAACTCGATCTTGTTGAGGCAGCAGCGGCCGCAGCCGTCGCACAGGCTCTCCCACTCCGCGTCGTCCATCTCGCGCAGCGTCTTCAGTTTCCAGAATGGAACAGGCTCGGTCAAATTCGTCTTTCCGGTTTTACCGTTGCAGATAGTGGAGTATGAGGGAAATGAGAAGACCAATGCGGGACCTGGTGCGTTGCGCGCAGGGATATCCCCTTCCGCCCCGCCGACGAGGACAACCTCATGAACGACAGCCTTCCTCCGGAAGAACCCCGGAAGAAACCGCGCCTCAAGAGCCATTTCTTCCTCAAGCTCGACGCCTGGATCGATTCGACGCTCTGGAATCTCGGCTTCCGGCTCGTCGACCTTTGGGAGGACATCACGATCTTCTTCCGCCGTTTCCGGGTCAAGGGCTGGAAGCGCATCCCCTTCGAACTCGCCGGCGAGGCCCTCACCTGGGGGGCGATCGGCATGGTCGCGATGCTGGCGCTCGCCAAGCCCGCCTTCGAGATCGCCAAGACCGACTGGCGCCGCAAGTCGGATTTCGCCGTCACCTTCCTCGACCGCTACGGCAATGTCATCGGCCATCGCGGCATCATCCACGAGGATTCGGTGCCGATCGACGAATTGCCGGATCATCTGATCAAGGCGGTGCTGGCGACCGAGGACCGGCGGTTCTTCGATCATTTCGGCATCGATTTCCTCGGCCTGTTCCGGGCGCTGGTGACCAATGCGCAGGCGGGCGGCGTGGTCCAGGGCGGCTCGACGCTGACCCAGCAGCTCGCCAAGAATCTCTTCCTGTCGAACGAGCGCTCCCTCGACCGAAAGATCAAGGAAGCCTTCCTCTCGCTCTGGCTCGAAACCCATATGACCAAGAAGGAGATCCTCTCCCTCTATCTCGACCGCGCCTATATGGGCGGCGGCACCTTCGGCGCGGCCGCCGCCGCGCGCTTCTATTTCAACAAGGAGCTCACCGAGGTCACGCTCGCCGAGAGCGCCATGCTCGCCGGCCTGTTCAAGGCGCCCGCCAAATATGCGCCGCATGTCAACCTGCCCGCCGCCCGCGCCCGGGCCAACGAGGTGCTGACCAATCTGGTCCAGGGCGGCCTGATGACGGAGGGCGAGGTGATCGAGGCGCGCCGGCATCCGGCGTCCGTCGTCGACCGCAACACCCAGGAAGCGCCCGATTTCTTCCTCGACTGGGCCTATGAGGAAGTGCTCAAGCTCGCCCGGCAGAAGAATTTCGCCGACCATACGCTGGTCGTGCGCACCACGATCGACATGAACCTCCAGCATGCCGCCGAACAGGCGGTCGAATCCGGGCTCCGGCAATATGGCGAGACCTATCGCGTCAAGCAGGGCGCGCTGGTCATGATCGAGAATGGCGGCGCGGTCCGGGCCATGGTCGGCGGCCGCGACTATGGCGAGAACCAGTTCAACCGCGCCACCAAGGCGCTGCGCCAGCCGGGTTCCTCCTTCAAGATCTACACCTATTCGCTGGCGATGGAGAAGGGCCTGACGCCGACCTCGCCGATCACCGACGGGCCGATCTGCTGGGGCAACTGGTGCCCGGGCAACTACGGCAACAGCTATGCCGGCCGCATCGACATCCGGACGGCGATCGCCAAGTCGATCAACACCATCCCGGTGCGGCTCGCCAAGGAGAAATTCGGTAAGAACCCGATCGACCAGATCGTCGCGGAAGCCCGCAAGTTCGGCGTCGAGACCCCGATCCGCAAGGATGTGACGATCCCGCTCGGCTCCTCGGAAGTGACCGTGCTCGACCAGGCGACCGCCTATGCCGTCTTCCCCGCCGGCGGCTTCGAATCCCGGCGCCACGGCCTGACCCGCATCATGGATTACGACGGCAGGGTCCTCTATGATTTCGACAGCGAGGCGCCGCCGCCCAAGCGGGTCCTCTCCGAACAGGCCGCCGATTACATGAACCAGATGCTCACCCGCAT
>JAGRLJ010000268.1:11839-27555 GCA_020441805.1 Rhizobiaceae bacterium
ACGACCCAGGCCTATCGCGATGCCTGGTTCTGCGGTTTCACCGGCAATTTCGCCGCCGCCGTCTGGTTCGGCAACGACGATTACACCTCGACCAACAACATGACCGGCGGCTCGCTTCCCGCCATGACCTTCAAGCTCCTGATGGACTATGCCCATCAGGGCATCGAGATCCGCCAGATCCCCGGCGTGATCGACATTCCCGCCGACGTCGCCAGGAAGCCCGGAACCGTGGCGGCCCGCAAGGACGACGGCGCCAACCCCGCCGAGGCCTTCGTCCGACCCCGCATGCTGACCGTCCCCGGCACCCGGACCGTCCGCAAGATCGGCGAGCGCCTGAAGGACGCCCCGCCGCTGAAGATGCAGGAGAAGGTGGCGAGCGCGGAGTGACCGGGCAAGCATCCTCGCTCATTCTCGATAGAGCCTCATCTTCCCTCCGCCCAGCGCCTCGACTATTGTCCGCGATGCCGTGCAGCTTGCCGGCATCGGCAATGGGGCAATCATGAAGAAGCTGCTTTGGTTTTTGCTGCTCGCGGCTGGCGGCCTCTGGGTCGGCAACACGTCGGCATTCTCGTCCTTCCCGCCGGCCGAACGGCCGAGGCTGCTTGCCCATCGCGGCGCCCACCAGACCTTTGACAAGACCGGGCTCGATGGCCAGTCATGCACGGCGGACCGTATCGGCACACCGCATCACGACTTCCTGGAAAATACCATCCGCTCGATGCAAGCATCCTTCGAAGCCGGGGCCGATATTGTCGAGCTCGATGTGCACCTGACGCCGGACAAGCAATTCGCGGTGTTCCACGACGGGAAGCTCGAATGCCGAACAGACCGGAAAGGTATCACGGAGCAGACTCCGATGGCGGTGCTGAAAACGCTCGACATCGGCTACGGCTATACGTTCGACGGCGGCAAGACCTTCCCATTCCGAGGCAAGGGTGTGGGCCAGATGCCGACGCTGACGGAGGTCCTCGATACGTTTCCGAAGGGCCGCTTCCTGATCAATTTCAAGAGCGATCGCCGCGAGGAAGGCGAAGCGCTGGCAGCTCTCCTCAAGACCAATCCAGCCTATCGCAAACAGGTTGCCGCCGTTTATGGCGACGATATTCCGACCGATGCGGCGTTGGCGGGCATAGAGGGCATGACCGGGTTTACCAACCGCTCGGCTCGCGCCTGCCTGCTCGAATATCTCGCGATGGGCTGGACTGGCTATGTGCCCGAAATTTGCCGCGACCGCCTGGTGACCGTGCCGTCCAATCTCGCCTTCCTGCTCTGGGGATGGCCGCAGCGCTTCTACGGACGCATGCAAGCGCATGGCACCGAAATCGTGCTGATGGGCGATTACCACCCGGGCAATGCCGGCGTGTCCGGCATCGACCGCCCCGAGGACCGGCGCCGCATCCCGCCCGGCTTCCCCGGCTATGTCTGGACCAACGAGATCCTGAGTTGGCGCTGAACCGTCCTGTTCTACCGTTAGGCGTAGAGCGCAAAAGATCTCCGGAACACGAGGCGACGACGCGAAACCGGAGATCTTGGCAGTCAATAGTCATTCCGATGCCGTAACTTTTTGTTAACCCTGTCTTGACACGCTTTCCGCACGAATTTCACGCGAAAGGAAGCGTCGCCATGCCCGTCATCACCATCGCCAATACCAAGGGCGGCGCGGGCAAGACCACGGCGGCGGTGCTGATCGCCACCGAACTCGCCCAGATGGGGCTTCATGTCACGGTGTTCGACAGCGACCCGCAGCACTGGTTCAGCCAGTGGTTCGAGACGGCGCGGCCGCGCGGAACGATCTCGCTCGTCAACCATGTGACGGCTTCGGCGCTGGAGGGGCACATGCGCCACATGGACAGGGCGCGCGATTATTACATCATCGACCTTGCCGGCGAGCGCAACCAGTTGACCGCCACGGCGCTGGCCTTTTCCGATCTCGTGCTGATCCCGGTCCAGGGCGCCGGCATGGATGCCAAGGGCGCCGCCAAGATCCTCGACATCCTCGCCCGCATCGAGGCCGAGACCGGCGTCGCCATCCCCCATTCCGTGCTGCTCAGCCGCGTCAACCCGATGGTCACGACCCATTCGCTGCTGGCGATCAAGGGCCTGCTCGCGCAGCGCGGCGTCGATGTCCTGGCGACGCCGGTGATCGAGCGCGCCGCCTTCCGCGAGATGTTCGATCGCGGCGTCACGCTCCACGACATGGATGTCGGCAAGGTCTCCAATCTCGACAAGGCGCTCCAGAATGCGCGCGGCCTCGCCGACGAGGTGATGCGCCACCTGCCGGTCCGCGTCGTCTCGACGGCGCCGAGAAAACGTCCCTGGCAATGGGGCCGCGCCGCCTGACCGGCCTGCCGGGGCTGGCGTCCGTGCCCGCGAGAGGATAGGAGGCAGGAAACCCCTCCCCCGACGAGAGAGCGATGCTGGCCTGGGAACTGCTCGACGAAGCCAAGATACCCGAAAGCGGCGAGACGCTGCGCCTCAAGCGCCGTGGCCGGGAATATTCGATCATGCTCGGCGCCAACGAGCTGATGAACAGCCGCCTGTCCGGCTCGGAGGAGGAGCTCGCCACGCTCAGCCTGGACAAGCTCGCCGGCCGTCCCGCGCCGCGCCTCCTGGTCGGCGGGCTCGGCATGGGCTTCACCCTGCGCGCGGCGCTGGCCGCAGCCGATGCCGGCGCCCGGATCGCTGTCGCCGAGCTCGTGCCGGCGGTCGTCGCCTGGGCGCGGGGTCCGATGGCGGAACTCCATGCCGGTTCGCTGGACGATCCGCGCGTCTCGATCCTCGAAGGCGATGTCGGCGCGGCGATCCGCGCGGCGAATGCCGGCTATGACGCGATTCTGCTCGATGTCGACAACGGTCCCGACGGCCTCAGCCGTCCCGGCAACGACACGCTCTACGGCGCGAAGGGTCTCGGCGAGGCCAAGCGCGCGCTCGCGCCCGGCGGCGTGCTCGCGGTCTGGTCCTCGGCGCCCGATCCGCGCTTCACGCTCAGGCTCCGGCAGGCCGGATTCGTGGTGGAGGAGAAACGCGTCCGGGCGCGCGGCAAGAGCGGCGCGCGCCACATGATCTGGCTCGCGGTCCGGCCCGCCTGACGGGCGCTCCCGCCGTCATATGTCGAAATGATGCTTCTCGACATTGCCGAAGAACTCCGGCCCGAAGGGCGTGTCGTCGCCGCATTTCACCACGAACCAATGGTCGGTATAGTTGTTGTAGGTCTTCTCGATATGGCCGCCGTCCATCAGGTCGAGCTTGGCGCCCGGCGCCAGCAGGTAGAAGCCCTTGTCGACATTGATCTGGTCGCGATTCATGACGATGTCCTTGATGCCGATCGACGTCAGGTCGATCGTATCGTTGGCCGACAGGTCGGAGAACTTGAAGCGCGCGGTCAGCCCCTTGCCGTTGAGCACCTGCGAGGGATCGACGCCGGGCTCGAACTCGATATGGATCGTGTCCTTGCCGCCCTTGGTGTGGATCTCGATCGGCGCCTTCTGGAGCCGGTTGATCACCAGGGTCAGGTCGTCATCTCCCTTGGACAGGGTGAAGGACCGGAACTCGTTGAGATTGACCGATAGCGAGCCGGCGATCTCGCCGGCCAGCTTGAACTTCTCGACATGGCGGATGTTGAAATCGCCCTCGCCGATCCGCACGACGACAGTATCCGTACCGCCCTTCCTGCCCTCCGATATCGTGTCGTCGTTGAGGCCGCCCAGCAGGGAATGACCCTCCCCGCCGACCGGGCCGCCCTCGTCGGTGGACGTATCGTCACCCAGCACGTAGCGATCGTTGCCCTTGCCGCCGATCAGGGTATCCGTGCCGCCGCCGCCCCAGAGCGTGTCGTTGCCCGTCCCGCCCTTCAGCCTGTCGTTGCCAGTGCCGCCATAGAGCGTGTCGTTGCCCGCCGCGCCGTTCAGCCTGTCGTCGCCGCCGAGCCCCATGATCACGTCGTTGCCGCGACCGCCATTGATGAAGTCGGGCGCCGTGGGCAGGCCGAGGATGAAATCGTCGTCATTGGCCTTGGTGTCGTATTTCGTGCCGCCGTCGCCCTGGTACGATCCACCCGCCGAGCTTCCCCGGTCGACGAAGAGCAGTTCCTCCATGCGGCCGATCTTGATGCTGTAGAAATCGGCGACCGCGTGGATGGCGGGCTGTAGCGAGGCCACGATATCCATGGCGCCCTTCGGCGCCTTGTAGTCGGCCTCGTATTGCAGGACCTGGGAACGGTATTTGGTATAGAGCCTGCCGATATCCACCGCCTCCTGGGCATCGACATTGTCGGGATCGTTGTAGAGGCCGAACAGGTCGGACTGAAGATAGCGGCGGGCCGCGATCGCATGGCTCGGATCGACGCCTTCCCGTCCGTTGCTTTGGTAGCGGATCTCGAACCAGGCGTTGGGCCGGTTCTCGTAGGTCACCATCTCGTCGAGAATGTCGTAGATTTCCTGGCCTTCCTGATAGAGCGAGACGAGCACCGCGCGCTCGTCGGAATCCGGGATCAGATCGTAGAGGAAATCCTCTCCCGGCTGCATGGCGGCCGGAAGCGCCTGGGCGAGCTGGGCGGCGTTCTTGAATTCGAAGGTCTTGTATGCGTTCGGCAGGCCATGGCTTACGACCCAGTCGGTCATCACCTGGTCGAGAGCCGTGCGCAGCTTGCCGTTCTGGCCCGGCTGGTAGGCCTGGTTGGCCGCGCCGCGCAGGAGATCGACGAGATCGGGATCGTAATGAACATTGCCGAGGATGGCGAGCGCCACCGCCTCCATATAGTCGGCCAGCGGAATGTTGGGCCCGATCCGGGCCTCGCCGAACTGGTCGACATAGGGCTTGAAGTTCTTGCCCCATATATCGGTCATCAGTTCGAGCCGGACCTCGCCATAGCGCGCGGCATCGAGCGGATCGTAGGTGAACGCCATTGAAAACCCCCGCGCCGGCCCCGCCGCCCGATGACGGCGCAGATCTGCCGACGCTCTTTTCTCGACGAAGTGCTATAGAAATGCGGTCAAACTTGGAAGAGACAAAGCTGCCCCGTCATTTTCGCGCCGAAGCGAAGGGAAACGAATGCATCGTGTCGGTCGCGACGCGCGGCATTTCCTGAAACGGGAATCAATGCTAACGCTCTAGCGCATCCCGCGCTCCGAAGACCGGAATCGGCGCGGAGGGCGGGATGCGCAGATTCGACAGCGCACAGGCCGTGCGTCCTGAACCCATGCCGAAAGCCTTGGCCCCGACCCGATGCTCCGACTGCCTTTCCTCGTCGCCCTCGCGCTCCTGACCGCCTTCGGCCTCGGCATCGGCACGGCCGTCGGCATGCTCGACGCCTCGTCCGGCTTCGGCGCGATCCGCCTCGGCGCATGGGCCGCCTTTCCCGAGGCGCAGACCGACCAGGCCGATCCCTATGCCCAGGCGCACCGGGCGCGGGCAGGCGAGCTTCTCTACGCCTCGGCGGAAGGCGTCCAGTTCCAGGCGGACAAGGACGACGCGGGCGACCGGCTCTCGCCGCGCTGCACCTATGCGATGGAGGGACTGACGCCGCCGGCCCGCTTCTGGACGCTCTATGCCGCCAATCAGGAGATGGAGCCGCTGGTGCCGCCGGCCTATCTGCCGCGCGCCTTCAACGCCTGGAACGTGCTGCGCCGCGCCGACGGCAGCTTCACGGTGCTGATCTCCGCCCGCGCCCAGCCCGGCAACTGGCTGGCGCTCAACGAGGGCCTGCCCTTCCGGCTGGTGCTGACATTGCTCGACACGCCCACGGCGGGCTCGTCGGGCCTTATCGAGCTCAGCATGCCGAAACTCCGAAAGGTAAGCTGCCCATGATCCGGGGCATGCTGTTCGCCATCCTGGTCGGTCTCGTCGGCGCGGCGGTGCTGCATATCGTCATCGTCATGGCGCTGCCGTCCTTCACCGGGCTCGACGCCTATACGCGGCTGCAAAGCTACGAGGCGCCCAACCGCTTCGTCGTCTTCGCGCCCGAGCCCGACGAGAACGGCTTTTCCGACGGCGATCCCTATCTGCGCGTCGCGGCCTGCGTCTTCGACGTCAGCGATCGGCCGGTGCATCTCCTGGCATCCGGCTCGGTGCCGTTCTGGTCCTTCGCGGTCTACGATTCGTCGTCCAACGAGGTCTTTTCCATGAACGACCGCTCGGCGGCGGGCGGCGACCTTGATGCGATCATCGCCTCGCCGCAGCAGCTCGCCGGCATCCGCAAGACCAATCCCGACATCATTTCCGAAAGCGTGCTGATCGAGATGCCAAGGCCCGAGGGTTATATCGTGCTGCGCGCGCTCGCCCCCTCGGACTCCTTCGAGAGCAGCGCGAAGGACTTCCTCTCCGAGGCGGGCTGCGAGGCCTATGAAGGCTGAGCGCCGCGGCAGCGCGGATCAAAGGGCTGGCAAAGCCTCCGCCCGTGAGACCTCGCGACGAAATCCCACACCGCCGACGAAGTCCCCGCCGTCCTCCTCGGGCTTGTCCCGAGGAGGACGGCGCAAGGTGTTGCAGCCTCAAGTAACGCCGCAGGGCATTGCAGTCCCGGCAACAGCCTCAGGCGAACGCTAAATCCGCTCCACCTGTAGCTCCGCCTCGCGCGCCGCCAGCATCAGCGCCCGGCGGGCATGGCTCGCGGGTCGGCGGCCTTCCAGCGCCGCCGCGCAGGCGCGAAGCGCGCGCATGAAGGCGGATCCTTCGAAGCGCGGCCATTTCTCGGCCAGAACCCAGGCCGCCTCGCGCACGCTGCGAATGGTGAATCGTTTTTGGCCGCCGGAAATCAGGGTGACCGGCGCGTTGAAGTATTTGTCGTCTGTCATTGTCATCCTCCGGGTCCAAGAACGCCTGACGTGACGGCCGATTCTCATACAAGATCAAAATTTTCAATCACTTGCCAGTGAATTCGACGTGAGCTCGACATGATGGCATCGCCGATCCGCGATACCGCCGGCGCCAATGATGAACCTCAAACCTTGCGCGAGGCTTTACATATTAGAATATATTGATATTTCAGGCCTCGAAACCATGGGCCGAAGCGCGTAAACGATCGTTAAAATATCGTAAAATCAACTTCTTGCCTTGAGATCCGATTGCATATCGGGCGATGCCCGCGCCTAGCCGCGTCAGTCCTCCAGCCCGCCGCCCGTCTTGCGCCGGGCATGCGAGAGCTCGGCGCTCGCGATCTTCATCAGGTTGTCCCCGCGGCGTACGAAACGCGCGCCGACCCGCGTGACGATCGTTCCGTCGGCGGGCGCCTCCACCCGGACATCGCCGGCGCTGTCGCCGGGCGTCGTCACGATGGTGGCGAGATGATCGCCCTTCACGACCGTCTCGCCGAATTCGCGCTCGAACAGCACCATGCCCGAGGCCGGCGCATCCACCATCTGCACATAGTCGAGCCCGGCGACCGGCCCGGAAAACGCCTCTCGGCGGATCGCTTCGCCGGCAATGGCGCCCCGGCGCTGCAAGAAGGCATAGAGACCCTCGGCATCCATCCGGCCGAGCACCGGATCGACATCGGCAAGCCCGCGGAATTCCATGGTGATGGAGATCCGGCCCTCGGCCCAATGGCTCCGGCCTCCGAGCGGGCCATGCTGCCAGGCATGGGTCACGGCGTCCTCGAAGGCCGAGCTCTGGCCGTCGGACAGCAGCACGGCTTCGAGCGCCATGCTCTCGGCAAGGTCGGCCGCCGTTGGCCAGTAGGCTTCGTGGATATAGGAATAGAGCTGGCTCTCGTCGTCGCAATGCAGGTCGAGCATCAGGTCGGCGGCGGTCGCCATGGACAGGAGATGCCGCTTGAGCTGCTCCGTCGCCGGCAGCTCCTCGACGCCGTCGAGCAGCGTGTCGCGCGCGTCGAGACCGATCAGCGGAAAGTCGCGGTTGAAATTGGTTCGGCTGCCGAGATCGAAGCGCCCTTCCATCGCACCGTTGACATATTGGCCGGCGCCGATCGGATTGGCGCGGGGCACGACGACGATCCCGCCGAGGATGTCGCCGCGCGCCTCGGCGGCCTTCAGCATGGGAACGAGGAAGTGGAGCGCGGCGACGCCGGGCAGTTCGCCGGCATGCAGCGCCGCCTGCATATAGACGCGCGGCGCCTCGGGATCGCGGCCGTCGAATGTCAGGACGGGCAGGCGGAATTCGACGCCGGGCGTGTCGCCCGCGATGATGATGTCGGATGTTTTCATGATTGTGATTCCAGGCTGGCGCTGGAACCGTTTAAAGCATGCCGCGCGAAAATATGCAGCGAAAAAACGAGACCCTGCGAAGAGGGACCGAACATCTAGGCGCTCCGGCGCCCTTCCAGTCTCTCCCGAGCCGCGCGAAACCTGTCACGGGCCCCACGATGGCAAATGATGTCACCCGGCTCACGGCGATCGGCCGGGAGCGGCTTCGATGGATCTCAGTGCTTCTTCCGCTTGGTTCCGTTCGACCGGGTTTCCGGCCTGCGGTTCTCGTCGGTCAGACGCTCGTAGCGTATGCCCGTAAAGAGCAGGATCCGCGCTTCGCAAGGCTCGATATGCCGTCTCGGCATTTTGTCGAGCCGTTCCTGTAATCGTATCACTTCTGCCATTCTCGTCTCCATTCAAGGATTTGAGACGGATGAACGTGGGATCGATCTCATCCTGCCGATATCCGGCAGGCGCTTTTCCCGATGCCGCTGGAAGGCCGGGAACAGTCGCGCCTTTCTCCTTTCTTCAACCGTCGGAAACGAGGATAGCCCGCTTCGGCCGGCCAGTCTGTTACGCAAGGCACAAGGTGAAACCGAAACGGTTAACGCCACCTTATGGTTCGTGATCACATCACGGCATAGTTAACACCTCCTAAATAGCCGCGCAAATTCTTTCAAATGTTTAGCTCATCACGTTTTCATTAGTGTCCCCGGCTTGTCTCCGCCTTGTCCCATATCAAGGAGGATCGCATTTTCCGCCGGGGCCTCCGTCGCATAACGCGCCGGGCGGGGAACAGTTCGCCGCAAGTCCCGCCGCCTATGAAGGAGATCGTCCGCCTCGCGCGGGAACGTCCTATAGTTAACGGCTCCTAAACAATTCGGGTCTAGTTTTAGCGGAATGTGCCGTCCTTGCGTATCCGGGTGCCTGTCGCGTGTCTGACCGTTTTCGAGAACTGGAAGTGCCGCTCATGCGGATGAAAGATGTTGTGCTCATGGCCACCGTATCGACCTTCGAGAGCATGCCCCAGCCGGGCCGCCACGAGCTGAAACAGTTTTCCGAACTCTTCGAGCCGATTTTCAAGGCCTCCGGCGCCGAGGCCCGGCGCAATGCGATCGCGGCGCTCTCGCGCTCGGCCACGCTGCCCGAACAGGTTGCCTGGTTCATCGCCACCCAGCCGATTTCGCTCGCCGCCATCTTCATCGCGACAAGCCCCGCCCTCACCGATGCGATGCTGATCGAACTCGCCCGCAGCCACGGCCCGGCCTATGCGCGGGCGGTCGCGGCGCGCGACAATCTGTCGGTCAAGGTCGTCGATGCGCTGGTCTCCCTGCACACCGCGCTGGAAAAGCACGAAACCGAGGACACCGTCGCGCCGCGCGACCGGGAAACGGCGCTGTTCGAGGAGCAGGGCTTCGTCATGACCCGCGAGGAACAGGTCCGCCAGCAGCTCAAGGCGCTGGTCCAGCGCGATACGCTGGCGCGCGCGGCGGCGACGCCCGAAAGCCTCGAGGACATGAGCATGAACCTGCTCGTGCGCTTCGCCCGGCTGCGCGAGGCCCGCAATTTCTCGCATGCGCTGGCCGACGCGCTCGGTTCGAGCCGTTGGTTGTCCGAGCGCATCATGCTCGACCTTTCCGGCCAGCAGCTCGCCACGGCCCTGATGGCGCTCGGCCTGGAACCGGAGGACGGCCAGTTCATGCTCATGCAGCTCTATCCGCATCTCGCCGCCGCCGCCGACGGCGCCAGCCGCGCCCGGACGCTCTGGGAAGGGCTCGATCCCGAGCGCTGCGACGAACGGATGCTCGCCTGGCTGCGCGCCGACGACGAAGCCGAGGGCCGTGGCGTGGCGGCGGCCGAAGCCGCCAACGCCAATGACGAGACGGCCCATCCGGCGCGGCCCGCCTTCGCCCGCAAGCGGGCGGCGGGCGCACGGCGCTAGCCACGAGGTTTCAAGAGGTTATCCAGTCGGATCGAACCGGAAACGCCGAGGTCGTCCCCATATCGGCGCAAGAAAAATCCGGGAACGGCGCAGGGGAGAACCGTTCCCGGACTGGAGGCCGGACGTCCGGGAGGAAGCTTCCGGGAGGAACTTTCAGAAAATCGTCAGGCGGCGCTCTTCGCGGGCCTGCCGGGCTTCGCGGCTCGCGGCGACGACGGAAGAGGCGAGGCTCGCCACGAACATGGCGGAGATCAAAGTGGCGAACAGGCCGAGCGCAAAGGTCATCGTCTCATCCTTCCCTGATCGAGCGGACCGGTTTTCGGGACCGGCGCTCTTCTTGTCCGGTTGACGGGCGCGGCCGCCGTTTTATTCGGCATCGCTCATCAACATCGTGCTGATGAACGAGGATCGCGCCAATTTGTTTCGGGCCGGTGTCGAAAGACGGTGAATTTTGTTTCAATACGGGATGCGCGGGCGCTTTCTCCGCCCGGAAGGGGAGCGCGGAGGAGCCGGTGCGCCCTGCTCGGGTGGCGGCGCTCAATCGGGCAAGGCATGCGCCGCCTGTCATTCTCCCGTCCCGCAAGGATGGCCGGCAGGCCAGCCGGAGCCCTGCCGCGCCGTCACGCGAGATAGATGTCGTCATAGGTGAAATCGGACTTGAGCAGGCCCTCGATAATCAGTTTATCGCCGTCGCCGAGATCGATCGCGACGCCGTCCGTCGTCTGCTTGATGTTGAGCGCGGTGAAATCGGCATAGCTCTCGACGCCGGAAATGCCGATCAGATCCTCGCCGTCCTTGAAATCCCTGACCCGGTCAACATCGTCGCCCTTGGCGAAGAAAAAGACGTCGGTATCCGCACCGCCATGAAGCAGGTCGTTGCCGGCCCCGCCGGTGATCATATCCGCGCCGCCCTTTCCCTTGAGGACATTGTCGCCGGCATTGCCGCTGATCTGGTTGTCGCCGCCATTGCCGGTGCCGTGGATATCCTTGCCGCCAATGAGGATGAGGTCCTCGACATGGGCGCCGAGCTTGTAGGAAGCGGAGGAGACGACCCTGTCCTCGGTGCCGCCCATGGCGGATTCCTGAAGTTTGATATTCGATCTCGATGTGATCAGCGTGTCGTCGCCACCGCCGCCATAAACGATGCCGCCGACCGTGCCGCCACGGGTGTCGAGAATGTCGTCGCCGCCGCCGAGCGCGACATCGCCGATGATCCTGCCGGTATTGCGGACAGAGAGCGCGCCGTTTTCGTCCTCGATAGCGAAATTGTCGGAGCGGATCGTGCCCCGGTTCCGCAATTCCATGTCGCCGGTGTCGCGGATCTGCACGGCGATGTCGTCGCCCCGGATCACGGCGCCCCTGGCATTCAGCAGGTAGGAGCCGTTTGCGTCGGTGACGATGCCGGTATCACCGGCCGAGACCCTGCCGTAATTGTAGATCTGCGAGCCCGCGCCCTCGTGCAATATGCCGTAGTCGCCGCTGATCGAACCGTAATTTCGCACGTCGCTCCAGATCGCGCCGCGTATGCCGGCGAAAGCGCCGTGGATCGCGCCGTGGTTGACGATGTCGGCGCCGGCGGCGGCCGAAAATATCCCGTCGGCCGACTGCCTGGCCCTGATCGTCGAATCCTCGCCGATGAAGACGGAGGAATTCGAGCCATTCACATAGACGCCGGCCGCCATGCCGCCGACCCTGATATCGCCGAGGACTCGGATGGCGCTGCCGCTATGACCGTTCTCGTCGATGCCATTGGTGGGGCCGGCGGCGATCGTGGCCTTCTTCGCCAGGGTCCATGTCTCGTCGTCGGCGGTGATCGTCCAGGTCGTGTTGCGGTCCATCTTCTGGGTGGGCATGACTTCGCTTTCTGTCTTCGGCGGCGCACCGCCTGCTTCCGGGAACGGCCCCGCCTATGGCGCGGGCACGTCGTTATCCATCGAACGTGATGGGGACATCGAATATTCCGGCGAGGGCGCCGGTCCCGACCCCAAAAAGGTCGCGATGTCCGTCCGTGTCGCGGAGGTGAAACAATCCGGCTTGGGCGGAGCGGCCGCCGGCCCGTTCGAACGAAAACCCCTGGCGGGGGAACTCCCCCGCCAGGGGCGGATGCCGGCCCCGTGGAACGGGTTGGGCCGGCAGGACGGGGACGGACGGATCAGGTGATGAAATCGTCGAAGCCGAGATCGGCCTTGTGCATGCCCTTGAGAAGCATTTCCGTGCCGTCGCCCGATATCAGGAGGCCACCATGGGTCTGCTTGAGATGGTGGTCGAGAAGATCCTGCATATCGGTGATGTCCTTGCCGGGGACGAAGACGAGGAAATCCTCGCCGTCGGTAAAGTCGGTGACCGTTTCCCGGCCCGCATGCGGCTTGAAGTAGAAGCCGTCGCCGCCGGCGCCGCCGGTCAGGATATCGTCGCCCTTGCCGCCGAAAAGCCCGTCCTGACCGTCTCCGCCGAACAGGCGGTTGTCGCTGGCATTGCCTACGAGGTAGTTGTTCTGCATATTGCCTGTGAGCCTGAAATCGCCCCGGCCCGCGAGGCGGATTTCCTCGATCTCGTTGAAGGCTTCCAGCTTGTACGAAAAGGACACGGTGAGGCGATCGTAGCCGCCGCCGATACCCTCGACGACGCGGGTTCCGCCGTCGGAGAGATAGAACTGGTCGTTGCCCGCGCCCCCTTCAACGACGCCGTCGGTGACGCGACCGCCACGGCCGTCATAACGGTCGGCGCCGTCGCCCAGAATGACCTGGCCTCGGATCAGGCCGTCGTTGCGAATATTTTCGCTGCCGGCGCCGCCGACAATGGCTTCGGGAAAGGTATCCTCGACCGTCGCGGCGAGCGTACCGTGATTGACGATCCGCGCGGTGTCACCGTCGGCCGTGTTGGTGACGATCGTGTGGTTCCCGGCCTTGACGACACTGTCCTCGCCGAAAACCGCCTTCAGGTCGCCGGCATGGAAGTCGAGCCCTGTCTTGCCCACCATCCTGCCGTCGTTGAGAAATGCGAAGCTGGCGACCTGGCCGGTCTCGAAAGCCGCGCCGGAATGGCTGACGGTCGTCCCGTGATTGATGAAGCGCGAATCCTCGCCATTGATAAGAATGGCGCGGTTTTCACTCACGATCCGGCCTTCGTTGACCACCAGCGCATTGTCCCCGGTGGCCGTGATACCGTAGGCGCCGGACAGCCTGCCGGTCTCGGCCACCGTGATGTCGGCGCCGGCGCCCCGACTGCGGATGCCGGTGCTGAACAGACCCGATGTCGTGATATTGCCCGCGATCACGATCGTGCTGCCGCTGAATGTCGCCGCTTCATCGACGCCATTGGCGGCACTGTCGATGGTCACGCCCTTGTGGAGGATCACCGTGCTGTCGGATGCCTCGATGTTGAACTGACCGGTCAGGTCATTCTTGATATGAACGGTGGTCATGGTGTGCGGAGCCTCTCGAACTTGCGATGCTCAGCATTTCCCATGCATTTGTTTCACGATGACTTCGCGCGGCGGACGTTTCCGTTTCAGATGTTTCAGAGCGTCCCCCGGCGTTACGCGGCGGAGGCTCAGGCGATGCGCCGGAACCGCCTCAACTGCCGCGATAGGTGGAATAGCCGAAGGGCGAGACCAGGAGCGGCACATGGTAATGCGCCGCGGGATCGCCGACCCCGAAGCGGATCGGCACGATATCGAGGAAGGGCGGATCGGACAGCTTGTGGCCGTGGAACCGGAGATAGGCGCCGACATGGAAGACGAGCTCGTAGATGCCCCTGCGGAACGTCTCCCCGCCCAGGATCGGCCCGCCGTCGACCCGGCCGTCGGCATTGGTGTGGACGGTGCGCAGATATTCCCGCACCTCCTCGTTGATGCGGAAAACGTCGATCATGACGCCCTTGGCCGGCTGGCCGAGCGCGGTGTCGAGAACATGGGTGGTCAGGCCGCTCACAGAGGAATCTCCGGCACGAGGAAGAGTTCGGAATAGCGATATTCTTCCAGATTGCCGCCGGGTCCGCTACGGTCCACGACAAGAAAATCACTGATTTCGGCGAGCGCTATCAGGGGATGATGCCAGATATTCGCGCGGTAATTGATTCCCTGCCGTCCTCCCGCCCGGAAGACGTGCGGCGCGCCCGGCCGGCCGGCCTCGTCCGCGGCGACCACGACGAGCCAGGGCCTGTCCTGAAGCGGGTGGAAGCTCTGGCTGCCGAAGGGATGGCGCTCCATCATGTCGATCGCATAGGGCAGGCTGCGCGGCTGGCCGCGAAACAGGTTGATGACAAGTTCGGCGCCCTCGCCCAGCGCCCGCGGATGGCCGAGCGCGTGATAGCGCTCCGTCGTGCCGCCATTGATAAGGCGCATCGTGGCGGGGTCGGCCTCGATCACGTCGCCGAAGGGCGCGAAAGCGGCTTTGGTGAGGGGCTGGACGGTCAATATGGTCGGGGACATGGCACCACCTTTGCAGACGATCCTCACCTAGCCGGTTTTGGCCCTGCTGTCAGCCTTGACATTCATTGAGAATTATACCATATGATATGAAAATTCATATCACGGATGAGGATCATGGCAACAAGGCTTGCGATACTGACTTCACCCGCCGGAGAAACCGCGACCATCGTCAAGGCCGTGACCCGCGCCGCCGAGTTCTGGGGCCTGCGCAATGCCGAGGCGGCGGCCCTGTTCGATGTGCCGCTCGCCACCTGGAACAGGATGAAGGCCGGGCAGTTCCGGGGCGCACTCGACCGCGACAAGCTGATGCGGGCGAGCCTGATCGTCGGTATTTTCAAGGGCCTGCGGCTGCTTTTCAACGGTCCGCTCGAACATGGCTGGCCGCGCGCCAGGAATGCCGGCCCGCTCTATCGCGGCGCAAGCCCGGTCGATTTCATGATCGAAGGCGGCATCCCCGCCATGATGCGGGTCCGCGACCATGTCGACGCGCTGCGAGGCGGCGCATGATCGCCGGGATCGCCGATCCCGCCACGGTGCGGCTGATCTCCACCGCCTATATCGTCGAGCCGGCGCTGGCGCCGCTTTGCGACAGCGACGACGAACTGCGCGTTCTGGAGGCGCTGGAGGGCCTGAGCTCGGCGCGGATCGCGCCGGCGCGCATCCCCCCGGGCGTCGACCCCGCCGAACTGCTCACGCCGGCGGCCGGTTTCGGCCACAGCTATGTCAACGCCGCCTTCTGCTATGTGAAGCCGGGCGGGAACCGCTTCAACGATGGCACCCGCGGCGCCTGGTATGCCGGCATCGGCGAGGACGCGACGCGCACGGCGCAGGCCGAGGTGGTGTTTCACCTCACCCGCGAACTCGACCATGTCGGCGTCTACGACAATGTCACCGCCTATCGCGAATTGCTGGCAGGGATCATCGGGCCGTTCGAAGACCTGCGCGGCGCGGGCGGCGACCCCGCCCTGTCGCCCGATATCGCGCTCGCCTATCCGGCCGGCCAGACCCTGGCGCGCCGGATCCTCGCCGAAGGCGGCAATGGCGTGGTCTATCCCTCGGCGCGCCGGCCCGGCGGCACCTGCCTCGCCGCGTTCCGGCCGCATCTGATCCAGAATATCCGGCATGGCGACACGCTGACATTCGCCTGGCGGGGACAGCGGGAGCCGGCGATCCTGACCGGCGCGGCCGTGTAGCACATCGT
>JAGRLJ010000268.1:27582-29578 GCA_020441805.1 Rhizobiaceae bacterium
CAAGACAGGCAGGAGACGGCAGATGGCATCCACGCCCACCATTTCGCTCCGGCTTCCCAAGGAGGCCCGCGAGCGCCTCGACCGCGTCGCGGCCCGCGCGCGGCGGTCGCGATCCTATATCATCCAGCGCGCGCTGGAACTGCATCTCGACGAAGTGGCGCGGAAGGAAGCGCCGCCGGCCGATACGGGACGTTATGCGCGGCTGCTCGCGATGCAAGGCGCCGGCATAGGTCCCGGCGGACCACGAACCAAGGAAGACATAGACGATTATATTCGCTGGCTGCGCGATGACGATCGAATTCCAGACTGATTCCCGGATCTATGTCGATACGAATATCTGGATCTATTTCGTGGAAGGGCACCCATCCTTTTCGCCGGAGGTCCGGGCCCTTTTCCTCGCGGCAGCGCGATCGTCGGCGCGGCTGACGACCAACGAGATCACGCTTGCCGAATGCCTGCTGAAGCCTGTCCGGGACAAAGACGAAAGAAAGATTTCGGCCTACGAAACCCTCTTCGACCAGGGCACGATCGAGATCCTGCCGCTCGACGGCGGGCTGGCCCGCCGCGCGGCCCTTGCCGGCGGGATGCTCGGCCTGAAGCTGATCGACGCGATCCATCACGTGTCGGCATGCGAGGCGGGCTGCCGCTATTTCCTCACCGGAGACGGCCGCTTCAGGTCCGGCCCGGACCTGACCGTCATCGGCATCGACTGATCCTCCCGGCGGCGCAGCCATTCGCGCATGTCGGCGCTGCCTTACGGCGCGGAAAAATCCATCGCCTCCAGCCTGAGGCGCGCAATCTTCTCGACTTCGCGGCAGGCGGTCCCGAACTCCTCCTGATGGCCGTGATGGATGCGGTTCTCGAAGGCATGGAGGATTTCCCCCCTGGTCAGGCCCTTGACCGCGATGATGAAAGGAAAGCCGAACCGCGTCTGGTAACGGGTATTGAGATCGGTGAAGCGCGCGAATTCCGCCGCCGTCAGCCGGTCGAGGCCGGCGCCGGCCTGCTCCCTGCGGCTGTCCTCGGTGAGCTCGCCCGCCACCGCGAGACGGCCGGCGAGATCGGGATGGGCGCGCAGCACGCCGAGCCGTTCACCCTCGGAGGCGGCCCGGAACTCGGCCGCGAGCGCGCCATGCAGGCACCCGGCATCGAGCCTTTCCGGCAGGGCGCCACGATCGAATGCGCGCTCGGCGATCCAGGCCGAATGCTCGAACACGCCGCCGAAACGCGCCACGAATTCCGCTCTGTCCATGATGATGATCCGGCTGCCTGTTCCCTTACGCCAGGGGTTTAGAACCTTTCACGGAGGAAGGGAAGACCGCCGCCCGGAGATCGGACGGGATGTCTCTGCCGCTCACGCCGGCCTGTGATGGGTGTGCCAATGCCGGGCGATGTCGATACGCCGAGGAATCCAGACGTCGTCGTGCTTGAGCACATAATCGATGAAGCGGCGCAGGCTCGCCGCGCGGCCCGGCCGGCCGACAAGGCGGCAATGCAGGCCGACCGACATCATCTTCGGCGAACCTTCCCGGCCCTCCTGGTAGAGTATGTCGAAGGCATCGCGAAGATAGGTGAAGAACTGGTCGCCCGTATTGAAGCCCTGCGGCGTGGCGAAGCGCATGTCGTTGGTTTCGAGCGTATAGGGAATGATGAGGAACGGCTTGCCGTCGATGCCCGGCACCCAGAACGGCAGGTCGTCCGAATAATTGTCGGAGGAATAGAGGAAGCCGCCCTCCTCCATCACCAGCCTGAGCGTATTGGTCGACGGCTTGCCCTGGTACATGCCGTAGGGCCGCTCTCCCGCCACCTCGGCATGCAGCCGCACCGCCTCGAGAATATGCTGGCGCTCGATCTCCTCGGGATAGTCCTTGTATTCGTGCCAGCGATAGCCGTGGCTGGCGATTTCCCAGCCCGCCTCGTTCATCGCCGCCACCGCGTCCGGGTTGCGCGCCATGGCGAGCGTGACGCCATAGACGGTGACCGGAACGCCGAGCGA
>JAGRLJ010000268.1:29639-30807 GCA_020441805.1 Rhizobiaceae bacterium
CTTTCCATATTGAGGTTGCGCTGGCCGGGCCAGGGTGCCGCGCCGACGATTTCCGAGAGCAGGTTCTCGGAAGCCGGATCGCCGTCGAGGATGCAGCTTTCGCCGCCTTCCTCGTAATTGAGCACGAACTGGACCGCGACCTTCGCGCCGCCCGGCCATTGCGGGTCGGGAATGTTGCGGCCATAGCCCACCAGGTCGCGGGACGTGCGGATATCGAGCATGCGGATCACCTTCGGCTTCACGGGAGATCCAACGCTAGTGCCCACCGCCGTTTTTGTCGAGGCCGTCAGGTTTTATCGGAGCCGTCAGGCGGGCCGGATCACGGCGGGGACCAGCCGAGTTCGGCCTTCAACTGGCCCTCGACGGTGAAATCCGGCGGCAGCGGCGCGAGATCGAGGCCCAGGATGGGATCGAGGGCCGAGACGGCAAGGCGATGGGCCATGCCGAAGGATATCTTGAAGCCGCCGGTCAGCGCGATGACATTGGGATGGCCCGGCAGCGGGCCGGTCAGCGGATCGCGGCCGATGGCCCTCGGGCGGATGCCGGCCCAGCGTTCGAGCACCGGCGCATCGCGCAGCGCGGGCAGCAGCGCGCGTGCCCGCGCGATCACGTCATCGAGACGGCCGTCATTCGCGCGGGGATCGTCATAGACGGTCTCGCTGGTCGAGCCGACGGCCACGCGCCCGCCCTCATGGGCGACGACATAGAGGCCGTCGAGAAAGACGATCGGGCCCGCCGGATCGATCGCCGCCCCGAGCAGCGCCGCCTGCCCCTTGACGCCCTGGCCCAGCGGCCCCGGCAGCGGCGGCAGCAGGCGTTCGAGGATGGGAAAGCTCGCGACGCCGGCGGCGATGACCGCATGGGAAAAGAGAAGCGTTCCGGCATGAGATGCCGCGATCTCCGCCCTGCCCCGCGCCGCATCGAGCGACAGCAGCCCGGCATGCTCGACGATCCGCACGCGCGGCTCGCGTTCGAGCGCGGCGCGCAGCAGGCCGAGAAGCGCACGCGGTTCCACCCGCGCCGCCAGCGTATCGCGCACATGGCCCGCGCCGCAGCAGGCCGGGTCGAGATCCGGCCCCACGGGCGCACCGTCCCGGACATGCCAGTGAAACCGTTCCGCGCCGGCCTGCCAGTTGGCCGCGGCATCCCGCTCGTGCCGCAGCGCGAT
>JAGRLJ010000030.1:0-19677 GCA_020441805.1 Rhizobiaceae bacterium
GGCGATGCCGTGATCCCGATGGACGTGGACCTGCAAGACCCGATCGAGGTCGTCCCGCAGATGCTCGGCCGGTGGATCGCCGGCGCCGACGTCGTTCTCGGCAAACGTCGCGAAAGGCGCTCGGACAGCCGGCTGAAGCGCGGCACCGCATCCCTTTTCTACAAGTTCCACAATGCTATCAGCCATCCGCGCATCGAAGAGAATGTCGGAGATTTCAGGCTGCTTTCCCGGCAGACCGTCGAGCATATCAAGCAGATGCCCGAGCGGAACATCTTCATGAAAGGTATCCTTTCATGGGTCGGCGGCAGGACGGAAGTCGTCGAATATTCCCGCCCGCCGCGCGTGGCCGGCGCCAGCAAGTTCAACGGCTGGAAATTGTGGAACCTGGCGCTGGAGGGAATCACCAGCTTCTCGACCCTGCCGCTGCGCATCTGGACCTATCTCGGTCTGGCGATTTCCTCGGTCAGCATCGTCTATGCCTTCTGGATGGTCGTCGACAAGCTGATCAACGGCAATCCGGTCCCCGGCTATCCCTCGCTGATCACCGCCGTCCTGTTTCTCGGGGGCGTGCAGATCGTCGGGATTGGCGTGATCGGCGAATATATCGGCCGCATCTATATCGAGAGCAAGCGCAGGCCTCGCTACCTGATCCAGGATGTGGTCACCCGTCAGGACATTCAGCCGGCGAGGCAGAATGCCACCAAGCGGCATTTGCGTCCGGTCGAAGCCACCCATTGATGTCGCCTGAAACGAGAAACCTGCCGTGATCGCTATCTTGAACCGCTTCTTTCAGGGCCGGCTTTTTGCCCTGTGCCTCTGCCTGTCGCTGGCGCTCTATTTCGCAAGTCAGTTCGACGTTCCGCTCAAGGATCACGATCCGCTGATCTATGTCCTCGTCGGCAAGGGCATTTATTGGCACGGACTCCTGCCATACGGCTACGCCTTCGATCACAAGCCGCTTCTGGTCTATATCTTCTATGGCCTTCTCTCTTTCCTGGATGTGCGTTTCTACGTCTTCCAGGCCGTCTCGGCGGTGCTGCTGGTCGCCAACGCGCTTCTCGTCTGGCGCCTCTATCTCCATCGGTCCCTTGCCCTGCCGCTCGTCTTGTTCGTCGTGGCGACTTTCTCCGGCGGCAGCGTCGGCTACAGCGGCAATTCCGAGCTTCTCTTCGTCCTGTTCAACCTGGCCGCCATCCACTTCGCACTGCACTCGCAGGATGATCGGACGCGCCTGCTAATATCCGCCGCCGCCGCGGTCGCGGCCTTCAATATCAATTATGTCTGCGGCGTCGCACTGTTTCCGGCGCTCGTCTTTTCTCTCTGGGTCACGTCACGATCGCTCTCCGCCTTCGTCACCAGGCTGTTCGCTTACGGGCTCGCCTGTATTCTCCTCATGGCGGCCCTGTTCGTCGTCGCCTTCGCCGCCGGGATGGATGTGGCGCAATATTTCGATCTGCAACGGCGTTTCCTGACGGCTTATTCGGCCGAGACCACCACACCGGACAAGATCTATCTCGCAAAGCTCGGCATTCTGGTCGCGATCGGACTGCTGCCGCTGTTTCCGGTATTCGAGCCTGCCAGACGCAATGCGGCGCGTGCCCTGGCGCTTCTGCTGCTGGGCTCGGCCGTCACGCTGTTCCTGAGCGGGAAATTCTATCCGCATTACCTCTACGCGCTTGCGGCGCCGGCGGCCACCATCCTCCTGATGGTGGATTACCGCTCTCACGCCAGACATGCGCTCCTCGGCACCTTCCTCACCTTCGTCTGCCTGGCCTATGTCGCGAAATTCACCGCCTATCTCGGTAGCGAGACATATGTCATGGGCGACTTCCTCCGCCCCTATCGGCAGATCTCCGAGACCGTCGGCGCGGAAAAATTGATGTCGATGCGCGCGCCGATCGAACCCCTTTACTATTCCGGCGCGACCCCGTTTCAGCCCTTGGTCTGGAAGGATCATGCGTACATCATCTACGGTACGGGCGAAGACGACTATTATCGCGCCAGGCTGGCGCAATCGCCGGCCTTCGTCATGACCGATTACGGCTGGTGCGCGGGCGGCGGCCGGGACTGGATATCCTGCAAGGCGCTTGCAGACGGCTATTCGCGCATATCGCATTTCGAGGGTGATGGCGGGCTTCAGGAAGGTTACGACCTCTATCGCCGGAACGCGGAATAGCCGGGACCCTTCTGGGGAGACAGGTCCGGTGATCCTGCCAGGGGGTCAGACGGGAGCGTCGCAAATTTTCCCGGTTAACGACATGCCGGCGCCCGCCGGAGAAGTTCACGCTCCGGATACCGAGATTTGGAGGAGATGTTCCTGGAGCCTGGTTTCGAGATCGACAGCAACATGATCAATCGCTGGCTTCTCGCCCAGCGGACGCAGGTCTAAGGCGGAGATCATCGTGTCAGGTTGTGCGCCAGCCGCTCCTGTTCCGTCGGGCTCAGGCCGTTGCGCGCCAGAAAGGCCGGGATCGAGCCGGCAGCGGTCCGCATCGTTTCCAGCGTATGCTGAAGATAGGCAGGCGGCGCGTGGCGGGGATTATCGCCCAGCACCGCGACCGGGATCGCGGCCTGGCGGTAAAGCGCCCTGATCCGGTCGTCGAATCCGCCGCCCAGGATTTTCTCGCTCGCTCCGTAATCCTCGACGATCACCTGCGGCGGCAGACCGGCAATGGCATGGACCAGGGCGAGGATCAGCCCCGTCCTGTCCTTGCCCGCCGTGCAGTGGACGAGGACCGGCTCGCCGGACACCTCGCTCAAGAGTTTCAGGACGCGGATCAACTGGGGGACATGGTCGTCCATGATGATCTGATAGAGGCCGAGAAGCGAGGGAAAGGCCGTCATGTCGCGCTCGAACAGCCTGTCCTCGAAGATCGCGACACGTTCGTAGCGCACCGCCCGGCGATCGACGATGTCAGGGGCCACGGCGGATTCCCGCAGATCCCGCAGATCGATCACCGACCGGATCCCCAGCCGCTTGAACTCGTCGATATCGTTTTCGGTCAGGGCGCTCAGCGCATCCGAGCGGTAAAGACGCCCCCGCGCCATCCAGCCGCCGCCGAGGAGCGGGTAGCCGCCCGCATCCCGCGCGTTGAACGTGCCTTCCCTCAGCACCCGCCGGGAGGGCGCGAGCGGCGAATCGTAACCGTCATTGCTTTTCATGCCGAATCCCGCCTTCGCATCGGCGACATCAGATCGCCGCCAGCCAGTCGTTCCAGCGCGGATCGTCGAACAGGCGGCGGGCTCGGGCATATTTCCAGATCCCATATTTCTGGAAATCGAAATCCCAGCTCGAACGCTGCCGCTGCTGCACCGCCCAGGCGCCCCATTTCATGTCGGCGACGGCCCGCGCGACCCAGACGCGCGCCACGAGATCGCGCCGGGCCGTGCCGTAATATTGCTCGATCAACTCGTTGGAGGTGGCTTCGTCGACGAAGACCTCGCCGAGGAAGACCCCGATCTCATAGGCACGCTCATTGTTCGATGCGAATTCGAAATCGACCATTTTCATGTCGCGGATACGGTCGTCCGCGGACATGTCCACCAGGAAGTTGCCGGGCATCGGATCGTTGTGGCACGGCGCCAGATCGAGTCCCGAGGCCATGAAGGCGGCTTTCGCCCGTTCGTACTGGATCAGCAGCCAGTCGAAATCGGCCGGCACCAATGCGCCCAGCGCGCGCCCCTGCTCGATATGCTCGTCCGTCATGGCGAAGACGTCCTTGGTCGCGGACAGCTTCTCGCCGGAATTGAAGGTGCGATAGAGGCCAATCACGCCATCGAGGAAGTCCCGCCGCGAAAAATCGGCATTGGTCGAGGCGCGGTAGCCCTGGAGGAATTCGGCGATCTCCACCCCGATTCCGGGATCGAACAGGACGGTGGCCGGCGAAATGCCGAGCTCGTGGGCTTTCAAGGCCGCCTCGTGCGACAGGCGCCGATTGACGAAATCGTCCGACCCCGCGCCGAAAAGCTTCATGAAATAATCCTGGCCGCCGTGATTGATCAGCCAGTTGGAATTCATCAGTCCGCCCACCAGCGGCCGCGTCTTCAGCCCGTCCACCGACCAGCCCGGCATGGCGGCGGCGATGGCCTCGAGTTTCCGTTCCATGGAATCGGTCATGGCGTCCTGCCTCCTCAGGCCAGCTTGCGGAGCCTGTCCGCCGCGACGGACGATTGCGAATGGTCTTCGAAGCGCATGAAGCGCCAGGAGGCGTATTTGGCATATTCCAGGCTGCGTCGCGCCGACATGCGCGCCAGCACGGTGGCGATCAGGCCCCAGCGCAGGTCGTCGAGAATGCCGTAGACCATGGCCCGCTGGAACTCTCCCTCGCGGAAAGCGCCTGTCCATTCCTCGAAACCCTCGCGCGCCTCCGCCTCGCGGTCATGCGCCTCCATCAGGTGACAGCCGATATCCTCGAAGGGATCGGCATTGCCGGACAGATCGTAGTCCACCAGCCGGAACGCACCGTCGGCGCCGATCATCCAGTTGGCGCAACTGCCGTCGCGATGGCTCGGCACGCTGTCGCGGCCCACGGCGGCGATGGCGGCCTCGGCGCGGTCGACGAAACCCATCCAGGCGGCGAGATGCCGGGGCGGGGCGGCGTTGTCGGGCCCGCACGCGGCGGCGAACCGGCGGATTTCGGCGAAGATGTCCTTGTCGGCGGCAAAGCGCGGGCCGGCGTGCAGCGTCTTCTTGGCGGCGATGGCGGCATGACGCGTCGCGGCCGGGCTTGCATCATGCAGGCCGCCGGCCCGCCAGCCCTCGCCCAGATGCTCCATCGCCATCAACCCTTCTTCCGGCCAGGCCTCCAGCACCCTCGGGCCGACGCCCAGTTCCCCGGCGATCCGGGCCGCGTCGAGCGCGGCGGCGGCATCGACATAGAAGGCGACATCGGGATGATAGTGCTTGTAGATCTCCGTGCGGCCCCCGGCCTCGGCCACCAGAAGGTCGGCCTCGATTCCCCGCCAGCCGGGCGAGGCCAGCACCGTGAAGGGGCATTCCAGCCGGTCCGGCGTGGCGCGCAGGCGCCGTGTCGCCGTTTCCTTCACCAGTTCGTGACGCGTGTCGTTCATCGGGTCCCCCTTTTGCCTCTCAGCCGCGCGGTGCGAGCGGCCAGCCCGCCGATGCGCGGCCATCGGGCCATAGCGCCGCTTCCAGCGCCGTCGCCAGGCGTACCAGCCGCACGTCATCGAAGCGACGCCCGACCAGTTGCACGCCGACCGGCAGGCCACGGTCGTCGAGCCCGCCGCAGATCGCCACCGCCGGATGACCGGACTGATTGAAGGGCGCGGTGAAGGTGCAATGGCGCAACGCCATGACCGGATCAATGCCGCGTTCCTCCGCCGGGAAATTGACCACCGGCATCACCGGCGTCAACAGGAAGTCCGCCTCGCCGAACAGCATCGTCGTCTGCGCGACGCCGCGCGCCAGGCCGGCTTCCATTTCGGCAATCCGGCTGGCCGGCCAGTCGGATGCCGGACGGAACCAGTCGATCATCTGACGCGGCGTCTCATCGCGCAGACCCTCGGCGGCGCCGGCATATTCGCGCCAGCCGCGCCATTTGAAACTGTCGTCGATCGGCAGATAGGCGTCGAAATCGAAGCGGGTGCCGGGTGCGACCGACCGGGCGACCACGGTTTCGATAGCCAGCCGCGCCCGGGTCAGGATATCGCGCACGGCCGGCTCCACCGCCGGGCCGAAGCCGAAATCGTCATAGACGGCAACCGTCGCATCCTCGAAGGACGTATCGGGTTCGGTGACCGGCACGGAGAAACGGTCGTCCGGATGCACGCCGCCGAGGATGCGCAGCAGGGGCTCGAGATCGGCGGCATAGCGCGCCATCGGACCGGCGGAACGGACATCGGACGCCGGCGTATGCGGGATCATGCCCTGCGTGGGTTTCAGCGCGGCCAGGCCGCAATGGGCGGCCGGCAGGCGCACGGAGCCGGCAATGTCGGAGCCCACCGACATCATGCCGATACCGGCCGCGAGCGACGCGCCGCCGCCGGCGCTGGAACCGCCGGTGTTCCACGCAAGCCCGAACGGATTGCGCACGATGCCGTGATAGGAGCTGACGCCGGAGGCGCTCAGCCCATAGTCCGGCATCGTGCATTTGCCGATCACGATGGCGCGCGCCGCCTTCAGCTTGGCGGTCGGGGGCGCATCCTTGACGCCCTTGACGCCGGCGCCATGCGCGGCGGAGCCGTGATGCCACATCATGCCCACGGCATGGACCGAATCCTTCAATGTCACCGGCACGCCGTCGAGCGCGCCCGCCGGCGCTCCGGCGCGCCATCGGGCGGCGGAAGCCGACGCCTCGGCAAGCGCCGCCTCGCGCCGGAGATCGTAGAGGGCGTTGATCCGGCCGTTGACCGCATCGATCTGGGCAAAGGTCAGTTCGGCGACCGCGACGGGATCGGTATCGCCCTGCCGATAGGCTTGCAGCAGGTCGGCGATCGTCAGGCGGCTCAGGTCTTGCAGTTTCATGCCATTCTCCTCAACTGCGGCGCGCGCGCAGCACATCCAGCGCCGCGGCCACGACCAGAACGAGACCGGTCAACATCAGGCTCGCTTCCGTGGGCACATTCATCAGGATCAGGCCGTTCGACAGCATGCCAAGCAGCAGCACGCCGAGCGCGACGCGCGGCAGCGAGCCCTTGCCGCCGGTGAACGGCACGCCGCCCAGCAGCACGGCGGTCAGCACGCTGAGCTCCATGCCGACGCCGAGCGTGCCCGACGGCGCGGAATTGATGCGCGCCACCGTCATCAGCCCCGCCAACGCCGCGGCCACGCCCACGGCCGCATAAAGCAGCATGACCGTCAGCCGGACGCGGATACCGACGAGATGGGCGGCACGCTCGTTGACGCCGATGGCGATCGTGTGGCGGCCGACCGGCGAGAAGCGCATGAAGGCGATGCCGGCCACCAGAACCGCCAGCATGATCCAGGTAAGGATCGGCAGGCCGAGCAGCGTACCGTAGCCGAGATAGGAAAAGCTCTCCGGAAAGCCGAACAGCGGCGCGGGCGACAGATATTGCGCGAGGCCGCGCATCAGCGTCAGTCCGCCCAGCGTCACGATGATCGGCGACATCGACAGCCAGGAAACGAGCAGGCCGTTCACCAGCCCGACGACGAGGCCGACGCCGAGCGTGAACAGCACCGTGCCGACCACGCCCATGACCGGGAAACTCAGGCCGGCGACCACGCCGCACAGGCCAAGCAGCGAGCCGACGCCCAAATCCACCTTGCCCGCCATCAGCAGGATCGAAAAGGGGATGGCGATGGTCATCAGGGCGGCCACCTGGACCGTGATGCTGATCAGGTTGCGCGGCGTCAGGAAGACCGGCGCCTCGATGTAGAAGAACAGGGCCAGCAACAGCACCGCCACCGGCAAGGCCGCCGTGGTCAGCATATCCGCCATGTTGCGTTGTGGCCGGGAGGAAGTGGCTGAAGTCTGGGTCATGGTCGTCGCCGTCATCTCACTTGCTCACGCCGTTGCGGAAAGCCGGGAGCGTGGCCCCAGGCTTGCGGAAAAACTTTTATGCGCCGCCTCGACCAGCCGATCGGGGGTGATGCCGTCCTCGATCAGCTCGATCTGCCGGCCCTGACCCAGCACCAGGACCCTGTCGCAGAGTTCGACCAGTTCCTGGGGGTCGGAGGAGGCGACCAGCACCGCGCCGCCGCCATCGGCGAATTGTTCCAGAAGGCGGTAGATCTCGGCGCGCGCACCGATATCCACACCCTGCGTCGGCTCGTCCAGCAGCAGAACGCGAATATCGAGTTCGGGCAGCAGCCATCGGCCCATCACCAGCTTCTGGGCATTGCCGCCGCTGAAGCGGCCGCCCTCGAGATCGGGGCGGGCGGGATGCAGCTGGAGCGCTTCCGCCATGCGGCGGAACAAGGGGCGATGGCTGGAGCGGCGGCGCGCCAGCCCGTCGAAATGCGGCATCAGCAGGTTGTCGAGGGCGGGCAGGCTGCGAAACAGGCTCTGCTCGTTGCGGTCGGAGGCGACCAGCGCGATTCCATGCTCGAGCGCGCGGCGCGCGTTGCGGATGGAAACCGCCTGCCCCCGCAGCGTCAGCACACCGCCCCGGCAGGGACGCGCCCCGGCCAGCGTTTCGACCAGATCGGTGCGCCCGGAGCCGAGCAGGCCGTACAGCCCGACGATCTCGCCCTTGTGCAGATCCAGATCGATGGGGCCGGTATAATCGCATCGATAATCCTGCAACCGCATCTGCGACTCGCCGCTGCGGACGCGGGCGGCACGCTGCTGGCCGAGCTTGGCCGAAGGGGCTATGCCCTGCGCGATGATGGCGGGCGTCACCTCGGCGGCCGGGCGGGTCCAGACGGTTGCGCCGTCGCGCAGCACCGTCACCACATCGGCGATGGCCTCGATCTCGTCCAGCAGATGCGTGACATAGACGATGGCTATGTTTTCCCGGTGCGCAAGCTGCTGGACCACCTTGTGCAGCGCCTCGATCTCGCGATCCGACAATGCCGCCGTCGGTTCGTCGAGGATCAGCAGGTCCGGCCTGATATGCAGGGCGCGGGCGATTTCGACCAGCTGGCGTTCGCCGACCGACAATTCGTCGAGCAGGCGGCGGGCATCGATCTCGACGCCCAGCCGTTCCAGCAGCTTGCGCGCCTGCGCCTCCTGCTCGCGACGGGCCACGATGCCGAAGCGGTGAATCTCGCTGCCGAGGAAGATGTTGTCGGCGACCGTCAGTCCTTCCACCACCTGGAAATGCTGGTAGATGATGCCGATACCCTTTTCGATGGCGAGGCGCGGCGTCAATGCGGTGAGCTCTTCGTCGCCGATGACGATGGTGCCGCCGCTCGGCTCGACGGCTCCGGACAGGCAGCCGAGCAGCGTCGACTTGCCCGCGCCGTTGGCGCCGATAAAGGCATGGATTTCACCGCGATGGAATTCAAGGTCGACGCCTTTGAGAACCTCGACGGATCCGAACGACTTGCGCAGCTTGTTGACTCTGACCCAGGCTTTTCGCATGGCCGCACTCCCTGTTTCCTGAAACCGGCGCTCCCGGAAGCCGGGAGCGCCCGGTCCCGTCACTGGTTGTGGTTGGCGATCAGCTTGTCGAGCAGGGCCTGATCGGCCTTGGAGGCAAGCACGGTCGGCGTGAACGCGAAGCTCGGGCCGTTGCCGGTGATGGCGTTCAGTGCCTGATCCACGATATTGGCGCCGAGTTCGTTGATGAGGATGGCGGCGCTCGCCTTGTAGGCCTTGCCTTCATTCACCGCCAGCAGCCCCTCCTTCGAACCGTCCTGGCCCGCGATGAAGATCTTTTCGGGATCGATGCCCGCAATCGTCACCGCGCGATAGGCGCCCACCGCCGCGTCGTCGTTGAGGCCGATGACGATGGCGAGGTCCGGATGCTGCTTCAGCACGGTCTCGGTAACGGTCAGGCCGCTCGCCTGGTCGGCGGAATCCTGCTTGGCGACCACTTCGATGCCGTTTTCCTTGAAGATGCGCTCGACCTCGGTCCAGCGCGGGCTGAGCGACATCAGGCCGGTCAGCGTCGTGATCAGGGCCTTGGGATGCTCGATCTTGTTTTCCTTGACCCATTGAGCGGCGGCATTGCCGACGATCTGGCCGGACTGGGCATGGTCGAAGCCGACATAGCCGTCGCTGTCGGCCATGACGCCGAGATAGGTCAGCCATTTGATGCCGGCGGCCTGGGCCTGCTTCTGGAAGGGTTTCAGCGCCGCCTCGTCGATCGGCGTGACGACGATGGCGTCGACACCGACCGTGATCCAGCCCTGGACGGCATTGATCTGCTGTTCGAGATTGTTGGCCTGGGTGTTGTCGTGCAGAACCGTCACGCAGCCCAGTTCCGCGGCGCGCAGATCGGCGAAGTGGCGCACCTGCTTGACGATCGCCGCCTCGGATACCGAATGGCTGTAGGCGATCTTGAAGGTCTTGCCGCTTTCGCAGGCTTTTTGGGCGCCGGCGCGGACATCCTCGATCTTGGCGGTCGCCGGATCGTTTCCGGCCTTCGCCGGCAGGGCGGAGGCCAGTGTGAGAAAGGCGCCGGCCAGTGCCAGATGCGCCACTTTGGTCAGCATTTTGCTGTTCATTGTCGTCTCCCGATATTTGTTCCCATGGTCGTTCGGTGCGCCGGCGCCCCGCGAAACTCTTCCGTTTCTTTTCTGCGGGCGACGGCGCTGTTCTATCGGCCTTTGATCGCCTCCAGCCTGGCGGTGATCGTGTCGCGGGCGAGCCGCATGTCCTCCAACGTGCCGGAGATGAACAGGCGTCCGGTCGCGCCCATCATCTGCACATCGTTGATGACGGCGTTCGGCGCCGCCTTCTCGGCTTCGTTGGCGGCGACGCAGGCAAACAGCGCCGGCGCCATTTCGTAGATGAGCAGGGCCACGCCCGGCACCAGGATCGACGCGTCGCGCGATCGGTTGAGGATGATGGCATGCTGGTCCGACAGGTCCTCGATGATATCATGATAGAGGATCTGCGGCTTCAACTGGTCCTCGGGCCTGGAGCCGATGCCGGCGAGGATCGCCGCCCCCGCCGCCTCCAGATCCTCCATCCGGTCGGAATGCAGTTCCAGCAGGCCGAACTGCCGCTCGGTGTAGAGGATGCCCGGCTCCATCGAGGGTTCGGATTTCAGCGCGAGGTCGGTGATCCGATGGATCGCCAGCGCCGGGGCCACCTCGATGATCAGCGAGTTCTGCCCGGCAAAGGGCGGATATCCCCTCGCCCGCGTGGGCGAGGACAGATAAGCCGCGAACTGGGGCTGGAGATCTTCGATGGGAAGATAGACGCGAAGCTCTGTCATGCTTCAGTCCTCCTGTTACGATCCACCTTGCGCGGACGGCTGTCCGTTCAGGCCTTCACGGCGTCGAAATGCTTGCCGAGATCGGGATGCGGGCGCGGAATGACATGGACGGCCGTGACCTCACCCACCTGGGCGGCGGCTTCCGCGCCGGCCTCCGTGGCGGCCTTCACCGCGCCGACATCGCCGCGCACGACCACCGAGACCAGCCCGCCGCCGACCTCGTTGCGCGCGATGATTTCGACATTGGCGGCCTTCACCATCGCGTCGGCGGCGGAGAGGGCCGGAACATATCCCCTGGTTTCGATCATTCCGATTGCGAGATTTGCCATGTGCTGAACTCCTTCATTTGCTTTTCACGGGTTGTTCATCGATCGAACCGACGATCAGCGCGTCGATCGGCGCGGAACGGTCGGGAAAATAAGAGGCGGCCACGGAGCCCTGGGTCACCAGGACGATCTCCCCCTCGGCGCAGCCGAGAGGATCGAAGGCGATCAGCCTTCCCCCCGCCTCGGTTTCCACCTCCAGGAGGGCGCCGGTCGGAAGCGTGCCGATATGCCGCGTCGACCAGAGCCTGCCGCTGACGCGGGCCTTAATCATGTTGCACTCCTTTCGATCCTGATGCCCCGTCGACGGGCCTCGTCGACCGCAAGGGGCGTAAGTCTGCCGAGCCTGCCGATCCTGAGCCGGGTCGCCTCCGGCGGAAGTTTCGCGATGTCGCGTTCGGTGACCAGGCCCTTGGTGATTTCCGGCACCGTGGCCGGAACCGTGGTCACCAGCACGGACGGCCGGGCCTGCACGGCCGGCGGCGCGGCCGCCGCCGTGCCCGCGGCGAATGTGGAAATATCCGCCGGGACGAAACGAAGCCTTCCCTCCTGGAGGGCGGCGGTGAAGCCGGGCTCGGCGGCCCGCTTGATCACCGACAACGCGAAATCGGTCAGCGACCGGGCATCGTCCACCCGCACACGCTCCTCGCGGGGCCCGGCGGTGAGAAGTTCGGCGCGGATCGCGGCGATTTCCTCGGCAAGAAGATCGCGGATGAGGGAACGGAGATCGTCCATCAGCGTGCGCCCGCTTCCCGCAGGGCCCTCTCGGCTGCATCGCGCGCATTGCGCACATCCGCTTCGGTTCCGGCAAGGTACAGCCGCCCGTTCGCCCCGATCATCCGCATGTCGATGACCTTGATGTCGGCCTCCTTTTCGGCCTCGTTGCAGGCGAGGATGGCATAGGCCGCCGGCTGGCATTCCAGCAGATAGACGCTCTCGCCGCCGAGAACCATGGAACCTGTCTTGTTGCGGTTCATCAGGAAGGCGTGCTGGTCGTCCAGCCGTGTCACGATCTTCGATGCCATGATCCTGGGCTTCTCGGCCTCGTCGGGTTTCTTGCCCATGGCCTGTAGCACCGCCTCCGCGCCGGCCTGGACCTCGGCGGTGGAATAGGCATGGAATTGCAGCGTGCCGAACTGGCGTTCGACGACGAGGAAGCCGGCGCGCACCTCGGCGCTCTTCAGCGCCGTGTCGGTGAGGGCCTCGACATCGAGGCCGGGCGCGATCTCGATGATCTGCGCCGCCATGCGGGCCCGCGGCAGCGTGCCGCGCATCCAGGTCGCCGTATAGGCGAGCGTCTGGGGCTGGAGCTGGTCTATGAAGATGAAAGCGCGAAGCTCGGTCATGGCTGGCCCCCGGTCAGCTGGCGAAGTTCCTGAAGGATCAATTGACGCAGGAGATCGCGGTCGAGACCGCTCTCGGCCGCCTGCGGCGGCGGCGTGCGCGGAGTGGGGGGACGGCTCGATCCGTCAGGCCCCTCGAACGGCGCGCGAACTGCGGAAAAATCGCCGAAGGGCACGCTTGCGTCGCTGTTCCAGGCAAGCCGCGTCCAGTGCACGAGATGCTGCGGCCCGATATTCTCCCCCACCGACGAGCGGCCGGAATAGCCGGTGCCGATCATGAAGGACGGCGCGAGATGGGTGGCGAAGCCGGCCGCGCCTTGCGAGCAGGGCGCATTCACGACCACGCGGTAGACCGACAGGGCGGACGCGAAATCCAGCGCCTGCTGTGCGTCCTCGCCGTGATAGGCCGCCGAATGACCGGCGCCCGACATGCGCAGGATCATCTGAGCCACACCCGCCGCCCGCTCGAAGCTGCCGACCGACATCAGCGCCAGCACCGGGCAGAGCTTTTCCCTGGTCAGAGGCTCCTCGATACCGGCGCGCTCGACGGCCGCGATCAGCACCCTGGTGCTCGGCACCACACGGATGCCGACCTGCTGGGCGATCCAGACCGCGCTCTTGCCCACCGACGCGGTGTTGAGGTGCCCGTCCGGGAAGAGCCAGTCGCGCAGCCGCGCCACCTCGGCCTCGTTCAGCAGATGGGCGCCCGCCGCGCGAAGCGCCCTTTCGAAACGCTGCCGGTTCTCGTCCAGAGTCAGCAGCACGCTTTCATTGGTGCAGAGCACCGAATTGTCGAAGCTCTTGCTCTCGACGATGCGCTGTGCCGCAAGGGCCTGGTCGGCGCTCGGATCGATATAGACCGGTGCATTGCCCGGGCCGACGCCGATGGCCGGATTGCCGGAAGAATAGGCCGCCCGCACCATCGGACCGCCGCCGGTCGCGAGGATGACGGCAACCTTGGGCGAGGCCATCAGCGTCTGCACCAGCGGTACGGACGGCTCCTCGATACATTGGATGAGGCCGGAGGGCGCGCCGGCCGCCACCGCCGCCGCCTCCAGCCGCGCCGCCGCGTCACGGCAGCATTGCCTTGCCAGCGGATGCGGGCTGAAGATGATGGCATTGCGGCTCAGCACCGCCAGGATGGTCTTGTAATACAGGGTGGAAACCGGATTGGTCGCCGGCGTCAGCGCCAGGATCACGCCGGCGGGCTTCGGCACCTCGACCATCTTGCGCGCGGGATCGACACGCGGATTGACGAGATCGGTCTCCGCATGGAAATCCACCAGCGGATGCGCCGAAAGCTCGTTCTTCAGCCGCTTGTGCTCGACGACGCCCATGCCGGTCTCGCGCACCGCCCATTCGGCATAATGCTGCGCGGCCCCATGCGCCGCCTCCGCCACCGCCCGCGCGATACGCATCACCGCGGCGCGGTCGTATTTCGCATAGGCGCTGACCGCCCAGCCGGCACGGTCGATCTTCATCGCCGCCGCGGCCTGCATCTGGTCAGGCACCGCGAGGCGGGGTTTTTCGTCCTCAGGCAGCATCCCGCTTTCTCCCCTTCGTTCTCAAGCCGCCCGGCGCTGGCCGCGCAGCAGCGCCCGCGCCCGCGGCATCGCCGCCTCGACCCGATCGATGATTTCCTGACAGAGCGTCACATCCAGCAGCACGCCCGGCTTGAATTGCAGCACCCGCTTGTCCAGCGACGAGAAGATCGCCCAGACGCCATTCTCGTAAAGCGCGCGCGATACCGCGACGGCGCCTTCGGGATGGTCGAATTCCAGGCCGAGGATCAGCCCGCGCTGGCGGATGCCGACGAAGACGTCGCCATTGGCCGCCATCACCCGCGCCAGCGCCTTGCGGAAGAATTCCGCGACGAAATGCACGTTGGAAACCGTTTCCGGCCGCTGCAACATGCCGATCACCTGATGGGCGACGACACAGCCGAGCTCGGAGCCGCCGGCCGTCGAGATATGCGCGGCACCATCCTCATGCAGCCAGCCGCCGCATTGCTCGGTGGCGACGCAGGCGCTGATCGGATAGATGCCGCCGCCCAGCCCCTTGCCCGTGACGAACATATCCGGCGCGAGGCCGTAGGACTGCCAGCCCCACATGGCGCCGGTCCGCATCAGGCCGGTCTGCACCTCGTCGGCGATATAGAGCGTGCCATACCGGCGGCAGAGATCCTGGCAAGCCTTGAGATAGCCTTCGTCCGGCATCGGGAAGCCGTAGGTCGCCGGAATGGTCTCGATGATGAAGGCGGCGACGTCGCGCCCCCGCAGCGCACGCTCCAGCGCATCCGCGTCGTTGAACGGAACCTGCACGAATTCGTCCGGCCGGTCCGCGAGAAAGATTTTCGAGAAACGGTCGTCGCCGGTGGCGACCGACAGTCCGGAATGGCCGTGATAGCCCTTGATGATCGAAACGATCTTGCGACGTTTTGTGGTATGTCGGGCAGTTTTCAACGCTATCTCGACCGCCTCGGCGCCACCCGCCCCGAACATGGCATATTTCATGCCGGGGGCAGTGTTGACGAGCTTTTCGGCGAAAGCGGCGCGCGCCACAGAGGGGAACCAGTGATTGCCCATGTCGAAATAGTCGAGCGCCGACTTCAGCGTCGCCACGAGCTCGGGGTGACGATGCCCGAAATTGTAGGTGCCGCCGTTCAGATGCAGGTCGATCAGGCGCCGGCCCGACATGTCGTAGAGGCAATATCCCTCGCGGCGGTCGATGACGAGGTCGATGCCCGCATCCTGCCAGAACTTCGTCTTTCCGGGATTCCAGTAGTCAATCGACTTGGCGAGGAGCTCGTCCTTCGATTCGAAGCTGAAGAAACCGTAATTGAACACAGCGCACCTCCGTTTGAATGAAAGCTCGCACAGATATTTCCGTCTTGCAACTCTTTTTGTTGGAAGTCGGTCAAAAATATCGGTTGCTTCCCACAGCGCAACCTGCGATCTACAAGAAAGGACAACGGGAGGCGCCTGCGTTGAAACTGTCCAGGTCCCGCAAGGACATCCGCCACGAACGCATTCTGAGCGCGCTCGAAGCGAACCCGGCGCTGCGCGTGGCGCAACTGGCAGAGGATTTGTCGGTCTCGTCGGAAACCATCCGCAGGGACCTGGCCGAACTGGATCAACTGGGCCGTATCAGCCGCACCTATGGCGGCGCGGTACGCAGCAGCCATTTCGAGCCGGCTCTCAACGAGCGGATGACCATCCATGTGCCGGAGCGGCGCGCCATCGCGCAGGCGGCGATGCAGCGCTATGGCGGCATGGACACGCTTCTCCTCGGCGGCGGCGCGACCATGGTGCAATTCGCGCGTGCGCTCCGGTTCACGCAGCAACGGATGACGGTGGTGACGCCGGCCTATGCCATCGCCAACGAACTGGCGGCCAATCCCCTGATCGAGGTGATGATGCTGCCCGGCACGTTCGAGCCGCAGGAGGGACTGGTCGGCGGGCCCGAGACGATCCGGGCGATTGCGCGATACCGGACGCAGGCGACCATCATCGGCGCGTCGGGCCTGGACGAGGACGGCGTGAGCGAGGCCATGCTGAGCGCCGGCGAAGTGTATGCCGCCATGCTACAGCATGCGGGCGAGAGCGTCATCCTGGCCGATCACTCGAAATTCGAAAAGCGAGCCCTCGTCCTGCTGCGCCGCTGGTCCGAGGGCCTGACCCTGATCACGGACCGTCAGCCGGCCAATGGCCTCGCAACGGCGATCCGCGAGAATGGCGGGACCCTCGTCGTGACGCCTCCCGCGGGCTGAGATTCCAAAAGGCGTCAAATGGCGAGGGGAAAAATATCCCTCCAGTCGGGTCGCCGCGATCGGCCCCGCGCCTGTCGCGGACATTTCCAGCGGGCGTGTCGCGGAAAAGCCAAAGCATCGCCTCGAAGCCTGCAACGGTGCCGAAAGCTGCGGCAATCCCCAAGGGGAAGCGGTGAGGGGCAGGGTTGCCCCTTCGCCGGTTACAGATCGCCGGGCACGCCGTAGCTCGGCGCGCCCGAGGGGTTCAGCGCGCGGGTGACATAGGCGTCCATCTCGCCGCGCCAGCGCTCCCAGAGCGCCGCGCATTCCTCGATGGGGTCGCCGTCGGTCCAGTCGATGCGCAGGTCCGCGACGTTCCAGGAGACCTTGTCGACCATGATGAGACCCATGGAATGGACCGGGCCTTCCTCGCCGCCGGCGGCACGCGCGGCGCGCATGGCGGCGATCAGCCGGTCGCCGAGATGCAGGTCCCGCGCACTCTCGAAAGCCTCCACCATCTTCCGCGGGATATCCGTCGTCGTGAGCATATTGCCGGCCGCGGCGACATTGTCGCCGCGCGCCGTCGCGTGGGCGCCGAGGGTTCTCGCGCCGGAATAGGTCGCCGCACGGCCCGCCCCATCGACCAGCGCGAGTTGTCTATATTCGATATCCGGCGCTTCGGCGATGAGGCGATCCAGCGCGGCTTCGGCGGAAAGTCCGCTCGCCATCAGGTCCAGCCCCTTCGGCCCGAGGCGCGGATCGGTGACATTCTGCGTCGAGACCGCGCCGATGCCGGCTCGCGCATGCGCGCAGCGCGCCGCCACGCTCGGCGAGGAGGAGGAGACCGCGATGCCGAACATGCCGGTTCTCATGCAACGCCCGGAGACGGAAAAGGTCATGCCGCCCTCCCTCAGGCTTCGTCGGGGATGACGGCGGTCGCCTCGATCTCGACCAGCCATTCCGGCCGGGCAAGGGCCGAGACGACGAGGCCCGTCGAGACCGGGAAGACGCCCTCCAGATACTTGCCCATCTCGGTATAGACGGCCTCGCGGTAGCGGATATCGATGAGATAGACCACGACGCGGCAGATATGGCTGAGATCGGAGCCGGCCTCTTCCAGCAGCATCTTGATGTTTTCCATCGCCTTGCGGGCCTGCGCGCCGGCATCGCCGATATGCAGGCTTTCGCGCGTGTCGAGGTCCTGGGCGATCTGCCCGCGCACGAAAACCGTCGCGCCCCGCGCCACCACCGCCTGGCAGAGATCGTTGTTCAGTTTTTGCTCGGGATAGGTGTCCTTCGTGTTGAAGGGGCGGATGCGGGTATGCACGGGCATGTCGGTCTCCTCGATGGGGATGGGGAGCGCCGCGGTTTGCCTCCGGCGCGAAGGGCAGTGACTGAAGGAGCCGGGTCCGGCGCGACGCGTCGCCGCCGTCCGCCGGAGGGGCCGCGCATCGTGAGGAACCCGTTGCCGACGATGGAGAATCGGATCGATTCCGACGCCTGACTGATCCCGAAATTCTTGGAGACCGACTTCACCGCGCTGGCCCTGGGCTGGATCATGCGTCGTTCCTCACAACGGTTCGAGCTGGGTGACTTCGCGGCGGAACGGCAGGGCGTCGCCGATATCGGGCATATCCAGTTCCCGCGCATAGCGATGGCCGGCATAGGTCGCCCAGGCGATGGGAGCGGGGGCGCTGGCATCGCCGATGATCTTGACCGTCTTGATGCCGGCATCGGGCCAGTCCGCCTGCCGGACAAGAAGGTCGGTATAGAGCGCATCCTCGGCCATGCGGGAGGCGACCATGACGACGGCGTCGCAGCCGATGGCCGCCTTGCGGCCGGTATAGGTGCAATTGGTCTCGACCTCGCCGTCGCGGATGGCGGTGATGCCGCGGTTGAGGCGGATATCGACGCCGAGATCGTCGAGGCGCGCATGGATCGCGCCCTGTTCCAGCGTGTTGCGTGTCCAGTCGGAGACGTAAGCCGAGGGCGTGAGGAGGATGACCCTGGCGCCGGTTCCGGCCATCGCCTCGGCCATCACGCCGCCCATGTAATAGTGGTCGTCGTCATAGACGACGACGGTCTTGCCGGCGAGGTTTTCCGGGTGGATCCCCGCCATGACGTCGTCCGGCGTCCAGAGCGTCATGCCGGGATCGACCGGCATGGGCACGACATGCTGGCGGGCGACGCCGTCGCGGCGCCAGTGCGAGCCGGTGGCGATGGCGACATGTTCGAAACCGAAGCCGAGCACGTCGTCTGCCGTGAGCCGGCTATCGAAATAGGTCTCGACATTGGTGCGCCGGGAAATCTGGTACTGGCGATAATCGACGACGCGGCCCCAGGCGGACAGGCCGGGCAGCAGCCGCTCGCGGGCAACGCGGCCGCCGAGTGTCGTGGTCGCCTCGGCGAGCGTCACATCGTAGCCGCGCAGCGAGAGCGCGCGGGTGGCTTCGAGACCGGCCGGACCGGCGCCGACGACGAGCACGGTCTGGCTGTCGCCTTTCGCGTTCATGCGCTCCGGATGCCAGCCCTTGCGCCATTCCTCCATGAAAGTCGGGTTCTGCGTGCAGCGGCTGATCGACATGGTCATGTCGCCGGCGATGCACATGTTGCAGCCGATGCACTCCCGGATATCCTCGATGCGGCCTTCCTCGATCTTCCTCGGCAGGAAGGGATCGGCGATCGAAGGGCGGGCGCAGCCGATGAAATCGAGCACACCCTGGCGGACCATGCGCGCCATCACGTCCGGCGAGGTGAAGCGGCCCACGCCGACGACAGGCTTCGAAGAGAGCGCGCGGATACCCTTGACCAGAAGCTCCTGCGCGCCTTCCTCCTTGAAGCGCGAGGGGCCGGAACAGTCCTCCCAGGCGCCGTGCGCGAGGTCCCAGAGGTCGGGCAGGTCGGCGTTCATCCCGACGAATTCGCGCATCTCGGCATTGGAGAAGCCAAGTTCGCCGATGGTTTCGTCGAGGCTGACGCGCATGGTGATCGCCATCGTATCGCCGACGGCGTCGCGGATATCGGCCACCACTTCCCGGGCGAAGCGCGAGCGGTTTTCGAGGCTGCCGCCATAATCGTCCGTGCGCTGGTTGGTGGCGCGCGACAGGAAGTGCTGGAAGATGCCGAAGCCGTGCGCGCCGTAAAGACAGATCAGGTCGAAGCCGGCGATCCTGGAACGTCTGGCCGCGTTGACGAACCAGCGGCGCAGATCCTTGATATCGCCCTTGTCGAGCGCACGGGCCTGCACCGGGTCGTTGGTGAAGGTACGGATCGGCAGAGGAGAGGGCGCGAGCGGCACTTCCTTGGTATAGAAGTTCGGCCCGTTGATACCGGAATAGGCAAGTTGGATGCCGGCGAGCGCACCATGCGCCTTCATGGCGTCGGACATGCGGCGAAGGCCGGGAATGTCCTTGTCCTCCCACAGGCGCAGCTCGATGAAGGGCGTGATCTCCGA
>JAGRLJ010000030.1:19734-30251 GCA_020441805.1 Rhizobiaceae bacterium
GCGCATGGCCGCGGCCGCGGATGGGTCGCGATAGCCGCCGCCATTGCAATGCGGAACCTGATAGAACCGGTTCTTCGCGACATGCGGGCCGATCGCGAGGGGTTCGAACAGGATATCGTATCTTGCGTCACGCATTGCAGACCTCGGAGTTTCTCAGGCATAGGATTGGGCGGCGAGCTTTCGGTAAATGATGCGTTCCGGAAGCATGGATTAGGTTCAGGCTAATCGCAGAACTGCATGCAATGTCCTGCTTTTCCATTTTTGCGCAAATTTTTCGCGCTCTCAAAAAATACCTTTCGATTTCAATCAATTATAAACGGGTCGGCACCGTGAGGACCTGGAACTCGGCCTGACGGTGCCGGACGGACGGGTGGTGGCCTAGTATTTCACCCAGATGGTTTTGAGCGCGCAATATTTGTCGAAGCTGTGTATCGAGAGATCGCGACCGAAGCCGGACTGTTTCACGCCGCCGAAGGGCGTCATGGCGGAGAGCGCATCGACCGTATTGACGGAAACCGTGCCGGCATCGAGACGGTCGGAGACCGAAAGCGCGCGCGAAAGATCCTTCGTCCAGACGGAGGCGGCGAGGCCGTATTCGCTGTCATTGGCGATGCGAACCGCCTCCTCGTCGCAGTCGAAGGGCGTGATGGCGAGAACGGGGCCGAAAATCTCCTCCTGCGCGATGCGGGCGGCCGGCGCCACGTCGTTGAAGATGGTGGGCTGGATGTAGCAGTCCGAGCCGCCGCGTGTCTCGCGCGCGCCGCCATGGGCGAGCCGGGCTTCCTTGCGGCCGATGTCGATATAGCCGGCCACGCGGTCGGCATGGCTCTTTTCCACCAGCGGCCCCATGCGGGTGGCGGGATCGAGCGGGTCGCCGAGCGGCCACGCCGATGTCGCGGCGATCAGCTTCTCGGTCAATTCCGCCTGCACGGAGCGGTGTACGAGGAGGCGGGAATTGGCCGAGCACACTTCACCGGAATTGAACAGCATGCCGAAAGCCGCCATCTCGGCCGCCTTGTCGAGATCGGCGTCGGCGAAGACGAGGTTCGGCGACTTGCCGCCCGTCTCCAGCCAGACCTGCTTCATGTTGCTCTCGCCGGCATAGGTCATGAAGAGCTTGCCGACCCTTGTCGAGCCGGTGAAGACGAGAGCGTCGACATCCGGGTGGAGGCCGAGCGCGCGACCGGCGTCTTCGCCGAAGCCGGGAACCACGTTGAGCACGCCGTCCGGCAGGCCCGCCTCGGAGGCGAGTTCGGCCAGCATCAGGGCGGAGAGCGGCGACTGCTCGGCCGGTTTCAGCACGACGGAATTGCCGGTGGCGAGCGCCGGCGCGAGCTTCCAGGTCGCCATGTCGAGCGGGAAGTTCCACGGCACGACGGCGCCGATGACGCCGAGCGGCACCCGGCGGATCATGGCGAGATCGCCGCGCCCGGTGGGTGCGATCTCGTCATAGAGCTTGTCGATGGCTTCGGCATGCCATTCGAAGAAATGAGCCGAGCCGGGCGCATCGATCGTCGAGCTGTCGCGGATCGGCTTGCCCATGTCGAGCGTGTCGAGAAGGGCGAGTTCCGGCACGTTCTCGCGGATAAGGGCGGCAAGGCGCAGGAGCACCGCCCTGCGCTCGGCCGGCGGCTTGCCGGACCAGCGGCCATCGTTGAATGCGCGGCGGGCGGAGGCGACGGCGGCGTCGATATCATCCGCGGTGCCGCGAGCGACGGCGGTGAGCACCTGCGCATCGGCGGGGTTCACGGTTTCGAACCGGCCGCCCCTCGCCGCATCGCGGAAGCCGCCGTCGATATAGAGGCCGTTGCGAAATTTCAGGCTTGCCGCGCGGGCGCGCCAGTCGATGGTCGTCGTCATGAAAAGTCTTTCTCTTGCTGGAGATCGCCGGCGGCAACCGGCAGGTCCATGCCGATGCCGCGGATCGTTTCGCCGCAGAAATCGATGAAGCGGCGCACGGTGAGCGCCGGGTGCGCGCTGGCCATGGACAGGATGCCCATGCGCATGGGGCGCAGATTTCCGGTGAGCGGCACGAAGACGAGCCGGCCGCCGTCCAGCGTGTGGCTGGAGACGGGACGGATATTGGCGATGGAATAGCCGAAACGGTTGGCGACCATGGCCCGCATGACGGACATGTCCCGTGTGCGCTCCGCGATATGCGGCGTCAGCTTCGCATCGCGAAAGAGCGAGAGGAAATAGGCGGAGGAGTGCGGCAGGTCGAGCAGGATCATCGGATGGGGAGCAAGATCCCTCACCGTCACCTCCCGCCGGTTCGCGAGCGGATGACCCTCGTGCAGAACCACATAGGGGGGCAGCACGGCAAGCTCGTGAAAAGCCACGTCGGCCGGAATGTCGAGGTCGTAGCTGAGTGCGATGTCGAAACGCGCCATGCGCAGCCCTTCGAGAATGCGCGCCTGGTCGCGTTCATACTGGAAGAAGTCGACATCGGGATATGTGTCGGAAAAGGCGCGGCGAAGCGCGGGGATGACGGTCTGCGCGAAGGTGACGAGACAGGCGACATGCAGCGGCCCGCGCACCTGGCCGGTGAGTTCGTTGGAAAGGGTGTTGAGCTTCGCGGCCTCGAACAGAATTTGCCGCGCCTGCGCGACAAAGCTGTGGCCGGCCTGGGTCAGCGAGAGACCGTGCGCGTGGCGACGTACGAAGAGGTTGATGCCGAATTCCTTCTCGAGCTGGGAGATCGCGGCCGAGACGGAGGGGGCGGAAACGTTGACCCGCTCGGCCGCTTCCGTGACGGAGCCGAATTCCCCGACCGCGACGAGATATTCGAGTTGCCGGAGCGTGAAATGCAAGACCATGTCTGTTCCCTTGTTCAGGCGCCAATTAATGAACAGATTTGCTCGCACGGAAAGAGCGCGTCTCGCAGGACCGTGAACGAAGCGCTCTTCCTCTGGGGACGGGGCGATTCATGCCATTCTCGCTTGCTCCCTTGGGGGAACCGATAGCCTGATCTTTCAGGAAGCCGACGCGGCGATGTCGGCATGCTGTCCGCCGCGGTGCTCGGCGATGTAACCCGCGAGGTAATCCGCATCGTGCCAGCAGCCCCAGATGAAGGAGGAGGCGCGGCGCGACAGCCATGGCAGGCCGACAAAGAAGAAGCCGGGCACCTTCGAGACGCCGCGCTCGTGAACCGGACGGCCTTTCTCGTCGAGGACGTCGAGCTTCAACCAGCCGTAGTCGACCGTGTAACCCGTCGCCCAGATGATGGTCGTGATGCCGGCCTCCGTGAGGTTCACCGCGAGGACGGGATCGGCGAGGCAGGCCGGATCCGGTTCTTTGCGGCGGGCGTCCGGCTCCTCCGGGAGGTCGAGGCCGTTTTCGGCCGCATAGATGTCGGCGCGGTCGAGCAGGGAGAGATAACTGGCGTCGCCGCGCTCGATATTTTCCATGAGATCGGGCGCGATTTCCAGTACCCCGTCACGATAGGATTCCGCCCGGCCGAGCAGCGTCATGCCGCGATTGCCAAGCCGGCGGAAATCGACCGTCTGCCCGCCATAGGCGCCGCTGACGGTGATCGTGACATGTTCCGTGTTCGGCGCGGGCACCTTCAGATCCCATATGCCCAGCACGCTGAGCCACCAGCAGAAATCCTTGCCGCGATACCGGCGTGGCGGCCGGTCGTGCGGGCCGATGGAGAGATAAACGCGCCGCCCCGCCCGCAGAAGCTCGTCGGCAATCTGCGTGCCGGAGGAGCCGGCGCCGATCACCAGCACCGCGCCTTCGGGCAGCTGGCCGGGATTGCGGTAGGCATTGGAGTGGATCTGGGCGAGACCTGGCCGCGCCGGCACCAGTGCGGGCATGACCGGGCGCTGGAAGGCGCCGGTGGCGGAGACGACGTTCCTTGCCTTGATCACGCCTTCGGACGTCTCGACATGGAAGGCGTCGCCGTCCCGGCGCACGGATTTCACCTCGACGCCGCATCGGACCGGCGCCCTGATCTTCTCCGCATAGCTCACAAAATAATCCGCCACCTTTTCCTTGGGTGCGAAAGCCTCGTCGTCGAGGCTCGCGAAGGTGAGGCCGGGGAACCGGTCGTGCCAGGCCGGGCCATTGGCGACGAGGCTGTCCCAGCGGGCAGTACGCCAGCTTTCGGCGATGCGGGCCTTTTCGAGCACGAGGTGGGAAAGGCCGCGCCGGCCGAGATGCTCGCTCATCGCGACGCCTGCCTGGCCCGCGCCGATGACCAGCGTATCCACTTTTTCCACCGCCATGCCGCTTTCCCTTCCATTCCCGGAACGCCAGCCCAGAAAGCCGGCTTTCGCAGATGTGTAGTGGAAGCCGGAAATGGCCGACATGAGCGTTTGATTCAGCGTTGATTAGGCGGCCGCTAAGCTCCGCTGAAATTCATGCCGGCAACGCATGAAGCAACGATAACAGCCTGACGCGACTATGCCCGGTTAGCGGCCTGTCGACAGGCCGATCGGGGACCGCGGCCTTGTGAAATATTTACCGCAGGCCCTCAGAACGAGTAGCCGTCCAGGATGTCGCGTTGGATCGCTGCGACGGCTTTGGGTGGATCCTGCGCGGCGATTGCGTCGTAAACCTCGCGATGATGTCGCGCCGCGCTTTGAAACAGGGCATCGTTCGGCACGGATTTCCGGACCGATGGGCCTATATGCATCCAGAGCGGTTCCAGGAGGCTGCCGAGAAACGCCAATCGGCTCATCTCGGCGACATGCATATGAAAGTGGTAGTTCGCCTCCAGGAACAATTCGATATCGTTCGTTTCCGCCGATCTGACAATGTCATCGACATAGATCCGGAGCGCGTCCAGTTCCTCGTCCTTGCGCAACCGCGCGGCCCGCTCGGCGGCGGCGCCCTCGAGAATGGTGCGCAACGTGCAGATGTCCTGAAGCTGCTTGGAGCTGAATTCCGGCACCATCATCGTGCGACTGGGCGACGAGACGACGCAACCGGTGCTCTCAAGGCGCTGAAGCGCGTCCCGGACGGGCATGAGACTGGTGCCGAGGCTCTTGGCCAGTCTGCGCAGGGGGAGCTTCTGGCCGGGTACGAACCGTCCCATCATGAGGTTGCGCTTGAGGCGCGTGTAAATCTGTTCGTGAAGCATCTGCCGCGAAACCGGGGACAAATCCACCTCTTGCACGGACGCCGTCGAGGGTTCGGGGTTGAAGCTCAAGGTGAACACCTCCTTCAGGTAGGATGAATCTGTTATAACGTCAAACGACCCTATTGACAGCAAAATGATTACGGGTAGAGTCTCCTCGTAAAGTGTTATAACACTAGACACGGTGAGGGTGATGACGGTTACTCTGAACTGCGACATGGGGGAGAGCTACGGCCATTGGCGCTTTGGCGACGATGCGGGGATCATGCCCTTCGTCGACTGCGCCAACATCGCCTGCGGTTTCCACGCCGGCGATCCGACCACCATGAGCCGCACCGTCGAACTCGCCCTGCGCGAGGGCAAGAAGATCGGCGCGCATCCGTCCCTGCCCGATCGGGAAGGGTTCGGCCGGCGCGAGATGCGGCTTTCTCCCGACGAGCTGCGCTGTGCCTTCGTCTACCAGATCGGCGCGCTTTCCGGCTTCGCACGCGCCGCCGGAGCGCAGCTCAACCATGTTAAGCCGCACGGCATCATCTACGGCATGGCGGCGCGGGAACTGGCGCTCGCCACGGCGCTCGCCGAGGCGGCGAAGACCTTCGACCTGCCTCTTTTCGGCATGGCGGGAACCATGCACGAAAAAGCGGCGGAGGCGGTCGGCGCGGTTTTCGTCGGGGAGTTCTTCGCCGACCTGTCCTACGGACCGGCGGGCGAGCTGATCATTCCGCGCACACATGCCCCCGTCGATGTGGAAAAGGCCGCGCTGCGTCTGGAGCGCGCCATGCGCGAGGGCAAGGTGGAAGCCGTCGACGGCACGGTCCTCGACATGAGCTTCCAGACCGTCTGCATCCATTCCGACCCGCCGAATGCGCGCGACGTCGCCGCGGCCATGCGCCGCGTACTCGATACCGTACAGCGGTAGACCCCGTTCGGGACAGAAGACCCCGAAGGCCAAAAAGAACGAAAACCTATAGAGGATTGGAACATGAGACAGATCATCGTGAAGGGTATGCTTGCGCTTATGGCGGGTATCGCCGTTGCCGGAGCGGCGCACGGCCAGGAAGGGCCCGCGAGCTTCCCGGTCCAGCTCGTCGACGGAGACAAGAAGACGGATGCGGAATGGACGCTTCTCAAGAAGGAGGAAGTGACCAAGCCCTGGAATATCTGCGTGCTCTTCCCGCACCTGAAGGACAGCTACTGGGTCGCGGCCAACTACGGCATCGCCGACGAGATCCACCGCACAGGCACGGCGATGACGCTGTACGAGGCCGGCGGCTACACCAATCTCTCCACCCAGCTCAGCCAGATGGACAACTGCATCGCGCAGAAGTTCGACGGCATCATTCTCGGCGCGATCAGCGCCGACGGCGTGGGGCCGCTGGTCAAGAAGGCCACGGATGCCGGCATCCCCGTCATCGATTTCGTCAACGGCGTCAACGAGCCGAGCGTTTCCGGCCATGCGCTGGTCAGCTTCTACGACCTCGCTTACGAGACGGGCAAATATGTGGTCGAGCAATCCAAGGGCGAGCGCACGGTGGTCGGCTTCTTCCCCGGCCCGCAGGGTGCTGGCTGGTCCGATGACGCCGTGCGCGGCTTCAACGACGCGATCGCCGGCTCGAAGGTCGAAATCGCGGTCATGCGGCGCGGCGACACGAGCCTGAACATCCAGCTCGACATGATCAACAACGCGCTGCAAACCTATGACGATCTCAACTGGCTGGTCGGCGTCGATATTGCCGGCCAGGCGGCGGCCGTCGCGGTGCGCAACGCCAATCTGGGCGGCCAGGTCAATGTCGCGGCCTTCGATATCATTCCGCCGGTCTACGACGACATCGCGGCTGGAGCGGCGAAGGCGTCGCCGACGGATTTCACCGTGCTCCAGGGCCGTCTTGCCGTCGACATGGTGCTGCGCCTGCTCGAAGGCCAGAAGCTGGCGGCAAAGCGCGCCGGTCCCAAGCCGCAGATGGTGACCGCCGAGACGATCAAGTCTTTCAGCATGACGGACATGTTCGCGCCGGCCGGCTACAAGGTCGAGTTCTCCATCGAAGCGACCAAGAAATGACGGCCGTCCCCGGCATCAAGGAGGGCGAGGTTTTTGCCTCGCTCTCCCAGGCGTCGAAATTCTACGGCAGTTTCGCCGCTCTCAAGGATGTCAGCATCGCGCTGCGATCCGGGGAAGTGCATATGCTTCTCGGAGAAAACGGCGCCGGCAAATCGACCCTCGTCTCGCTGCTGACCGGCACGAACCGGCTGGATGCGGGGGAACGCATGTTGTGCGGGCGCGCCTCCCCGAGCCTCACGCCCCTTGAGGCCCGGGAGAGCGGCGTCAACACCGTCCTCCAGGATTTCGGCCTGGCGCCGTCGCTGACGGCGGCGGAAAACTACGCGCTCGGCCGCGAGCGGACCCGCAACGGCCTGCTCGACAAGGCGGCCATGCGGGAAGACATGGTGCGTTCGATGCAGAAGCTCGGCGTCACCATCGATCCGGACGCGCGGGTCGATACCCTGACGCGGGCGGAGCAGCAGCTTCTCGAAATCGTCCGCGCACTCGGCGGCAAGCCCGGTGCGCTGATCCTCGACGAGCCGACCGCGACGCTCAGCCATGACGAATCCGAACATCTCTTCTCCACCGTGTCGGTGCTGAGGAAGGAAGGATGGGCGATCCTCTACATCAGCCACCGCATGGAGGAGATCCGGCGTCTCGGCGATGTCGTGACCATCCTGCGCGACGGCCGTTTCGTCGGCTTCCATCGCCTGGCGGACGTGACCAACGAGCAGATGATCGCCGAGATGGTCGGCCGCGAAATGGCGAGCTTCTATCCCGATATTCCGCACAAGCCGGGCAGGGTCGTGCTGGAGATCAAGGGGCTGTCGTCCGGCCGCAAGGTGGACAACGTGTCCCTCCAGGTGCGGGCGGGCGAGATCGTCGGCCTCGGCGGACTGGTCGGTTGCGGCAAGGCGGAGGTGGCGCGCGCCGTCTTCGGCCTTCAGGATATCGATTCCGGCGCGATCCTGCTCGATGGGGAGCCGGTTGCCGCGCCGTCGCCCGCCATCATGCTCGACCGTGGCCTGATCTACCTGCCGCAGGACCGGCGGGGCGAGGCATTGGCGCTCAATCGATCGATTGGCGACAATATCGTCGTGGAGGTGCTGAGCGAACCGGGATCGGTGCGCGGCGGCTTCGTGCGCACGTCGCTTCTGGCGGGACTCGTCAAGGACCTGCTGGCGCGTCTGAAGATCCAGCCGGCGGAACCGGCCAAGCCGGTGCAGGAACTCTCCGGCGGCAACCAGCAGAAGGTCGTGCTCGGCCGGGCGCTCAGCCGTGAGCGCAAGGTCTACATTTTCGATGAACCGACCGCCGGCATCGATGTCGGCGCCCGTCTCGATTTCTACAACCAGCTCCAGCGGCTCTGCGCGGAGGGGGCGGCGATCCTCCTCATCAGTTCCGACCTCCAGGAACTCGTCCATCTCTCGCACCGGGTCTACGTCATGCATGAAGGCCTGTGCACCGCAGAGCTCGAAGGCGACGATATCAGGGAAGAAACCGTGATTGCCCATGCCTTCGGCGAAACGCCCAAAGAGGATATCCTATGACCGAGAATCGTTCCCATGCGGGCGCCGCGCCTTCGGCGGGGGCCAATGCCGTCTCGAAACTCCTGACCTTCGGCGCGCTGCCGGTGGTGCTCGTCATCTGCATCGTGGTGTTCCAGATCGGAAATCCCCGCTTCCTGAGTTCGGCCAACCTGTTGAACATATTGCAGCAGGGTGTCTTCCTGATGCTGATCGCCTTCGGGCAGATGCTCGTGCTCCTGGCCGGCGGTTTCGACCTGTCCGTGGGCGCGGTGGTGGCGCTCACCTCCATCGTCTCGGCGCAGATGATGGTCGTCGTGTCGCTCGCCTATCCGGAGGCGCCGGGACTTGCCATCGCGGCCGGCTTTCTCGCCGCGGTCGCCGTGGGCCTGGTCTGCGGACTCGTCAACGGGCTCGGGGTCGCGGTGCTGAAGGTCAACGCCTTCATCGTGACGCTGGCGACGGCCTCCATCTTTCGCGGAGTGACGCTCGTGACGTCGCAGGGCCTCCAGGTCAGCGGCCTGCCGCGGGATTTCGTCTACGGCATCGGGTCCGGCTTCTTTCTCGGCCTGCCGGTATCGGTCTACCTCGCCATTCCGGCTCTGGTCGCGGTGTTTCTGCTGGTGCGCCACATGCGCTTCGGCCGCTACATCTATGCCATCGGCTCGAACATCCGTTCGGCGGTGGTGGCCGGCGTCAACATCAACCGCTACCTGATCGCCTGCTATATGTTGTGCGCCACCATCACCGCCTTTTCCGGCTGGTTGCTGACGGCGCGCGTTTCCTCGGGCGAACCCATGCTCGGCGGCGAATTCCCGCTCAATTCGATCGCGGCGGCGGTCATCGGGGGGTGCTCGCTGCGCGGCGGGGAGGGGACTCCCTTCGGCGTCTTCATGGGCGTGATCTTCATCACGGTGCTGGCCAACGGCATGGACCTCCTGCGCATCGGCTCGAACTACCAGATGATCGTTCTCGGCATCGTTCTCGTCGGCGCCGTGGTGCTGGACCGCTACCGGCTCGCCAACGCGGCGAAGCGCTGAGGCGGATGCGAACCCGCCGGAGGCGCGCTTGCCGCGCCTCCGCGACCCGACCGGCGTCCAGGCGGACGCCATGACGAAACAGCATCGATGCGGGGCGCCCGCATCCGCCGGGGATTTGCGCGCGACGCGAAAACCCGGGAAGGAACCCATCATGGCCAACCAGCTTTCGAATTCCCTGGCGCATGCGGATATCTCGGCGACGCTGCATCCCTATACCGATGCGCGGGCTCACGAGCGTCAAGGCCCGGTCATCATCGACCGTGGCAAGGGCATCTATATCTACGACGACGCGGGCAAGGAATATATCGAGGGCCTGGCCGGCCTCTGGTCGGTGGCGATCGGCTTCGACGAGCCGCGCCTCGTACAGGTCGCGGCGGAGCAGATGGCCCGGCTGCCTTATTACCACACCTTCAGCCACAAGGCGCATGAGCCCTCGATCCGCCTGGCGGAGAAGATCGTCGAGATGACGCCGGAACCGCTCACCCGAGTCTTCTTCACGAGTTCGGGTTCGGAGGCCAACGACACCGTCGTCAAGATGGTCTGGTACATGAACAATGCGCTCGGCCGCCCGCGGAAGAAGAAATTCCTTGCCCGCAACCGCGCCTATCACGGCATCACGGTCGCTTCAGGCAGCCTGACGGGCCTGCCGAACAACCATTCGGACTTCGATCTGCCGGCAATCCCCGTCCGCCGGCTGACCTGCCCGCATCACTACCGTTTTGCCGATGCCGGAGAGAGCGAGGCGCAGTTCTCGGCCCGGCTGGTGGCGGAGGCGGAAGCGGCGATCCTGGAGGAGGGGCCTGACACGATCGCCGCCTTCATCGGCG
>JAGRLJ010000031.1 GCA_020441805.1 Rhizobiaceae bacterium
CCATCATCCTGGCAAGGCCATGGCCACGACCGGCCGCAATCCGTCCCAGGCGAGCTTCAGGCCGGCCAGCGCGCACATGCCGTACATCCAGGGATAGAACACTTCCGGCCGCATGCGCTTGACGACGAAGGCGCCCGTCATCGTGGCGACGAGGGCGACCGGAATGAGCATGGCGGATATCCTGAGATTGCCGACGCTCAGCACGCCGAGCATGAAATAGGGAACGAGCTTGGCGGCGTTCACGATCGCGAAGAAGCGGACAGCGGTGCCGGTATAGTCCTTCGGCGAGAGCTTCAGCGGCAGGGCGTAGACCTGGAACGGCGCGCCGCCGGCATGGGCGATGAAGCTGCCATAGCCGGACAGCGTGCTCCAGATCGTGGCCCGCACGGGCGTGTTGGCGCGGGCCGGATGGTCGACATTGCCGGCGAGATACCTGTTGTAGAAGAAACGGCCGGTGAAACTCAGCGCGACCGCGCCGATCAACAGGCGCATGACGTAATCCGGAACGATCGCGAATGTCGTCCAGCCGATCAGCGTGCCGATCATCGCGCCGGGCAGCATGATCAGCAGCGTGGCCTTGTTCCAGTATGCGCGCCATGTCCAGAGCGCGATCACGTCCATCACGATCAGGATCGGCAGGAGGATCGCCGCCGCCTGGACCGCCGGCATCACGAAGGAGAGGATGGGGACGCCGAGCAGGCCGAGCGCGTCGCCCATGCCGCCCTTGCCGAAACCGACGAGAGATACGGCCACGATGGCGACGATGTAAGACAGGATATCCATGGAGGCTGTGACCTTGGTGGTTGATCCGCGAGACATCAAGGTCTATCGGACAGAGGCGGGCGGGCGGCCGACCTTATCGCCCGCATGCGCATGGGAAAAGCCGGTTTCGATAGGATTGCAGGATGTCAACAACTGAAGAGCGCCTCAGGCTGGTTCTCGTGGCGCCCGAGACTGACGACGCGGACGCCGCCGCCCGCATGATCGGCGAGGCGCTCAGGGGCGGCGACGTGGCGTCGGTGATCCTTCCGCAATACGGCATGGACGACGGCCGCTTCCAGAAGCTGGCGGAAAAGGTCGTGCCGGTCGTCCAGCAGGCCGGCGCCGCCGCGCTCGTGGCCGGCGACAGCCGCGTGGCCGGCCGCGCCCGGGCCGACGGGCTGCATATTGCCGGCGGCGTCTCGGATCTCGCCGAGGCGATCGGCAAGCATGCGCCGAAGCTGATCGTCGGCGGCGGCAATGCGCAGGACAGGCACCGCGCCCTGGAGATCGGCGAGCTCCAGCCGGATTACATCTTCTTCGGCAAGCTCGACGGCGACATCAAGCCGGGGGCGCATCCGAAGAATCTCGCGCTCGCCGAATGGTGGGCCTCCATGGTGGAGATTCCGTGCATCGTCATGGGCGGCGCCGATCCGGCTTCGGTGCTCGCGGTCGCCGAGACCGGCGCCGAATTCGCGGCGCTGCGGCTCGCCGTTTTCGCCGATCCGGCGCGCGCGGCGGCTGTGGTGCAGGAGGTCAATGCGCTGCTTGACCAAAAAGCGCCACGCTTCGAACTATAAGGGGAAGCATGCGAAGGTTTGGGGACTGGATTTCGATCGTTCTGGGCGGTGTCGTCATCCTGGCGGCGCCGGCCGCCGCGCATGGCCAGGAGAAGCCGAACGCGGCGGAGATCCTGCGCAAGCGCCTTGAAGGCGATGTCGACAGCGGCAAGCTCCAGAAGGGCGAACGCCTGCCGCCGGCAAACCTGACGAAGGACCAGACGATTTTCGCCACTCCGAACGAAAGCTCGGAAAAGGACAAGCCCTCCGAGGGCCTGACGCTGCTTGAGCGCATGGGGCAATCGCTGCCAGACCTGCCGCCGGCAAAACCTTTCACCGGCAAGGTGGACGAGGCCTATGGCGCGTTCCAGCGCGGTCTTTATCTCTCCGCGCTCAACATCGCCCTGCCCCGGGCGCAGCTCGGCGACGCCGCCTCGCAGACCCTGGTCGCGGAACTGTTGAACAACGGGCTCGGCGTACGGCGCAACCCCGCCGACGCGGCCTTCTGGTACGAACAGGCGGCGCGGGCGGGCGACGCCAATGCCCAGTACAAATATGCGCTGATGCTGCTCACCGGCGAGAATGTGAAGCAGGATAAGAAGGCCGCCGACGCGATGATGCGCAAGGCGGCGGAGGGCGGCAGCCGCGAGGCTCAGTTCAACGTCGCCCAGCTCCTCGTCGCCGCGAATCCGGGCGAAAAGGGCCTTCAGGAGGCGCTGCCCTTCTACGAGAAGGCGGCGCTGCAAGGCGTGCCCGACGCGCAATATGCGCTGTCGCAGCTCTATTATCACATGGACCTGCCGCGCGAGAAGCGCCAGCAGGCGCGCGACTGGCTGCTCAAGGCGGCGCTGGCTGGCTATGACACAGCCCAGTACGACATCGCGCTCTGGCTCATCAACGGGATCGGCGGCGAGCGCGATTACGAGGCGGGCTTCCGCTGGATGCGGATCGCGGCCAATCGCGGCCATGTCGCCGCGCAGAACAAGCTCGCCAAGCTCTATGTCAATGCCATCGGCACCGGGCCGGACCCGATCGAGGCGACGAAATGGTATGTCCTGTCGCGCAAGGCGGGCATGGCGGATCTCGAACTGGAGGATTTTTTCCTCGGCATCGACGACAAGACGCAGAAGGAAGGGATCGCCCGGGCCGAGGCCTTCATGTCCCGCCACGGCTGAAGCGGCGATACCGCTTGAAAAGTGCCGGCATTTGTGGTCTTGAGGCGGCCATATCGGCGCGCCGCAAGCCGCGCGTCAGGACGATTCACGGCCCCGTCAGGGGCCGCTTCGATTTTGAAGGAACGCAGACATGGCCCGCTCGGCTCTCTTGAATGTCATGGTCCAGGCCGCGCTCAAGGCCGGCAAGTCGCTCAGCCGCGATTTCGGCGAAGTGCAGAATTTGCAGGTCTCGCTCAAGGGTCCCGGCGACTATGTCAGCCAGGCCGACCGACGTTCCGAGAAGATCGTGCGCGAGGAACTGCTCAAGGCGCGGCCCACCTATGGCTTCCTCGGCGAGGAAAGCGAGGAGATCAAGGGCACGGACGGCGCGCATCGCTGGATCGTCGACCCGCTCGACGGGACGA
>JAGRLJ010000269.1 GCA_020441805.1 Rhizobiaceae bacterium
GTCGATATCGGCGTCGTCTCGCTTGCGGACGCCTGGTCCTGGGGCTTCTCTGGTGTCCTGGTCCGTGGCTCCGGCGCCGCCTGGGACCTGCGCCGCTCGCAGCCCTATGAGTGCTATTCCGAACTCGATTTCGACATCGCCGTCGGCAAGAACGGCGACTGTTTCGATCGTTACCTGATCCGCATGTTCGAGATGCGACAGTCCAACCGCATCATGAAGCAATGCGTCGACCGTCTGCTCGGCAGCGACAGGACCGGCCCGGTGTCTTCGATCGACGGCAAGGTCGTTCCTCCGAAGCGTGGCGAGATGAAGCGCTCGATGGAGGCGCTGATCCACCATTTCAAGCTCTATACGGAAGGCTACCACGTGCCGGCGGGCGAGGTTTATGCGGCGGTGGAAGCCCCCAAGGGCGAATTCGGCGTCTATCTCGTCGCCGACGGCACCAACAGGCCGTATCGCTGCAAGATCCGCGCGCCGGGTTACGCGCATCTCCAGGCGATGGACTTCCTCTGCAAGGGTCACCAGCTCGCCGATGTCTCGGCCGTGCTCGGCTCGCTCGATATCGTCTTCGGGGAGGTCGACCGCTGATGAGGCGCCTCGTTGTCGCAGGGCTCATGATGACGGCCGGTTCCTTCGCGCAGGCGCGGGACAACCAGCCCAGCATGACGAGCGGCGAGGCGACGATGGGGCAGCTCATTTCGGAGGGTTACGAGATCAAGGCGGCCGTTCCCAACGGCAAGCGCTTTGTGGTGTTCCTGCAGAAAGACTCAACGGGTTACGCGTGCGAGATGCTGACTTTGTCGCGCTCCATGTGTGGCAAGATAAATTGATAGGGCGTGAGAGAGAATGTCCGTACGTCGACTAGCCGATGAGAGCGTCCAGCCGCCGAGCTTCGCCTTCAACAAGGAGAACGCGGTCTGGGCCAAGGCGACGATCAAGAAATATCCCAAGGGCCGCGAGCAGTCCGCGATCATCCCGTTGATGATGCGGGCGCAGGAGCAGGAGGGCTGGGTGACGCGCGCGGCGATCGAGACGATCGCCGACATGCTCGGCATGCCCTATATCCGTGCGCTCGAAGTGGCGACCTTCTATACCCAGTTCCAGCTCAAGCCGGTCGGTGTGCGCGCCCATGTGCAGGTCTGCGGCACCACGCCCTGCATGCTGCGCGGCGCCGAGGATCTGATTGCCGTGTGCAAGTCCAAGATCCATCCCGAACCGCATCATCCGAATGCCGATGGCACGCTGTCCTGGGAAGAGGTCGAATGTCTCGGCGCCTGCGTCAACGCGCCGATGGTGGCGATCTTCAAGGATACCTATGAGGACCTCACTCCCCGTCAGCTCGAATATATCATCGAGCGCTTCGAGGCGGGCCGCCCCGGCGACGTCACGCCCGGCCCGCAGATCGATCGCGTCTATTCGGCGCCTTTCGGCGGGCTGACCTCGCTGACCGAGCCGGATCCCAAGCCCAAGGCGAGCCGCGCCAGGCCGAAGACCGATGCAATCGAAACCAGCCCGGCCGTCGAGTCGCCCGCTGACGGCAAGATCGCCGAGCCCGCACCGGCCGCCGAAGACGGCGCCGCGTCGTCCAAGGCCGAGGCCAAGCCGACGCTGGACGATCCGAACCGGCCCAAGGGAATCGACAGGCCGGAAACGCCGGACGACCTCAAGCTCATTTCGGGCGTCGGGCCGAAGATCGAGGGTATCCTGCACGACCTCGGCATCTATACCTATGCGCAGATCGCCGACTGGCAGGAGGGCGAGCGCAGCTGGGTCGACGGTTATCTGAACTTCCGGGGCCGCATCGATCGCGACGAATGGGTGCGTCAGGCCAGGGCCTTGGCCGATGGCGGCGAAGCCGAGTATATTCGCGTCTTCGGCAAGAAGCCGCGCTGAGGAACGTAAGACATGCTGAGTGACAAGGATCGGATCTTCACCAACATCTACGGCCTCAAGGACAAGTCCTTGAAGGGCGCGATGGCGCGTGGCCACTGGGACAATACCAAGGGCCTCCTGGAAAAGGGCAGGGACTGGATCATCAACGAGGTCAAGGCCTCGGGTCTTCGCGGCCGGGGCGGGGCGGGTTTTCCGACCGGCCTCAAATGGTCCTTCATGCCGAAGGAGAGCGATGGCCGTCCGCATTATCTCGTGGTCAATGCCGACGAGTCCGAGCCGGGCACCTGCAAGGACCGCGACATCATGCGCCACGATCCGCATACGCTGATCGAAGGCTGCGTCGTGGCGTCCTTCGCCATGGGCGCGCATGCGGCCTATATCTATGTCCGCGGCGAGTTCATCCGCGAGCGCGAGGCGTTGCAG
>JAGRLJ010000270.1 GCA_020441805.1 Rhizobiaceae bacterium
TCGCGGGACGCCTCTCGCGGATCGCCTTCGCGCCCGGCCGGTTTTCCTGCCTGCTGGAGGAGGGCGTGGCGGGACCGGCGTATCTGACATTGCATCGGCTGGACGCCGCCGATATCGTCGCGGCGCGTCTCGGCGGCGTGGCGCTTTCCTGGAGCGCCGCGGCCGACGGAGCGCGCATCGGGTTGCCGGAGACGGACGGCCCGGCGGAACTTTCCGTCTGGCATGTTTCGCCGACGGATGGCAGGATTGCTTGACAACGGCAATTCTGCTGCCATACTCGTTTGTACACAAACAATATGACCTTGCCGCCGCAGCCGGGTTCGAGAGGAAGAGAGACAGCGGCCGGCAGGAGAAAGATCGTGCAACGGTCGCCCCGTGGAGATCCGGCATCGCCGGGAGAGAGGGCGCGACGAAAGGGGGATCCCACATGCAGACTACACGTCGCCAGACTCTCGGCCTCATCGGCGCCGGCGCGCTTGCCGCGACCATGCCCTTCGCGCCGCGGCCCGCCCGCGCGGCCGGCAAGATCACGGTCCTGAACTGGCAGGGCTACGGCACCGATGAAGCCTGGGCGCTCGAAGCCTTCAAGGCGAAGACCGGCATCGAGGTGGTGCACGACTATTTCAGCTCCGAGCCGGAAATGCTGACCAAGCTGCGCACCAATCCGGGCGCCTATGACGTGGTCCTCATCAACAGCGCGCGCACCCAGCAGGCCGCCGGCGAAGGCCTGATCGAGCCGATCGACTTTTCCGCCGTCGCCAATTCCTCCGGCCTGGCGCCGGAGCTCAAGGACCATCCGAACATCCAGTTCGAGGGCAAGACCTATGGCGTGGCCTGGGTCTGGGGCATCACGGCACTCGCGGTCACCGAGGGCATGGCGAAGCCCGACAGCTATGCGGCGCTCGGCGACCCGGCCCACAAGAACAAGGTCGCGCTCTTCGACGACGCCGTCACGTCCGTCGCCATCGGCGCGCTGCTGTCCGGCCAGGACATGAACAACCCCACCGACCTCGCCGCCGTCACCGAGAAGCTCAAGGCCTTCAAGGAGAATGTGAAGCTGCTCTGGTCGAGCGAGGACCAGTGGAACAAGTCCTTCGCCGCCAAGGAATTCGATCTCTCGGTCTACTGGTCGGGCGCCGCCGTCCGCTCGCGGCGCAACAGCAAGCTGCCGGTCGAATTCGTGGTGCCGAAGGAAGGCGGCATCGGCTGGCTCGACAATCTCTGCATCCCGGCCGGCGCGCCGAACGCGGAAGCCGGCCTCGCCTTCATCAACTACATGATCGACCCCGACTTCTATGTGGAATGGGCGACCAAGATCGGCGCACCGGCCTCCGCCAACAGCACGGCGATGGAGAAGCTGCCCGCCGACGACCTCAACCGCGTCATCCACGACCCGAGCTACCTGAAGACCATGACGATCCAGTCGGCGCTGCCCGACGAGCGCCGCGAGGCCTTCAACAACCTCTGGCAGGAAGTCAAAGCCTTCTATGCCGGCTGACGCGCTCGCACGCCCCGCAGGCCCGCCGCAAGGCCGGCCGGCGGGGCAGACCCTCCCGAGATGGGTCGCCACCGCGGCCCTGCTGCTGCCGACCTACGGGTGGCTGCTCATCGCGGTCATGCTGCCGCTCTGCACCATGTTCGTGTTCAGCTTCATGAACGCGACGCCAATGGGCCGGACGCCGATCGTCTTCACCACGAAGCACTATCAGGCCTTCGTCACCCAGCCCTACCTGATCCGGATCGCCTGGGATTCGCTTCTCATGGGATTCTGGACAACGCTGATCTGCGCCGTTCTCGGCTTCTTCGCCGCGCTGGCGCTCGCCCGCGCCACGATCGGCCGGGCGCGCGAGACGCTGCTGATCCTCATTCTTCTGCCCTTCTGGACCAACGGCCTGGTGCGCGTCTTCTCCTGGACCATGGTGCTGCGCGAGGGCGGCTTCCTCGACGCGCTGCTGCATTCCGTCTTCCCCGAGGCGGGCTCGATCGGCTTTCTCTACAGCCGCCCGGCCATCGTGCTCGGACTGGTGCACGGCTATCTGCCCTATATGATCCTGACCTGCTACATCGCGCTGGTGACGATCGACGATTCCCTGATCGAGGCGGCCGAAAGCCTCGGCGCGCGCTGGTGGACGATCCTCGGCCACGTGCTGGTGCCGATGGCGATTCCCGGGCTGACGACCGGCGCCGTGCTGATCTTCGTGCCGGTGATCGGCTCCTTCATGGAACCGCGCATCCTGGGCGGCCGCGTCGGCGTGACCATGGGAACGGTGATCGAGGACCAGTTCACCCAAGCCTTCAACTGGCCGCTGGGAGCGGCGCTGTCCTTCACGATGCTGGCGGTGGTGCTGGCGATCTTCGCGACCTTCTCCGGCGTGCTCCGGCGCAATGCGGGGGCATCGGCATGAAGGGGCTTGCGCGTTTCTACCTGCTGGCGATCCTCGTCTTCCTCTATCTGCCGATCGTCGTGATGATGGCGATGGGGTTCAACGAATCCTCGCTCTACGAACTGCCCTTCCGCTTCTCGACGCGCTGGTACGTGGCGCTGGCCGACAACAGCCAGCTCATCGCCTCCGGCGTCAATTCGGTGGTGATCGCCTTCGTGACCGCGATCCTCGCCACCATGGCCGGCACCATGGCGGCGGTGGCGCTCGACCGGCGCGCGGTGCGCGGCAAGACGCTGCTGCAACTGCTGCTCCTGCCGCCGATCGCCATTCCCTGGCTGATCACCGGCACGGCCATGCTGGTCTTCTTCTTCTGGACCGGCATCGGACGCGGCATGCATGCCCTGCTGATCGGCCACGTGGCGCTCGCCATTCCCTATGTCGTGCTCGTGGTCGGCACCGGGCTGCGGACGATCCGCAGCGATCTCGAGGAGGCGGCGATAAGCCTCGGCTCGACGCCGATGCACGCCTTCTTCGCCGTGACGCTGCCGCTTCTGGCGCCAAGTATCCTGGGGGCCGCGCTCTTCGCCTTCGCCGTGTCGCTCGACCAGTTCGTCATCTCCTATTTCCTCTCCACGCCCGGCTTCACCACGCTGCCGGTGCAGATCTATTCCGCCATCCGCAAGGGCTTCACGCCGGAGATCAACGCCATCTCCACCATCCTGCTTCTCGGCTCGATGACCGTGATCGTCGTCTTTGCGATCTTTGCCCGCCCCGGAGGCAGCCGTGACCAACGTTGAGATCAGTTCCGTCGCCAAGACCTATGGCCAGACGCCGGTGCTTGCCGATATCACGACCCGCTTTGCCGAGGGGTCCTTCACCAGCCTGCTCGGCCCGTCCGGCTCGGGCAAGACGACGCTGCTGCGCATCGTCGCCGGCTTCATCACGCCGGACAGCGGGCAGGTGTCGATCGGCGGCGCCGACGTCACGACCATGCCGGTCTGGGCGCGCAATATCGGCATGGTGTTCCAGTCCTATGCGCTGTTCCCGCACATGACCGTCGCCGAAAACGTCGCCTTCGGACTGGCCCGGCGCGGCATTCGCGGCGCGGATGCGCGCGCGCAGGTGGACCGCGCGCTCGACATGGTGCGGCTGCCCGGCTTCGGCGACCGGCGTCCCAAGCAGCTTTCCGGCGGCCAGCAGCAGCGCGTCGCACTCGCGCGCGCCGTGGTGATCAAGCCGAGCGTGCTGCTGCTCGACGAACCGCTCTCGGCGCTCGACCGCCGCCTGCGGCAGGAAATGCAGGTCGAGCTCAAGCGCATCCAGCGGGAGACCGGCCTGACGACCATCTTCGTCACCCACGACCAGGAAGAGGCGCTGGCGCTG
>JAGRLJ010000271.1 GCA_020441805.1 Rhizobiaceae bacterium
CTCGGCAACGCCACCGGCCATCCGTCCTTCGTGATGAGCGCGTCCTTCACCAACCAGGTGCTCGGCCAGATCGAGCTCTATGCCAATGACGGCAGATACGAGAACAAGGTCTATGTGCTGCCGAAGCATCTCGACGAGAAGGTCGCGCGGCTGCATCTCGACAAGCTGGGCGTGAAGCTGACCGAGCTCTCCGACGAGCAGGCCGGCTATATCAGCGTCGAAAAGAGCGGTCCGTTCAAGGCCGAACACTACCGCTATTAACCGTTTATTAACCATTATACCAAATCTTGTAGCCACGGCCGTAAGTTCCGGCCGTGGCTTCTTTTTTCGACGGTTCGCGTCCCTGGTCAGGCCCGCGACAGTATCGTTTTCTAGTTTGATTCGGCCGGCGTGACGTCCCACCCCAAGGCGGCGGTGGAGGGATGGCGCGGCGGCCGGCCGTCGGACCTTGACCGACGGATCCTGGACAGGTTTCGCATGAAGCGAGCCTTCGCCGACGGCACGCGCCTCGGCATCGGTCCGGACCCGGCGGGTCCGATGGCGGCGTGACCGGTCGCATAAGCAGAGACTGTTTGGCGGAATAGCGGGGACTGCCTGATGCGTTCGGGATTCGAGGACTATGCGGCACATTTGCAAGGAGCGGCGTTTCCGACCCGGCTCGACACTGGCGCTCCGCATCCTCCTCACCCGGTCTTTCGGGCCGCCTTCTCTCCGCCGGGAAAGGGCGAGCCGACGGCGCGGAGATCTCCGGCGGCCCGCCGTGGCGGCTTCCTGCGCAACGCGCTTTCCACCGCGACCATGCTCGTGCCCGCCTCCGCGCTCGCGGCGCCCGAGGCCGAGCGGCTGCTGACCGGCACGAACATGATCGGGCTCGCCGCCGTGCTCGGCGTGGTCTCGGTCTCGCTGGCCGGCACCTTCATGCTGATGAAGCGCCGCACCGTCATGGAAAACGAGAACCGCGAGATCCGCTCGGCGCTCTCCGACGCCCAGAGCCGGATTTCCCGTTACGAGGCGCTGATCGCCGACAAGAACCGCCGGATCGTCATCTGGGAGGGGCGCAGCGGCGGCGCCGAGCTTCTGGGCCAGCTTCCGCCGGAAACCGGCGCGCCGGCCAACGACCGGGACTTCCTCGCCTTCGGCCGCTGGCTCAAGCCGCGCTCGGCGAGCGCTCTGGAAAAGGCGATCGACGCGCTTCGCGGCGACGCGGCGATCTTCGACCTCGTGATCGAGACCGCCCGCGACGAGGTGCTGGAGGCGCAGGGCCGCGTTTCCGGCGGCCGCGCCTTCGTCCGCTTCGTCTCGCTCAACAATCTGCGCGCCCAGCTCGCCGAGCTCCAGCTCGAACGCGACCGGCTGCAAGGCTCGATCCGGACGTTCCAGACGCTGCTCGACGCCATCGACATGCCGAGCTGGCAGCGGCAGCCGGACGGCAGGCTCTCCTGGATCAACGACGCCTATGGCGAGGCCGTGCAGGCGCCGGACAAACGGACGGCGCTCGGCGAAGGCCGGGAACTGCTGGAAACCGTGAGCCGCGAGAAGATCAGGGCCGTGGCGACCCTCGACACGCCCTTCCGCGACAAGGTGGCGACGGTGGTGAACGGCAGCCGCACCTTCTACGAGGTGGTCGACGTCAAGACTCCGACCGGATCCGCCGGCATCGCCACCGATGTCAGCCGCCAGGAGGCGGTCCGCGACGAGCTCAACCGCACGATCAAGAGCCATGCCGAGACGCTGGACATGCTGGCGACGCCGGTGGCGATCTTCGACGACCGGCAGCAGCTGCAATATTACAACCAGGCCTTCCGCCAGCTCTGGGAGCTGGATGTGCCCTTCCTCGAATCGCAGCCCGACCATGGCGAACTCCTGGAGCGGCTGCGCGCCGCGGGCCGAGTGCCCGAGCAGCTCAACTGGAAGACCTGGAAGGATTCGGTGCTCTCCGTCTACCGCTCGCTCGATACCCATACCGATGTCTGGCATCTGCCCAGCCGGCAGACGCTGCGCGTCTTCGCCACCGCCCGGCCGCAGGGCGGCGCGACCTGGGTGTTCGAGAACCTGACCGAGCAGGTCGATCTCGAAACCCGCTACAACACGCTGCTCAAGGTGCAGGGCGAGACGATCGACCATCTGGCCGAAGGCGTCGCCGTCTTCGCGCCCGACGGCCGCATCACCCTGTCGAACCCGGCTTTCCGGGCGATCTGGGGCATCACGGCGACCGAGGCTGAGCCGGGCACGCATATCAAGGCGATCGAGACCGCCTGCGCGCCCAGCCATGACGGGCCGGACGGCTGGAAGACCTTCACCCGCGCCATCACCTCCTTCGAGGACAGCCGCGAACAGATTTCCGGTAAGCTGGAACTGAAGACCGGGCTGGTGCTGGACTATGCGGTCATCCCGCTGCCGGACGCCCAGACCATGCTGACCTTCGTCAATGTCACCGACAGCGAGCTCGCCGAACGGGCGCTGAAGGACAAGAACGAGGCGCTGCGCAAGGCCGACGAGCTCAAGAACGACTTCGTCAAACATGTGTCCTACGAGCTGCGCTCGCCGCTGACCAACATCATCGGTTTCACCGACCTCCTGCGCACGCCGGGCATGGACCCGCTGACGGGCCGGCAGGCGGAATATCTCGACCATATCTCGAACTCGTCTTCCGTGCTGCTCACCCTGGTCAACGACATCCTCGATCTCGCGACGGTCGATGCCGGCATCATGCGGCTCAATCTCGAACCGCTCGACATCAATGAGCTGATCGACGAGGTGGCGCTACAGATCGCCCACCGTTTGCAGGAAGGTCACCTGACCCTCCAGATCACCGCCGACAACGATCTCGGCACCGTGGTGGCCGATCACCAGCGGCTCAAGCAGATCTTCGTCAAGCTTCTGTCCAACGCCGCCAATTTCGCGCCCGAAGGCAGCGCCATCGGGCTCCGCTGCTGGCGCGAGGGCGCGGATTTCCTGTTCACGGTCTCCGATTCGGGGCCGGGCATGGCGCAGGAAACCATTGCCCGCGTGTTCAACCGCTTCGAGAGCGACGGACGCGGCGGGCGCCGGTCGGGCGCCGGACTGGGCCTGGCGATTGTCGAAAGCTTCGTCAGCCTGCATCATGGCGCGATTTCGGTCGATTCGGCGCCGGGCCAGGGAACCCGGATCACATGCCGGATTCCGACCGGCGAGGCGACGCGGCTGACCGCCGCCGAATGAAAGACTCCGGATGCCGATCTTTACCTATTTTCTCGACAATGAAGACGCCACCGCCGCGCTCGGCGAAGACCTGGCGCTGACTGTCAGGCCCGGCGACTGCCTGGCGCTGAGCGGCGATCTCGGCGCCGGGAAATCGGCCCTGTCGCGCGCCATGATCCGGGCGGTGGCGGGCGACGACGACCTCGAGGTGCCGAGCCCGACCTTCACGCTGGTCCAGGCCTACGAGTTGCGCTACCCGATCTTCCACTTCGATCTCTACCGGCTGGCCGACGAGAGCGAGCTTGCCGAACTCGGCCTCGACGAGGCGCTGGCGCGCGGCGTGGTGCTGGTCGAATGGCCGGACAAGGCGGGTGCTTCGCTGCCTGGCGATGCGATCCGGGTCGATATCGTCCACGAAGGCGAGGGCCGGCGGCTGACGATCGCCTGCGGCGAGGGCCGCTTCGCCGAACGGCTCGGCCGCGTCAACGCGATCCGCGCCTTCATGGACGAAAACGGCTATCGCGGCGCCCGGCGGCGGTTCCTGATCGGCGATTCTTCCTTCCGCGCCTATGAGCGCGTCCGGACCGCCGACGGCCGGCCCTTCGTGCTGATGGATTCGGCGGCGCGGCCGAACGGCCCGCCGATCCGCGACGGCAAGCCCTATTCGCAGCTTGTGCATCTCGCCGAGAATGTCCGGCCCTTCATCGCCATCGGCCGCTATCTCAAGGGTATGGGACTGTCGGCGCCCGCCATCTACGAGACCGATATCGACCGGGGCATCCTGATGATCGAGGATCTCGGCTCGCTCGGCGTGCTCGATGTCCGGGGCAGGCCGATCGCCGAGCGCTACGAGGCGGCGATGCGCTGCGTCGCCGACATGCACCGCCAGCAGCCGCCGCTACGCCTGCCGGTCGGCAATGGCGAATATCACACCCTCCCGTCCTTCGACCGAGAGACGCTGAAATTCGAGGCCGAGGTGCTGCTCGACTGGCACATTCCCTGGCTCAGGGGCGGCGAGAAAGCGAGCGCGGCGGAAGCCCGCGGCTATCTCGAAATCTGGGACCATCTCATCGACGAGCTCGACGGGTTGGAAACCAACCTGGTGCTGCGCGACTATCATTCGCCGAACATCCTATGGCTGCCCGAGCGCCAGGGCTTCGACCGCGTCGGCATCATCGATTTCCAGGACGCGATCATCGGCCCGACTTCCTATGACGTCGTGTCGCTGGCGCAGGACGCGCGGGTGACCGTCGAACGCCCCCTGATGGAAAGACTGATCGAGATCTACATGCAGGCGCGGGAGGCGCAGGGACCCTTCGACCGCAAAGCCTTCCTCAAGAGCTTCGCCATCATGTCGGCAGAACGCGCCTGCCGGCTGAACGGCCTCTGGGTCCGGCTCTGGCAACGCGACGGCATGGAAAGCTACATGCGCCACATGCCGCGCACGCTCTGGCATCTTTCCATGGCCTTCGAGCATGAGGTCAACGCGCCGCTCCATGACTGGTGCCGGCGCATGGGCGTGAAATTCGAGGATGCGCCGCAGGCCCTGACGGCATGAGCGCTCCCATCCGCCAGGCCATGATCCTCGCCGCCGGGCTCGGCACGCGGATGCGGCCGATCACCGATACGATCCCCAAGCCGCTGGTGAAGATCGCCGGCAAGCCTCTGATCGACTATGCGCTGGACATGCTGAAGGCGGCGGGCTGCGAGAAGGTGGTGGTCAATGTCCACTGGCTTGCCGACCGGATAGAAGCGCATCTCGCCGGCTATCGGGGACTGGACATCGTCATTTCCGACGAGCGGGCCGCGCTTCTCAATTCCGGGGGCGGGCTCGCCAAGGGGCTCAAGCTGCTCGATCCAGGCCCGGTCCTCGTCATGAACGCCGATCTGTTCTGGATCGGCGAACACTGGGACGAGCTCACCAATCTCGAACGGTTAGCCGGATTCTTCGATCCCGCCCGCATGGACATGGCAATGCTCTGCGTGCGCCTCGAAGACACGACCGGCCATGACGGCAAGGTGGACTTCGCCATGGGCGGCAAGGGCGAACTGGTCCGCTACCGGCCGGTGGACGGCGCCCTGCCCGAGGGGGAGGGCGTGGTTTATGCCGGAGCGATCGCCATGCACAGCCGGCTGCTCGCCGATGCCCCGGAAGGGCCCTTCAACCTCAACATCTATTTCGACCGGGCGATTGCCGCCGGGCGGTTATATGGCCTAATACTCGACGGACACTGGGTGACCGCCGGGACGCCGGAGGCCATCGCGGAGGCCGAGGAGGCGGTTAGAATTTACGGTCCTAGCCGATAGGGATCCCTCCCCGCAAAGGAGCTTCGAGAGCGAAGACGCTCCCATGGACCCGTCATCCTCGGGCTTGTCCCAAGGATGACGTCGAGACTTTGGGCACCTCCTGCTCATAAACGCTCGGCCCAGCATCACCCTTGCGGGAGAGATGGTCGGCAGGAGACAGGGTTACAACCCGAAGCGGGAGATGGAGAGATAAGCGAACCATGCCAACCAGCAATGTCTTCACCATCCCCCCGGGCGTGCCTTTCCTCAGGGTGCTGGCGCGCGCGCTGTGTGACGGCGAGCTGGTGACCGGCTTCCGGCATGACGCCGCCGACCCGATGAGTCTCGCGGCAGCGACGATCTTCCTGCCCACCCGGCGCGCTACGCGCGTGCTGCGTTCGGAATTCGTCGACCTCGTCGGCGGCCGGTCCGCCATCCTGCCCGTGATCCGGCCGCTCGGCGAGGTCGATGACGATGCGGGCTATTTCGACGAGATGCCGGACGGCGATCTCGACCTGCTGCCGCCCGTCTCCTCGCTGACCCGGCTGGTGGAACTGGCGCGGCTGGTGCTTGCCTGGCGTAACCGGCTACCGGCGCATCTTCTCTCGGTGCATGACGATTCGCCGCTCGTGGCGCCGGCGAGCCCCGCCGATGCGATCTGGCTCGCCCGCAGCCTGATCGAACTGATCGACGCGGTGGAGACCGAGGAGACCGGCTGGGGCGGGCTCGGGAAATTCAGGGAAGCGGACCGGGCGCTCTGGTGGGAGTTGAGCGGCGAATTCATCCGGGTCGCGAGCGCCTTCTGGCCGGCGCGGCTTGCCGAGCTCGATCGTTCCTCGCCGGCGCTGCATCGCAATCTCGCCATTCGCGCCGAGGCCGCGCGCATCGCCCGGAACGGGGCGAAAGGCCCGGTGATCGTGGCGGGATCGACCGGCTCGATACCGGCCACGGCCGACCTGATCGCCGCGATCCACGGCCTGGAGACTGGGGCGGTGGTGCTGCCGGGGCTTGATCGCGGCATGGAGGATGCGGACTGGCGGCTGGCCGGCGCGATCGCGGCGGACGGGACGCGCAACACCGATCCGGCGAGCCGCAGCCATCCGCAATACGGCCTCTATCACCTTCTCGCCAAACTGGGGGTCGATCGCGAGGAAGTCCGGCCGCTCGGCATTGCCGAGCCAGCTATGGAAACCCGCGCGGAGGCTGCCTCGGCCGCCTTCATGCCGTCGCAATCCGAGGTGCGGCATCATCTTTTCCGCGATAGTGCCGGTGCCCGGCTGGAGCATGCATTCGCCGATACGGCGCTGGTGGAAGCCGCCAATGAGCGCGAGGAGGCGCTGGCCATCGCCATCGCGCTCAAGCTCGCTCTCTCCGAGGGAAGCCCCGAGGCGCAGACGGCGCTGATCACCACCGACCGGACGCTTGCCCGGCGCGTCTGCGCCGAACTGCTGCGCTTCGGCATAGAGGCCGACGATTCGGCGGGCACGCCGCTCTCGGCGTCGCATCACGGCAGTCTGCTGACACTGGTTCTCGATTGCGTGCTGCGGCCCGGCGATCCCGTCGCGCTCGCCAGCCTCGTCAAGCATCCCTTGATGCGGCTCGGCCGGGCGCGGGCGGAATTCGACCCGGTATCGCATGCGCTGGAGCTGATGGCGCTGCGCGGCGGCGCGGCGGGCATCGCCATCGCCGCGCTGTCCCCCGCCGTGCGGGAGGCGATCCGCGCGCTGGCCGCGAACGAGCGCTTCCCGAAAGCATGGCAGGCCCGGATCCGCACCACGGAATGCCAGACCGAGGTGCTGGATCTCGCCCGCGACATCGAAAATGCCGTCGAGCCCCTGGCGCGGCTCGTGCTGCGCGACGGCGAGACCGGCTTGCGGATGGAACATCCATTGGGCGCCTGGGCCGAGGCCACCGGCCGGGTGCTGGAAGCGCTCTGCATGGACGAGCGCGGAAGCCTCGCCGCGCTCTGGTCCGGCGACGCGGGCGATGCCCTGGCCGGATTGCTCCAGGATCTGATCGGCGCCGGCGAGACGATGAGCGCGACCGGGCCGCAATGGGCGGACGTGGCGTCGGCTTTGTTAGCCGGAGTCAGCATCAAGCCGAAATCGCTCGGCCATCCGCGCGTCTTCATCTGGGGAACGCTCGAAGCGCGGTTGCAGAGCGTCGATACGCTCGTTCTCGGCGGGTTGAACGAAGGCGTCTGGCCCGCCGCCACGGCCAACAATCCCTTCCTGTCGCGGGCGATGAAGACCGAGATCGGCCTCGAACCGCCGGAGCGCCGGATCGGCCAGTCGGCGCAGGATTTCGTCATGGCACTCGGCACGCGCAAGCTGGTGATGACCCGGGCGCTCCGGCAGGGCGGCGCGCCGTCGGTGGCCTCACGCTTCCTCCAGCGGCTGCTGGCGGTGACCGGCAAGGGCATCGCCGACGGGATGCGGAAGCGCGGCGCCGTCCTTCTCGGCCATGCCGGCGCCATCGACGAGACGCCGGAGGGCGAGCGGCAGGATTTCGCGCCGCGGCCCGCCCCGACGCCGGATGCCGGGCGGCAGCCGGATCGCTATTCCTTCTCCGAGGTCACCCGGCTCCGGCGCGATCCCTACGCGCTCTATGCCCGGCATATCCTCCGGCTCGATCCGCTCGATCCGTTCAACGCGGATCCCGGCGCGCTCGACCGCGGCAATCTCTATCACGCGATCGTGCAGCGCTTCGTCGAACGGGAAGTGGATCCGCGCGGCCCGGCGGCGGAGGCCGCGATCGTCGCCATCGTGCACGAGGTTTTTGCGGAATGGGCGCTGCCTGCCCATGTCGACGCCGTCTGGCGCGCGCGGGCGCTCGACATGGCCAGGCGCTTCCTCGACTGGGAGCGCGAGCGGCGGCCGCTTGTCGCCCGCCGCCTGGTGGAACGCCCCGCGCGGATGCAGGTCACGCCGACGCTCACCGTATCGGGCCGCGCCGACCGGATCGACCTGCGCACCGACGGCCGCGCCGACATCATCGATTACAAGACGGGCGCCTCGCCCTCGGCCAAGGTGGCCCGGACCCTGCTCGACCCGCAACTCGCGCTCGAGGCGGCGGTGCTCAAGGGCGGCGGTTTCCAGGGCGTGGAGCCGCATGAGACGCAGGACCTCACCTATGTTCGGCTGAGGCCGGGCAGCCGGTTCTCGGTCGACCGGGTCAACAACGAAGGTGGCAAGGGCGACCGGACGCGCTCGGCCATGGAGCTCGCCGAGGAAGCATTGAGCCAGCTTACGATCCTGTCCACGGCCCTTCGGGACGGGTCGCGCGGCTTCAAGAGCCGCGTCGCCCCCTTCAAGGACGGCGACCATGGCGGCGAATACGACCATCTGGCGCGGGTCGCCGAATGGTCGGTGGCCGATGCGGAAGGAGGCGAAGGCGATGCATGACGATGCGATCCAGGCCGCCGCGCCCAATCTCGACGAAACCAGGCGCAAGCAGAACCGCGCCTCCGATCCGCGCCATTCGGCCTGGGTGTCCGCCAATGCCGGTTCGGGCAAGACCCATGTCCTGACGCAGCGGGTGATCCGGTTGATGCTGAATGGCGCCCGGCCGTCCTCGATCCTCTGCCTGACCTATACCAAGGCGGCGGCGAGCGAAATGTCGAACCGCGTCTTCGAGCGGCTGGCGCATTGGACCGCGCTGGACGACGCGGAACTCGCGCGCGAGATCGCCGAGGTCGAAGGCCGGCCGCCCGACCGCATCAAGCTCATGGACGCGCGGCGGCTCTTCGCCCGGGCGCTCGAAACGCCGGGCGGGCTCAAGATCCAGACCATTCACGCCTTCTGCGAGGCGCTGCTGCACCAGTTTCCGCTCGAGGCCAATATCGCCGGCCACTTCACCGTGCTCGACGACAAGGCGGCGGCCGCGCTGATCGCGGAAGCGCGGCGCAGCCTGCTGACCGAGACGCAGGCCGGGCACGACGGCGCGCTTGCCGCCGCCTTCCACGACGTGCTGACGCTGGCCGACGAAGCCGGTCTCGACCGGCTGCTCGGCGATATCGTCGCCAACCGGTCGGCCTTGCAGCGCTTCTTCGATTCGGCGCGGCGCGAAGGTGTCGATCGCACACTCAAGCGCGGGCTTGGCATTCCGGTTTCCGCCGACGCGGCCTCGATCGCCGCCCGCGCCTGGCCGCTGCCCGGTCTGGATGCGGCGCGGATGCAGGACTATGTCGCGCTCGCCAACGGCAAAGGCGGATCGAATGCCCAGGAGCGCG
>JAGRLJ010000272.1 GCA_020441805.1 Rhizobiaceae bacterium
CTGGTCGACATCGTGCTGATACTGGCCGACGCCGATCGATTTCGGCTCGATCTTGACGAGTTCGGCCAGCGGATCCTGCAACCGCCGGGCAATGGAGACGGCGCCGCGCAGCGAGACGTCGAGTTTCGGAAATTCCTGCGCCGCGAGCTCGGAGGCCGAATAGACCGAAGCGCCGGCCTCCGACACGATGACCTTGGTCGGTTTCGGCGACGGCAGCCGGGCGATCAGGTCGGCGGCGAGCTTTTCCGTTTCGCGGCTCGCCGTGCCATTGCCGATGGCGATCAGCTCGACCTTGTGCTTGCGGATCAGTTGCGCCAGTTCGGCCTGCGCGCCCGCCACGTCGTTGCGGGGCTGGAAAGGATAGACGGTCGTGGTGTCGAGCAGCTTGCCGGTGGCATCGACCACCGCGACCTTGACGCCGGTGCGGATGCCCGGATCGAGGCCCATGGCGACGCGGGTGCCGGCGGGAGCGGCGAGCAGCAGGTCCTTGAGATTGCGGGCGAAGACACGGATCGCCTCCTCCTCGGCGCGCTCCTTCATTTCTCGGATCAGGTCGAGCGAGAGCGAGGGCGCGAGCTTCACCCGCCAGGTCCAGCCGGCGACGTCGCGCAGCCAGAGATCGCCCGCGCCGCCGGTCCGGGTGTCGAGCGTGGCGGCGACGATCGCCTCCGCCGGCTTGACGGGAGCGGAGTCGGCGGTATCGACCTCGATCGCCACCGACAGAACTTCCTCGTTCCAGCCGCGCAGCATGGCGAGTGCCCGATGGCCCGGCACTTTCGACCACGGTTCGCGATGATCGAAATAATCGGAGAATTTTTCCGCATTCTCCTTTTTGACGTCGGCCGCCTTGGAAACCAGCTCCGATTTCCGATGCAGATATTCGCGGAGCCGGCCGAGAAGAGCGGCATTTTCCGAGAGCTCCTCGGCGATGATATCGCGGGCGCCTTCGAGCGCGGCCTTCACGTCGGCGATCTCGCCCTTGACGAAGGGTGCGGCCAGCGCCTGCGGCGCGGCGGCGCGGTCGGCCAGGATCTGCTCGGCCAGCGCGGCGAGGCCGCGTTCGCGGGCGATCTGGGCGCGGGTGCGGCGCTTGGGCTTATAGGGCAGGTAGATGTCCTCGAGCGCGGCCTTGGTGTCGGCGGCGAGGATCTGGCGCTTCAGCGCGTCGGTCATCTTGCCCTGGCCTTCAATCGAATCGAGGATCGTGTCGCGGCGCGCCTCCATCTCGCGGAGATAGACCAGCCGCTCGGACAGCGTCCGGAGCTGGGTATCGTCGAGGCCGCCGGTGACTTCCTTGCGGTAGCGGGCAATGAAGGGAATGGTGGCGCCCTCGTCGATCAGCGCCACGGCCGCCGTCACCTGCTGCGGCCGGGCGTTGATCTCGCCGGCAATGGTGGCGGAAAGGCGGTTCATGTCTGCGGGCATCGGGTCGTCCTCGATTGAAGTGGCCGGAAGATAGTCGCCGATCCTGAAAAGGGAAGGGTGCGACTGGAGATTTTCACAGCTCGCCCGCCGTCGCCGGGTTGGAACGAAGCGGGCCTGCCGGCGTTGACAAGCAGACCGAAAGGAGTCGATCCATGTTTTCCACCGATACCTGGCTGAGGATCGTGAGCGGCATGATGGTCAATGCGGTATTGTTCGGAGCCGGCGCCGTCACCGTGCTTTCAGTGCCGGCATTGGCCGCAGAGGCGAAATATCTCATTCCCGCCGTCGTCGTGGCGAGCGTCGTGCTCGCGCCGTTCCTCACCGTCCCCGTTGCCCGCCGAATGCGGTTGCGGAACTGGGGCAGACGGGGCTGGCGGGAAGGCGACACTATATCCGGGGGATCGTAAAGCGCGCAATATCGGTGCGGATTTTGCTTCTTTTTGAGGCAATCGTTTCCATTAATGCGCCATAGTGAGAGATTTCAGGAATGAAATTCCGGAATGGTCGACTTTATAATTGACAAGATTTGTAGACTGTGAGAGCGTTGAGCCAAGCTTGAAATGCGGACTGCAACCGGAAAGGAGATTGCCATGGAATTGCCAGCAAGCGCATCATCTCCCCTCGCGACCGCTGTTGCCCTGTCCTGTCGCGGACGAATGTGACGCCGAGCGCGCGTCTTGTCATTCTCTCGTCAATCAGGGGGCCGGTTCGCCCGGCGGATCGTCATGCACAAGCAAGTCGTCGAATATGCCGGCGTACCGGTCGGTATTCTTGTCCCACGGGATGACTCGCTCACCTTCCTTGCCGTGAAATTCCATGTCATGGGGCTCGACGGATGCCGGTTCGCATCGCTCGGCGATGCCCATACCGCCATCCAGGCTCATATTGCCCGCGACGGAATGCTCGCGGCCTGAGCGATCGCGGTTCCAGGAATGACAAGGGCCGCTATCGGGGCCGGAAG
>JAGRLJ010000273.1 GCA_020441805.1 Rhizobiaceae bacterium
GGTTGGTCTCGGCCAGCGCCGAGATCAGGAACACGACGAACATCGGGAAGAGCGCGAGCCAATGCCAGTCGAGGAAGGAATTCGGCAGGCCGAGCCGGGTGCCGAGACCGTCCTTCTGCGACAGCACGATGTCGGTCAGGTTGAGCGAACCGACGCAAAGCAGCACGCAGACGATGACGAAGCCGATCGAGACTTCGTAGGAGACCATCTGCGCCGCCGAGCGAAGCGCCCCCAGGAACGGATATTTCGAATTCGACGCCCAGCCGCCCATGATGACGCCATAGACCTCGAGCGAGGAAATGGCGAAGACATAGAGGATGCCGACATTGATATTGGCGACCACCCAGTTGTTGTTGACCGGGATGACGGCATAGGTGGCGAGCGCCAGCGTGACGGCGACGAGCGGCGCGAGCAGGAACACGCCCTTGTTGGCGCCCGACGGGATCACCGGCTCCTTGAACACGAACTTCAAAAGATCGGCGAAGGACTGGAAAAGTCCCCAGGGACCCACCACGTTGGGGCCACGGCGAAGCTGCACGGCCGCCCAGACCTTGCGGTCGGCGAGCAGGACATAGGCGATGAAGACCAGAAGCGCGACGAGCAGCAACAGGGACTGCCCGATCATGATCAGCAATGGCCAGACATAGGTCGAAATGAATGCGTCCATAATTTCCGTGCCTTCAGCCTATTCCGCCGCCGCCTTGAAGTTGTTCCGGGCCAGTTGGGAGCACTCCGCCATCACGGCCGAAGCGCGCGCGATCGGGTTCGTCAAATAGAAGTCTTTGACCGGAGAAGCAAACCCGGATTTGTTCATCTTCCTCGCTTTTTTCGCAACTGCGGCAATTTCATCCGCGTTACCGGCCAGGATTTCGTCCGTGTCGGCCAAATGCGGATGGGCCGCAAACAGCCGGGCCCGAAGCTGGGCGAGCGAATCGAAAGCAAGCCGCTTGCCGAGCGTTTCCGAAAGCGCCCGGATGATCGCCCAATCCTCGCGGGCATCGCCAGGCGCGAAGGTCGCGCGCTGGGCCACCTGCACCCGGCCCTCGGTATTGACGAAAATGCCCGATTTTTCGGTATAGGCTGCCCCCGGCAGGATGACATCCGCGTTCGAGGCGCCGTGGTCGCCGTGCGAGCCGATATAGATGGTCAGGTTCGCCCCCTTCTTCGTGAGGTCGATTTCGTCCGCGCCAAGCAGGAAGAGAACATCCATGGTCACGACCTGGGTGGCGGCGTCCACGCCGTTCGGCCCCGGCACGAAACCGACATCGAGGCCGCCGACGCGCGCGGCGGCGGCGTGCAGGATGCCGAGCCCGTTCCAGCCGTCCTTGATCGCGCCGACCGCATAAGCCAGCGAGGCAATGCTGGCCAGCACGCCCCTGCCGTCACCACGCGCCAGAGCCCCCTGCCCGACGATGATCATCGGCTTTTTGGCGCGCTTGAGCTTGCCGAAGAATTTCGCGGTGCCTTCAACCAGCTCGTTGAGCGTATCCGGTCCCGAGCCGAGATATTCGTATTCGTAGCGCAGATCCGCATCCTCGCCGATCAGGCCAATGGCGAAATCGCCGCGACGCCAGCGCTTGCGGATACGCGCATTCAGGACCGACGCCTCGCGGCGTGGATTGGAGCCGATGATGAGCAGTGCGTCCGCCTCGTCGATCCCGGCGATGGTCGGGTTGAAAATATAGCTCGACCGGCCATTCTCGGGATGCAGCGCCGAGCCGTCCTGGCGGCAATCGACATTTTCCGAACCGAGCGACTTCAGCAATTCGCCGAGCGCGTACATTTCCTCGACCGTCGCCATGTCGCCGGCGATCGCGCCGATCTTGTCGCCGGTCGTCGCGGCGATGGCGGTCCGGATCGTGGCAAAGGCCTCCGCCCAGCTTGCCGGAGCCAGCCGCCCGTCCTTTCGGACATAGGGCCGGTCCAGGCGCTGGGTCTTGAGACCGTCGACGATGTGGCGGGTCTTGTCGGAGATCCACTCCTCGTTGATGTCCTCGTTGACGCGTGGCAGGATGCGCATCACCTCGCGGCCGCGGCTGTCGACGCGGATCGCCGAACCGAGCGCATCCATGACGTCGATCGATTCGGTCTTGTTGAGCTCCCAGGGCCGGGCCGTGAAGGCGAAGGGCTTGGAGGTCAGCGCGCCGACCGGGCAGAGGTCGACGACATTGCCCTGGAGCTCCGACGTCATGGCCTGTTCGAGATAGGTGGTGATCTCGGCGTCCTCGCCACGGCCGATCAGGCCGAGTTCGGCGATTCCGGCGACCTCGGTGGTGAAGCGGA
>JAGRLJ010000274.1:0-4506 GCA_020441805.1 Rhizobiaceae bacterium
CACCAGCATGTCGGTAATCTCGAGGGCCTGCTCGCCGGTGTCCGGCTGCGAGACGAGCAGCTCGGAGACGTCGACACCGAGGCGCTCCGCGTACTGCGGGTCGAGCGCATGCTCGGCATCGACGAAGGCGCAGATGCCGCCTCTCTTCTGGGCTTCCGCGACCGTCTGCAAGGCAAGCGTCGTCTTACCCGAACTCTCGGGCCCATAGATCTCGACGATACGCCCCTTGGGCAGGCCGCCGACGCCAAGCGCGATATCGAGGCTCAGCGAGCCGGTGGAGACGGTCTCGACCTCGATCACGTTCTCGTTGGAGCCGAGACGCATGATCGAACCCTTGCCGAAGGAGCGCTCGATCTGCGAGAGAGCCGCGTCCAGTGCCTTGCTTTTGTCCACCGCCTTGTTGTCCTCTACCAGTCGAAGCGTGTTCTGAGCCATTTTCGATCCACCTTTAAGTTATCGGAGCCGCCGAGGCAAATGTTCCGGACTGGCCTTTTTGTACTTTATTTGTTCTCGTTTCGCAAGCTGTAATCAAATCTCTGAAAAAAAATCAAAATCGAGTGCATGTTCCATATTTGTTTCACAACATCTGGTATCGGCTACGTCGCCTGGGCGCTTGCTCCCGCTCCCCTCCCGGCGCTATGGATGATTCGACAATCGCGCAGGTTCTTCGCATGACAGATATCCTCGTCCTGGGCGGCGCCCATATCGATCGCCGCGGCCGCATCGCCGGCCAGACCGCGCCGGGCGCCTCCAATCCCGGATCCTGGAAGGAGGAGGCCGGCGGCGGCGCTTTCAATTGCGCCCGAAGCCTCGCCCGGCTCGGGCACCGCGTGACGATGGTCTCGCCGCGCGGCGGCGATGCCGAGGGCGACGCGGTGGCGCGGGCAGCCGACGCCGCCGGCGTCATCGACCGGCCCTTCACCTTTCTCGACCGGCGCACGCCGAGCTATACGGCGATCATGGAGCGTGACGGCAATCTGGTCATCGCGCTGGCCGACATGGAACTCTACCGCATGTTCGGCCCCCGCCGGCTCGCGGTGCGGCAGGTGCGCGACCTCCTGGACACGGCGGAGGCGCTGCTGACGGATGCGAACCTGCCCGCGGAAACGCTCGCGGCGATCGCGGAGGCGGCCCGCGAGCACCGGATACCGCTCGCCGCGATCGGCATCTCGCCGGCCAAGGTCGTGCGGTTCGGCGCGATCCTGCCGGCACTCGGCTGGCTTTTCATGAACGAGGCGGAGGCGCGCGCCCTGACGGGCGAGGCCCCCGAGGATCATCGTTCCTGGCCGGCGATCATGCGCGCGGCCGGACTTGGCGGCGGCGCCATTACCCGGGGCGGGCGCGAACTGGTCGCCTGGGATGGAACCGCCATGGCCGTGCTCGCCCCGCCGCCGCTCGAACGGATCGGCGACGTGACCGGCGCGGGCGACGGTTTCGCGGCGGGTTTCCTGCATGCGCGGCTCCATGGCGGGTCGCTCGGCGATGCCGTCGCGCATGGCGCGGCCTCCGCGCGGCTGGCGCTGGCGAGCGAGATGGCGACGGCGGAGGCGCTGACGCGGGAACTGCTCGCCGATGCGCTCGCGCTTGTGCCGGCCGCCGAAATCGTGTTGTAAGGCCGCAATTCACCGATGCAGGACCTATCGATGACAGACCTGAGCACGCTTCCCGTTTCCTTCTCCGCCGAGGTCGCCGCCGCCAGATCGGCCGGCACGCCGCTCGTCGCGCTCGAATCGACCATCATCACTCATGGCATGCCCTATCCGGGCAATCTGGAAATGGCCGAAAGCGTCGAGTCCATCATCCGCGCGGAAGGCGCGGTGCCTGCGACGATCGCCGTCATCGCGGGTCGGTTGCATATCGGCCTCGACCGCGAGGCGCTTCAGGCCCTCGCCCGGACCGGCGATGCGATGAAACTGTCACGCGCCGACCTCGCCTTCGCCATCTCGGAAGGCCGCACGGGCGCGACGACGGTCGCGGCGACCATGATCGCGGCGGCGCGGGCCGGCATCGCTGTCTTCGCCACGGGCGGCATCGGCGGCGTGCATCGCAGGGCGGAAGAGACCTTCGACATTTCCGCCGATCTCGAGGAACTGGCGCGCACGCCCGTCATCGTCGTCTCAGCCGGCGCCAAGGCGATCCTCGACGTGCCGAAGACGCTGGAAGTGCTGGAGACGAAAGGCGTGCCGGTGGTGACCTATGGGCAGGACGAGTTTCCCGCCTTCTGGTCGCGCGGCTCCGGCCTTGGGAGCCCGCTCCGGCTCGATGCACCGGAGCGCATCGCGGCCTTCCAGAGGAACCGTGGCGCGCTCGGCATCGGCGGCGGCATGCTGATCGGCAATCCGGTGCCGGAGAAGGATGAAATTCCGCGCGCGGAGATGGAAGGCCATATCGCCGAGGCGCTGGCGCGCGCCGAGGCCAACGGCATAAGCGGCAAGGCGGTCACACCCTTCCTGCTCGCCAGCATCTTCGAGATCACCGAGGGGCGGAGCCTCGCGACCAATATCGCGCTGGTCGAGAACAATGCGCGGCTGGCGGCGCGGATCGCGGTGGCCCTCGGGAAGGCTGGGTAGGACACACCGCCAACGCCGGTCTCCGTGGGGACGGCGCTCAGCCGTCCAGCATTTCCCGCACCGTGCTGGCAAGCTGCTTGAGCGAGAAGGGCTTGGGCAGGAAGCCGAATTTCGACCCTTCCGGCAGGTTGCGGGCGAAGGCGTCCTCGGCGAAGCCCGAGACGAAGATGAATTTCATGTCCGGCCATTTCTTGCGGATTTCCCCGAGCAGCGTCGGGCCGTCCATTTCCGGCATGACGACGTCGGAGACGACGATGTCCACCTGTCCGTCGAGCTCGTCCAGGATATCCAGCGCCTCGACCCCCGAGCCCGCCTCGTGCACGGTATAGCCGCGCGTTTCCAGCATGCGCTTGCCGCCGCGACGCACCGCTTCCTCGTCCTCGACCAGGAGCACGACGGCGGACTTGCCGGTCAGGTCGATCTCGGTTTCGGCCGGCAGCGGCTTGCTCTCCCCGGCGGTCAGGGCGGTTTCCGCGGCCTCGGCCTGGGGCTGCTCGGCGGCGGCATGGCGCGGCAGGAAGATATGGAAGACCGTTCCCTTGCCGACCTCCGATTCCGGAACGACATAGCCGCCGGACTGCTTGATGATGCCGTAGACCATGGAAAGGCCGAGGCCGGTGCCCTTGCCCACTTCCTTGGTGGTGAAGAAGGGCTCGAAGATCTTGTCCATGATCTCGGGCGGAATGCCCGTTCCGGTATCGGCCACGTCGACCAGAACGAAATCCTCGACCGGCAGGTCGCGATGGCCCAGCGCCGAGACATCCGCAGCCGGCATGTTGCGGGTGCGGATGGTGAGCGTTCCGCCCTCCGGCATGGCGTCGCGGGCATTGACCGCAAGGTTCACCACGACCTGCTCGAACTGCGAAAGATCGGTCTTCACCGGCCACAGGTCGCGGCCGAAATCGACGTCGAGCTTCACCTTGGTGCCGGAGAGCATGCGTGCGACCAGCATGCGCAGGTCGCCGATCGCATCGGTGAGATTGATGACGGCGGGCCTCAGCGTCTGCTTGCGCGAGAAGGCGAGCAGCTGGCGGACCAGCACGGCGGCGCGGTTGGCGTTGCGCTTGATTTCCATGAGGTCGGCGAAGGTCGAATCGGATTGCCGCGCCTGGAGCAGCAGATGGTCCGCCGACAGCATGATGGCGGTCAGCACATTGTTGAAATCATGCGCGATGCCGCCCGCGAGGGTGCCGACCGCGTTCATCTTCTGCGTCTGGGCCATCTGGCTTTCGAGCGCCTTCTGCTGCGTGGTCTCGACGGCATAGACGATCGCGGCTTCTTCCGGCGCCTCGTCGGCCTGGTCGATCACGGCATTGACGTAGAAGCGGAACGCCCTGCCCTCGTCGGCGGGATGGCGCGAATCCACCGGCTCGATATCGACCTTGCGGTCCTTGGCCGCGGCCAGCGCCTCGCCGAGCCGCGCGCGGTCGCCCTCCTGCACGATGCGGTCGAGCCGCGCCTCATCGCCGTCGCGCGGCGCCAATCCGCCGAAAAGCTTGAGGAACTGGGTATTGGTGCGCAGGATCCGCCCCTCGCCGTCGACGGAAGCGATCGCCATCGGCGTGTTGTTGAAGAAGCGGTTGAAGCGTTGCGCCGCCGACGAATCCCCCTCCGCCGACGATTCGTCGCGCTGGCGGGCGAGCACGATCGTCCGGCTTTCGCCCGGCGCCCCGTCCTTTGTCGCCGAAACGCGATGGACGATCCGCACCGGAAGGCTCTGGCCGCCCACCTTGCGGAAATCGAGGTCGAGCGTTTCGGTTCGGCTCTGGCCGGCTTCCGGCTGGATGGCCTGGATGCGCGTCAATCCCTCGCCCGCGGCGATGTCGCGGATCGTCAGCGCGCCGGGCTCGAACTGCGTCAGGTCGATGCCCAGCCATTCGGCCAGCGTCGCGTTGACGTAGAATATCTCGCCCTTGCGGCCGGCGGAGAAGAAGCC
>JAGRLJ010000274.1:4590-11393 GCA_020441805.1 Rhizobiaceae bacterium
AGCTGCCAGAGGAGGAGACCGGCGCCGGCATCGTCCTCCAGCTTCAGCGGCCGCGCCCGCAGCCTGTACCACCAGGCCTGCTGCGGGCCGGCGTCGGACTGGCCGAGCGCATGCGGCAGGCGGAATTCCTCGTGGCCGGGCTTGCCCTCCATCAGGCCGTTGGTCAGCCTGTAGAGCGCCTCGGTGCTTTCCCGGTTGCGCGACAGGAGCGTTTCGAGGGTCAGGATATCGGCCGGCGACGCAGCCCCGGTGAGCCGGGCATAGGCAGCGTTGGCATAGATCAGGCGGCCCTTGCGGTCGGTGACGACGGTGCCGTCGGGATGGCCGTCGATGAAGGCGCGGGGAATGAGGTCGGCGCGGTTCTGCGGCATGATCTCGACGAAGCCGATCACGGCCGAGACGATGAAGAAGATGCCGGCCATCGCCAGCACGCCGAGAATGCCGAGCACGATCTCGTTCTCAAGCTCCTTCTGGAAGAGAACGAAGGCGGCGGCCGAGGCGACGAGGACCAGGGCAAGCAGCACCACGCGGACGATCAATCCCGGCCGATGGGCGTTCTCCACCGCCGGAACCTGGTAGCCCGCCGCCTGTTTCAGATCTGTCATCGGTACCTCAATCCACAGCGAGACGACCCATCGCGCGACTCATCCTTAGCAAGTCGCAAGGCGGGTCAAAAGCACCGGGAGCCATCTATTCACCGCTTTGCCCGGCATTTCGAGGACGAAGGCGAGCCCCGGGAAAGCTTCGGCGGCAAAAGCGCTTGCCAAGCCCGAAAAAAGCCGTCTATGACCGGCAGGATCGACGCCTGAAAGGATTTTCCCATGCTCGACGGATTGACCCCGGACCTCGCGCCCCGGCTCGTCCTCGCCATCGGCGGCGTCGGAATAGCGCTCGTCGTCCTCGTCCTGGTGCTGATTTTCCTCAAGCGCCGCAATTCGCCGCTTTTCATCAAGGGCGGCAAGAGCCGCGAGCCGCGGCTCCTGGTGCTGGATGCCGCAGCGGTCGATCCGAAGCGCCGCCTGGTGCTGATCCGCCGCGACGATGTCGAGCATCTGATCATGATCGGCGGCCCGACGGATATCGTCATCGAAAGCGGCATCGTCGAACGGATCAAGCCGGACGCTGTCCAGACCGCGGGCGTGGAGGACCTTCTCGCCGCGCAAGCGGTCACGACGCCGGTACCGGATGTCCGCGCCGCAAGGCCGACGCCGCCGGCGGAACGCAGGCCGCAACCGGCGAGCCCCGCCCCGGCCGCGCAGGCGGAGCGGCGCGTCGCGGCTCCTGCCGTCGAAGCAAGACCGTCCCGACCGCTCGCGCCAGTGGCCGAAGAGCCCCGGAAGGCGGCGCCCGTCGCCGAACGGAGCGTGGCGCGCGGCATACCCGTTCCGCATCGCGGCATAGACGCCCAACAGCCGGACAAGGATGTCTCGGCGGCCGGCGCCATGCTTTACGGCGGGGATCGCGGGACGAAGCCGGCGGCCGTCGCATCCCGGGCGCCGCATGTCGCCCATCCACACCCCGCTCATGCGGTTGCCGCCGGGAAACGCGAACAGTCCGCCTCCGCCGCCGAGGCGGCGCTGGATGCGGCCCGCAACCGCGTCCTGCCGGGCCAGCAGACGGCCGCCTCGAGCCAGCCGGTCGCGGCGGCGGATGATGCCGAGAAGGCGCCGGCCGCCCGGCTCGACACGGCGCGCATGGAGGCCATGCGCCGCGTCCGTTCCGCCCAGCCCGCCGTTGCGCTGGCATCTTCGCACAGCGCCGCGCAGCCGGTCGCGCAGAAGCGGGACACGGCCGTCCAGCCGCCGAAGACCGGCGATGCCGAACCGAGCGATTTCGAGAAGCTGCTCGAGGCGGAGCTCGACGCGAGCGGCGTGTTTGCCGGCCAGGCGCCGCAAGTCCAGGGCGATACACGGGTCACGCATGCCGCCGCGACCGGCGGCCTCGCGCCGCCCGTCCGGGTGACGCCGCCGATCACCGGCACCACGCCCGACATCTCCTCGGAGGAAGACGTCGCCCGGCTGCTCGGCGAGATCGCGGTCAACCGCAAGCCCTGAAGCGGCGCTCCGCCTCATTCCGCCCCTATCCGATCAGACGCCGATATTCGATGGCGGGGCATCGATCCATGATCATGGAGATCCCGGCCGCCTCGGCGCGGCGGGCCGCCCCGGCGTCGCGCACGCCGAGCTGGGCCCAGATCACCCTGGGCCTGTGCCGCATGGCCAGCACGTCCTCGACGACCGAGGACAACCGATCGGCGGCGCGGAACACATCGACCATGTCGACCGGCCGGTCGAGATCGGCAAGCGAGGCGATCACCGTCCGGCCGTGGATCGCCTTGCCGGCATGACCGGGATTGACGGGAATGACCTCATAGCCCTTGGCGAGCAGGAATCGGAGCACGCCATTGCTGGGCCGGGCCGGATTGGGCGAGGCTCCTACCATGGCGATACTCTCAGTCCTCGTCAGGATGTCGCGGATGAAATCGGGATCGTAGCCATCGTGGTTCATCTTCGGTTCCCCGCGCCCGACCACTCCGCTTCTTGCAGGCCGGCGGCGCCTATGCCAATGCTAGAGCATGCCCGGGAGCCGCTGACGCGGTTCGCGCCCGGGCATGCGACACAAAGGGAGATCGACCATCTCCGCGATTCGGGAAAGGCGGCGATGTGTCATCTCCGTCGTCAGTCCAAGGTGGGAGGAAGAGTTCGAATGTCAAGGCTGCTTGCCGTCGCCATGGCGATCGCCGCCGTCGCACCGGCCCAGGCTGTATCGCGCTATTCGTCGCTGCAACTGAGCTGCGGCGAGATCACGGCCATCGTACGGCGGGAAGGCGCCGCGATCTTCCGCTATCCCTCGCCACGCCGGACGGGTGTGACGCTCTATGACCGCTATGTTCGCAACAGCAGCTTCTGCGCCACCCATCAGGCCCTTGAAAAAGTCTACATCCCTTCCGCCGGCGGCGAGCAATGTCCGGTGCAGCATTGCGTCACCCGATCCGACGATTGCATCGGCGCCTTCTGCTTCTAGGCAGGCCCCTTGCAAGCGGATGGCCAGGCCGGCCCGCCCGGCCCTCATTCACCGAGGACGATATGGCCCTCCCTGTCGAGGGGGAAAAACGGATTGTAGGCGACTTCCCAGAGATGGCCGTCGGGATCGGCGAAATAACCGGAATAACCGCCCCAGAAGACCTTTTCGGGCTTCTTGACCGGTGTGGCGCCGCAAGACAGCGCGAATTTATAGACGGCGTCCACACCGCGCTCGCTGGCGACATTATGGGCGAGCGTCACGCCTGAAAAACCCATGGGCGAATTCTTCACATGCGCGTCATCGGCGAGCGCCTGCCGGGAAAAGAGCGAGAGCACCGTGCCCTTGAGCTGGATGAAGGTCACCCCGTTCTGGCTCGCGGAGGACTTCCTCCATCCCAGCCGCTCATAGAAGGCAGTGGCGCGCACGACGTCCTCCACCCCGAGAGTTATCAGCGATATTCGCGGATCGAGTGACATTTCCAACCTATGTTCTTTTTTTGTATTCTGTATGTTTTCGATTTATACCGTACCGCTTCAACGGTATCAATCGCTTTGATCAGGCTTTTTCATCTAAACGAACAAAAGGGCAACCGTGCGGCGGGCCGGCGACCGTGGAGAGACGGCTGCGGTTTCATCCGCAAATCCGGAAATCATGCCGTATTCCGGCGATTCCGCTTGGAATTCGGGCATAAGTCTGTTGAAAAAGGTCCATATCCTCCTTTTCCGGCATCCGCCGGACAATCCGGTTCCCCGCAATGCCCATCGACGTCGTCCTGCTGGTCCTGTTGGGTGCGTGCCTGCACGCCACCTGGAACGCCCTCGTCAAATCGGGATCGGACAAGCAGCTCGATTCGGCGATGGTGGCGATGGGGGCTTCGGTCACGGCGATCGCGGCCCTTCCCTTCGTTCCGCTGCCGGCGGCGGCGGCCTGGCCCTATATCATCACGTCGGTCTGCATTCACTTCACCTATTTCCGGCTTGTCGGCGCGGCCTACAGGCACGGCGATATCGGCCTGGTCTATCCGCTGATGCGGGGGGCGGCACCCCTTATCGTCGCCATATCCACAGCGACCATTCTCGACGAGACGCTGACTCCCCTGATGTATGCCGGCATAGCCATCATTTCGGGCGGCGTGCTGGCGCTGGCCTTCGAGGCGCGCGGCGGGGGAAGCACGCGGCGGGCGGTCGGCGTGGCGCTGCTCAATGCGGTCGTCATCTCGCTCTACACCTATATCGACGGCATCGGCGCGCGCGCGGCGGGCCATCCGATCGCCTACACGTTGTGGATCTCGATCCTGCCGCCCCTCCCGCTCTTCGCCTTCGCCTTCGCGACGCGGGGCACCTCCGCCGTGCTGCGGCATGCCGCGTCGAGCTGGAAACGCGGCCTGTTCGGCGGCGCCGGATCGGTCGCTTCCTACGGGCTCGCCCTCTATGCCATGACCCGGGCGCCGATTGCGGCGGTGGCGGCCCTGCGGGAGACGTCGATCCTGTTCGCGCTGCTGATCTCGGTCCTCATCCTCAAGGAACGGGCCGGCCCCTGGCGCTATGTCGCCGGAGCGATCATCGCCGCGGGCGGCCTCGCGATGAAGCTAGGCTAGACTCTCATGTCGCGACGGGATTTAATCTCCTCGAAGGCAGACGTGCGATGCGGCCTCGCCGCGTCCGGGAGATGCCGACTCGATGCGGTGCCCGCCGGCGCGCGGCAGAGCGCGAGGCCCCGTGACGTTCGATGGCGTTTGACATGACCCCTATCCTCACCACCGGGCAGATCGAAGAGTTCCTCGCCCGCGAATTCCCGCAGATCCATGCCAACGGCCCGGTCTTCGAATGCATCGATGTCGCGCCGCGAACGGCGACGCTGCGCTTTCATCCGAACGAAATTCATCTGCGGCCGGGCGGAACGGTGTCCGGTCCGGCGCTCTTCGCGCTGGCGGATGTCGCGGCCTATGTCGCGCTGCTCGCCCATATCGGGCCGGTGGCGCTGGCGCTGACCACCAATCTCACGATCAATTTCCTCAATCGCGCCGATCTCGCGCCGCTCGATGGCGTCGCCCGCATCCTCAAGCTCGGCCGGTCGCTCGCCATGCTGGAAATCTCGATCGAGCGCACCGACACCCGCACGCTGATCGCCCATGCGACGGCGACCTATTCCATCCCGCCGGCCAAGGCCTGAACGACAATCCGGCCGGGACGAGCCCGACCGGATCGCGTCGACGTCCCGGCTGAAGGTCAGTTCGCCTTGATGCCCATGGGGGTGCATTCGACGATCTGCTTGGAGCCCATCTGATAGGCCGAATCCCAGGTAACGGTGACGAGCGTCGGGCAACCGGCATAGGTCTTGCTGACGAGCGGAACGTTGCCCTGGGCGGCGCCGGCCTTGATCAGCACGGACTTGATGCCCTTGCGGCTGGTGATCTTGCAGCTCACATTGTTGGGGATCGTACAGGTCATGTTGGCGGCGCGGGTGACGGTCGTCGCGGCTTTCAGCTGCGCGGCGGTGGCAATGCCGGCCAGGGAGGAGACGGCAAGGATTGCGAGGGCCGCGGTGGTCATGATGGTCTTGGACATTTCTCTCTCACTTTTCTTTTCTGACCCTCTCGGGATCGGGTTTGTCGATATGTGGCCTAAGAGGCGAACCTGTCCCTTCCATGCGCGGATACCGTCGGGCGCCAGCCCAAAATTATACGGTATCCAGTTACCTCATAATTAGGTTATTGTTTTCATGAAGTTATTTATTGGTATATCGGATTCGTTTCACTTGACGTTCCCGAGGGAACAGCCTATAAGCCGCCGCAGATCGCCGCCCGTTCCGGGTGGCTTTCTTTTTGGGCCGCGCGAGCCGCCCAATCCAAGCAACAAGAAGCGCCCCCTTGCCGGCCCGCCGGGATCGGGGACCAGATGAGAGACCAACATCATGTCCACCTTCGTTCAGAAGCCGGCGGAAGTTGAGAAGAAATGGATCCTGATCGACGCCGAAGGGCTTGTCGTCGGACGCCTCGCTTCCCTGATCGCCATGCGCCTCCGCGGCAAGCACAAGGCCACCTATACGCCCCATGTCGACGACGGCGACAATGTCATCGTCATCAATGCCGACAAGGTCGTCTTCACCGGCAAGAAGTATACCGACAAGAAGTTCTACTGGCATACCGGCTATCCGGGCGGCATCAAGGAGCGCACCATGCGCCAGACGCTCGAAGGCCGCTTCCCCGAGCGCGTGCTCGAGAAGGCCGTTGAACGCATGGTTCCGCGTGGCCCCCTCGGCCGTCGCCAGATGAAGAACCTCAAGGTCTATGCAGGCGCCACCCATCCGCATGAAGCCCAGCAGCCCGTCGCCCTCGACGTTGCCAAGCTCAATGCCAAGAACACCAAGCGAGGCTGATTATGGCTGATCTCTCTTCCCTCAAGGACCTCGCCGGCGCGACGACCGAAGCCGCCGCTCCGGTTCATGTCCGCAAGGTCGATTCGCTCGGCCGTTCCTATGCCACCGGCAAACGCAAGGATGCCGTGGCCCGCGTCTGGGTCAAGGCCGGCTCCGGCAAGATCATCGTCAACGGCAAGGACTATTCGGCCTATTTCGCCCGTCCGGTGCTACAGATGATCCTGCGCCAGCCGATGGTCGCCGCCGCGCGCGACACCCAGTTCGACATCGTCGCCACCGTTGCCGGCGGCGGCCTGTCCGGCCAGGCCGGCGCGGTCCGTCACGGCATTTCCAAGGCCATGACCTATTTCGAGCCGTCGCTGCGTCCCGTGCTCAAAAAGGGCGGCTTCCTGACCCGCGAC
>JAGRLJ010000274.1:11434-12274 GCA_020441805.1 Rhizobiaceae bacterium
TTCGTTCCAGTTCTCGAAGCGCTAAGCGCCCGACGATCCGCTTTGGAAGGCCGGGCCTCGCGCCCGGCCTTTTTTTGCGTTTGCCGCTTGGCGCGGTTTCCCGAAGCGCGGCGTTTCGGCGAATGTCGCAATATTCCGTCCGATCGAATCCGCCTCTGGTCAGAATGACAAGTTTCGGTTTACCTCCTTGATATATGACCGAATCGAACGCAGCCGTTCCGTGCCGCCAACGAACGAAGCGAGATGACTGGTGAACGACACGCCCGATACTGAATTCTTCGATCTCGCGCCGATCGCCATGTGGCTGGAAGATTTCAGCGCCGTTCAGGCGCAGTTCGAGGCATGGCGAGCCGAGGGCGTCGAGGACATCCGCGCCTTTCTCCTGGCCGACAGGTCGCGCGTCGCGGTCTGTTCGCAGAAGATCCGCGTGCTGGACGTCAACGCCAAGACGCTCTCGCTATTCGGGGCCGACGACCTCGACCATCTGGTGGGCAATCTCGACAAGGTGTTTCGCGGCGATATGCTCGAAAGCCATATCCACGAGCTCGCGGCCCTCTGGGAGGGCCGGACGGTTTTTTCGAGCAACGCCGTCAACTATACGCTTGCCGGCGACCGGCTGGACATCCAGCTTCGCGGGCAGGTGCTGCCCGGCCACGAAAGGACGCTGGGCCGCGTGCTCATCACCACCGAGGACGTGACGGCCCGCGAGGAAGCCCGCCGCGGCGAGGAGCGGAACCGGCGCTATGCCGAGGGCATTTTCCTCCACTCTCCGGTTTCGCTGTGGATCGAGGATTTCAGCCATGTGAAGCGGCTGCTCGACGATGTGCGCTTCCGCGGCAT
>JAGRLJ010000275.1:0-3088 GCA_020441805.1 Rhizobiaceae bacterium
TGCGCATGTCGTGGTTGATCTTGGAAACGGCGAGGCCGAGATCGGCGAGGTTCTTCTGCTGCCGGAGCGTGCGCTGGAGGTCGCCCTGCATGGCCGCGAGATGGCGGGCGGCGAGCGCGAGCTCGTCGTCGCCCCCGGGCGGCTGCACGATCGCGGCGGGATTGGCCGGATCCTCGGCGAAGGCCTGCATGCTCGCCGTCATCCGCGCGATCGGCCGGATCAGCATGCGGTTGATGACGAGGAAGATCATCGAGGCGGTGGTGAACGAGATGATCACGGTGAAGAGCAGGATTTCCTGGGTATAGACGATCATCGCCTTGCGCAGCGCCCGGTCGGACATGACGAGCTCGATTTCCATACCGCTGGCGCCGATCGGACCGCGCACGCTGAAGACCTCGTTGCCGCCGAACAGAAGGGTCGAGAAGGCGTCGCGCGTGTCGCGCAGGACATCATATTCGGACAGGTCGTATTGCGCATTGACGCTGGGCGGCACGTCCGACACCACGATCATGCGGGTGATGTCCTGCTTGTGGAGCGCGATCGCCTTGGTGCCCGTCGCCATCAGCGCATCGTCCTGCAAGGGCCGCGGCAGTTCGACATCCGGCAGGCCGTCGACAATGATGGCGGCGGCCGCCGCCGTGTTCAGCCGGTCCTTGAGCCAGGAGAGCCGCATGCCGGTGATCGATGGCACGAAGATCAGGATTTCGGCCAGCATGACGAAGGCGACGGTCAGGAAGAGGAGCCGGGTCGACAGCCGCACGGCGAAGGGAACCGCGCCGACCTCCGCCGGCGGCGGGCGCTGAACCGTCCTGACCGCTCTGTCCACCACCTGCTCCGAACCGCCGACCATGCGCGCGCCGTTGCGGCCCGCTGGAGCCGCACCATAGCAGGCTCTGCGAAAAACCGGCAACTTAACAAGCGTTTAGTTTACGCGTCCCCGTCGGCGAAGCGTCGGCCGGGGACCGGAAATGCTGATTTTTCCGGCTGTTGTTGACTTTGCGGGCCGGTTTCCTTATGAGACCGCCACGTCTGGAAGGCCAGTTCCGAGCGAACAAAAGTCCGGACGGAATCAAAAAACGCTAATTCGCAAGAAGGGCCGCACTCCGCGGTAATCAAATAAATGGCTACGAAGCGTACCTACCAACCCTCCAAGCTTGTTCGCAAGCGCCGTCACGGTTTCCGTGCCCGCCTCTCCACCAAGGGCGGCCGCAAGGTGCTCGCCGCCCGCCGCAACCGCGGCCGGAAGCGGCTGTCTGCCTGATCGGCGGACCTTGCCGGACAACCGAGAAGAATCCCATGAACCCGGCCGGCTGAAGAGCCGGCCGGAGTTTTTGCGCATGCGGCAGGGCGAGCGCCGGCGCGGCCCTTATTTCATCCTTGAAATTCTCGACCGCAAGGCGCCCGGCGAACCGCCGCGCACCGGCTTCACGGTCACCAGGAAGCAGGGCAACGCGGTCGAGCGGAACCGCATCCGTCGGCGGCTCAGGGAAGCGGTCAGGCTGCATGGCCGGTTTGCAATGCTGCCGGGGCATGACTATGTCATCGTCGGCCACCGCGACGCGCTCAGCGCGTCATTTGAAGAATTGACAAAGGCGCTCGTTACGCGCATTGCCAGCCGGCAGAGAGACAAGGGCCGGGCACCGGGAAAGAGTGATGCAACAAAACCGTAACTACTATCTCGCGATCGTTCTCTCCGTGCTGATCGTATTCGTCTGGCAATTCTTCTATATGGGGCCGAAAATGGAGGCCCAGCGGGTCGCCGAGGAAGCCCACCAGGCCGAACTCGCCAAGCAGAAAAAGGCCGACCCGGCCAAGGTCACCACGCCCGCCGTCGACGCCGCCGGACAGCCGATTCCCGGCACCGAGGGCGCGAACGATGCGGTGACGAACCGCGAGCAGGCCCTTGCCCAGTCCAGCCGGGTGAAGATCGACACGCCGAAGCTCGAAGGCTCGATCAACCTGTCCGGCGGCCGCATCGACGACCTCAAGCTCAAGAACTACCGCGAGACCGTCGACAAGAACAGCCCGATCATCACGCTCCTGAGCCCCGCCAACACCACGGACGGCTATTTCGTCGAGCTCGGCTATACCGGCGCGCCCAATGCCGGCCTGCCGGGCCCCAATACGGTCTGGTCCGTGAGCGGCAACCAGACGCTGACGCCCGAGACGCCCGTCACGCTCACCTATGCGAGCCCCGGCGGCATCGTCTTCGAGCGCAGGATTTCCGTCGACAAGGAATATATGTTCATCGTCACCGACACGGTGAAGAACAATTCCGGCGCCGACGTTCCGCTGGTCGCCTATGGTCGCCTCGTGCGCAACACGATCCCCGCCGTCGCCCCCGCCTATGTGCTGCATGAAGGCTATGTCGGCGTCCTGAACGGCACGCTTTCGGAGACCACCTGGAAGCAGGATGTCGATCCCGTGAAGCATGCCGACATCGTCGACGGCTGGTTCGGCCTGACCGACAAATACTGGGCCGCGACGATCATGCCTCCCAAGGGCACCAATTTCGAGACGTCCTTCACCCATGTGACGACCGGCCGGCGGCCGTTCCAGGCCGATTACCGTCAGCTTTCGGGCGACATCAAGGCCGGCGAGACCAAGACGCTCGAGACCCGCGTCTTCGCCGGCGCCAAGGAAGTGGACGTGGTCGACGCCTACCAGAACGAAGGCCGGATCACCAATTTCTACAAGCTCATCGACTGGGGCTGGTTCGAGATCATCACCCGGCCGATGTTCAAGCTGATGGACTGGCTCTACAAATATTTCGGCAATTTCGGCCTCGCCATCCTCGGCACGACGGTCATCGTCAAGCTTCTCTTCTTCCCGATCGCCAACCGGCAATATGCCTCGATGGCGAAGATGAAGGTGCTCCAGCCCAAGCTCGAGGAGCTGAAGGCGAAGCATGGCGACGACCGTATGGCGCTACAAAGCGCCATGATGCAGCTCTACAAGGAGGAGAAGGTCAATCCGCTCGCGGGCTGCTGGCCGGTCCTGTTGCAGATTCCCGTCTTCTTCGCGCTCTACAAGGTCATCTATATCACGATCGAGATGCGGCATGCGCCGTTCTACGGCTGGATCCACG
>JAGRLJ010000275.1:3170-12351 GCA_020441805.1 Rhizobiaceae bacterium
TGGCCGATCATCATGGGCATCACCATGTTCGTCCAGATGCGGATGAACCCGACGCCGCCCGATCCGACACAGGCGATGATCTTCAACTGGATGCCGCTGATCTTCACCTTCATGCTGGCCGCTTTCCCGGCCGGGCTCGTGATCTACTGGGCCTGGAACAACACCCTCTCGGTGATCCAGCAGGGCATCATCATGAAGCGCAACGGCGCCAAGATCGAGCTTTTCGACAATCTCAAGGCTCTATTCCGGCGAAAACCATCATCGGCGTGAATGCGACTTGAAAAATAGTCATGGATCGTGGATGTCGCATTTGACGTCCGTGCGCGACAAGAAAAAAGCCTAGTCTTATGGTTGCGAAGGGTTCCGTCGGAGCCCTTTTCCTTTGAGGACCGCCCCATGGACAAAGTCGTCGCGGCCCCGGCCGCTCAACATGAAAGGCTCGGCGCGACGCTGGTCTTCCTGTCGGCGCTATGCTGGAGTTTCGGCGGCGCCATAGCCCGCTTCCTGACGATCGAATCGAGCTGGACGGTGGTCTTCTGGCGGGCGCTGTTCGCGGGCATGTTCCTGCTCGGCTTCCTGCTCGTCCGCGACGGGCCGCGCGGGACGCTCCGGCTCTACCGGAACATGGGCGTGCCGGGACTGACCGTCGCCTTCGGCTTCGCCATCGCCTCTACATCCTTCATCATCGCGATCCAGTTCACCACCGTCGCCAATGTGGTGCTGATCCAGGCCGGCGTGCCGCTGCTCGCCGCGCTGATCGCCTGGATCGTCTATCGCGAGCGGATCGCGCCTTCGACCTGGATGGCCATCGCCGCCGTGATCTTCGGCGTCGCGCTGATGGTCATGGGCGGCCCGGCGCTGGACGCGCTCGATTCCATGCTCGGCACCGATCTCTTCATCCATGCCGAGACGCCAGGCAGCCATGTCGACATGAGCCGCGCCTGGATCGGCAACCTGCTGGCGCTGACCATCGCCACCGTCTTCGCCATCGTCACCGTCGTCACCCGCCGCTTCCAGAATATCCGCCAGACGCCGGGCGCCAGCCTCGGGTGCTTCGCCGCGGCGCTCGTGGCATTCACGATGGCCCCGACCATTCGCGTGACGGCGGGCGAACTCGGTATCCTCGCGATTTTCGGCGCGCTCAATCTCGGCCTCGGCATGGCGCTGTTCGTCACCGGCGCGCGGATGATCCCCTCTGCCTTCGCCGCCCTGCTCGGCACCTTCGAAACGCTGCTCGGCCCGGTCTGGGTGGCGCTGGTGCATCACGAAATTCCCGGCACCGAGACGATTATCGGCGGCACGATCGTGCTTCTGGCACTGATCGGCTATCTTTATTCCGCCCTGCGGAAGCAGCAGCCGGTCCCGCAGGTGGCATCCCCAACTTGACAAGCGCGTCCAAAACCGGAAAGCCGGTTCGACGACCAACCGGACGCAGCCCATGACGAATGCCGATCTCCTCGAAGCCCGGATCTTCAGCCGGCCCTGGACATTCATCCGGGGCGTGCCGGCGATGAAGTTCCTGCCGCCCGAAGGCCCGCCCGAGATCGCCTTCGCCGGACGCTCCAATGTCGGCAAGTCCTCGCTGATCAATGCACTGACCGGCCAGAAGGGTCTCGCGCGCACCTCCAACACGCCGGGCCGCACGCAGGAGCTCAACTATTTCGTCCCCGAGGGTTTTTCCGGCCAGGCGGGCGACCTGCCGCCCTGCGCGCTCGTCGATATGCCCGGCTACGGCTATGCTCAGGCGCCCAAGGCGCAGGTCGATGCCTGGACCAAGCTTGTCTTCGACTACCTGCGCGGACGCACCACGCTCCGCCGCGTCTATGTGCTGATCGACAGCCGGCATGGCATCAAGAAGAACGACGAGGAAGTCTTCGAACTCCTCGACAAGGCCGCCGTATCCTACCAGATCGTGCTCACCAAGGCCGACAAGATCAAGGCGGCCGGGCTCGAAAAGCTGAAGATCGACACGCTGGCAAAGCTCGCCAAGCGGCCGGCGGCCTATCCCTTCATCCTCGCGACATCCTCGGAAAAGGGCGAAGGCATCGAGGATATGCGCGGCGCGATCGTTACGGCACTCTCCACCTGACACGGGATCGAAAGAAGACATGGCACAAGGCAATCCGGGCAAGTCGATCGCTCAACTTTCCGTCATGATCCAATCGGGGGCGCTCGACCCCGTTGCGCTAGCTGAGGAGGTGCTGGACGGCATCCGCTCCCGCGCTGACCGATCGATCTTCGTGAGCCTCTCGCCCGACCGGGCGCTCGCCGAGGCAGCGGCATCGCGCAGGCGCTTGAGCGAGGGGCGGTCCCTCGGCCTGCTCGACGGCATTCCGATCGCCTGGAAGGACCTGTTCGACCTGGAAGGCGTGGCGACGACGGCGGGCTCGGTGGTGCTGGCGGACGCTCCGCCGGCGGCCCGGGACGCGGCGGTGGTCGATGCCCTGAAGGGCGCGGGGATGGTCACGGTCGGCCGCACCAATATGAGCGAGTTCGCCTTTTCCGGGCTCGGCATCAACCCGCATTACGGCACGCCTGAAAATCCGCATGCGCGCGACGTGGCGCGCCTGCCGGGCGGTTCGTCCTCCGGCGCCGGCGTCGCCGTCGCCGCCGGACTGGTGCCGGTGGCGATGGGCACCGATACCGGCGGCTCGATCCGCATCCCCGCCGCCTTCAACGGCGTGGTCGGCTACAAGGCGACACGCGGCCGCTATTCGATGGACGGCGTCTTTCCGCTGGCGAAGCGGCTCGATTCGCTCGGCCCCCTCTGCCATACCGTGCAGGATGCCGTCTGGATCGATGCGGCGATGCGACGGCTGTCCGCACCCTCGGTCGGGCGCGGCTCGGTCGAAGGGCTCTCGTTGATCGTGCCGGAGACCATTTTCTTCGACGGCATCGAAACCGGCGTGGCCGACGCCTTCGAGACGGCGCTGGCAAGGCTCGGCAAAGCGGGCGCCCGCATCAGCCGCAGGCCGTTTCCGCTCTTCGCCGAATTGTTCGACCTGATGGCGAAGCACGGCCCGCTGGTAACGGCGGAAGCCTTCGCGCTTCACCGCGAACGGCTTTCGTCGCCCGCCGCCGAGCGGATGGATCATCGGGTCGTGATGCGCTGCCGGCTCGGCGAGAAGACGTCGATGCCGGATTACATCGCCATACTCGATGCGCGCGAACGCATGATCGCAGCCCTGGCCCGGGAGGTTCCGAGGGATGCGATCCTCGTTTCGCCGACGCTCCCGCATGTCGCTCCACCCACCGCGCCGCTCGCCGAGGACGACGCGCTTTTCGTCGCCATGAACGGCAGGACGCTGCGCAATACCCTGATCGGCAACTTCTTCGACTGGTGCGGCGTGTCGATTCCCTGCGGCGCCGGCGACGCCGGCATGCCCGTCGGGCTCTTGCTATCCGGCCTGCCGGATACCGACGAACATCTGCTGAGCGTGGCGATGGCCGCCGAGCCTGTCGTGAGAGGATGAGATGACGATCGATCGCATCACCGCCGATGTCGCTGCCCATCGGGCAGAATGGAACCGGCTCTATGCCGCCTATGCGGACTATTACAAGGTCGCGCAGACCCCCGAGATGCGGGACCGGACCTGGAACTGGATCATGGAAGGCCGGATCACCTGCCTTCTCGCGCTCGATGGAGAAGGCCGCCCAGTCGGCCTCGCCCATCTGAGAGAGTTCCTGCGGCCGCTTTCCTCCACCGTCGGCGGTTATCTCGACGACCTTTTCGTCCATCCGCCCCTGCGGGGCGGCGGGGTGGTCGATTCGCTTTTCGACGCCGCCACCGCACATGCGCGGGAACGGAACTGGTCGGTGATCCGCTGGATCACACGCGACGACAATTACCGGGCGCGCTCGGTCTACGATCGGGTCGCGGCACGGACCAACTGGATCACCTACGATCTGACGCCGTAGCGAAAACCCGCGCGGTCAGAGGAAGCGGGTCCTGCCCGAGGCGATCACCGGGCCGGTGGGCTTTCCCTCCGGCGCGCCGCCGAACGGCTCGACGGTGATCGTGATGATCCGGCCTTCGGCAAACAGCCGCCGCAACTCGGCGCCGACCACGATCTCGCCATTGCCATTGTCGGGCAATACGCCGATCGACCGGGGCGGCTTGCCCTCCTCGACGATCCACACTTCGAGCGATTTCGGCTCGGGCTGCTTGAGCGCGATCGGCACCACGCTCAGCCGGCCATTGGCGGAATCGAAGGCGGCGATGAGGTTGAACGGCGCGTCCCGCCCGGAAAGCTCGGCCACCAGCGGCCTCACGGCCGGGCCGGCGGGCGGCAGGCCGACGCCGTGGAGCACGCCCAGTCCGGCGGCCATGGCCATCGACATGAGCGCAAGCCCGCGCCAGAACATCACCGACTCCCACAGCCGCACCAGAAATCCCGACTGCATCGGCGCATCCGCGCCGAAAAGCCGGCGTTCCAGCCGATTGTAGAGCGGCGCCGACGGCTGCGTCTCGTCGTCATCGCCGGTGAAACCGGACAGGTTGGCCTGCCATCGGCGTACCTGCTGCGCGAAGCGCCGGTCGACCGCCATGCGCGCCTCGACGCGGCGACGATCCTCCGCGGAGAGAACACCGAGCACATATTCGCCGGAGATGATCTCATCCCGGGCTCGATCCCATTCCTCCGGCTTGTCGCTCATCGATCGAGACGCTCTCGTATTTCAGGGGCCGATTCAGCCATTCCAGACGGCCGTGCCGGCATCTTACAGAAATCCGCCGGCTCCTGATAGATCAAACGTCGCTGTCGTCCGCCTTTCCGCGGCGCGCCCATCGGTGCATTTCTTCCGTGCGGCGCATTCCAAGCGTCATGAACATCGGCTAAAGAGGCACCACGCAACGCCAATCCGATACCTGCCGAGGCCTCCATGTCCCAGCCCGAAAGCGAAATCCAGGCCCGCCTGCTCGTCCAGGCCCTGCCCTTCATGCAACGCTACGAGAACAAGACGATCGTGGTGAAATATGGCGGCCACGCCATGGGCAATCCGGAGCTCGGCAAGGCTTTCGCCAGCGACATCGCGCTCCTCAAGCAGTCCGGCGTCAATCCGATCGTCGTCCATGGCGGCGGCCCGCAGATCGGCGCCATGCTCAGCAAGCTCGGCATCGAATCCCGCTTCGAGAACGGCCTGCGCGTCACCGACCAGAAGACCGTCGAGGTGGTGGAGATGGTGCTCGCGGGCTCGATCAACAAGGAGATCGTGGCGCTCATCAACCAGACGGGCGAATGGGCCATCGGCCTTTGCGGCAAGGACGGCAACATGGTCTTCGCCGAAAAGGCGAAGAAGGTGGTCACCGATCCCGATTCCAACATCGAGCGCGTGCTCGACCTCGGCTTCGTCGGCGAGGTGGTGGAGGTCGACCGGACCCTGCTCGACCTGCTGGCCCGTTCCGAGATGATCCCGGTCATCGCCCCCGTCGCGCCCGGCCGGGACGGCCATACCTACAATATCAATGCCGATACGTTCGCCGGCGCCGTGGCGGGCGCCCTCAACGCCACGCGCCTGCTCTTCCTCACCGACGTGCCGGGCGTGCTCGACAGGAACGGCGAACTGATCAAGGAGCTCTCCGTCGCCCAGGCACATGCGCTGATCAAGGACGGCACGATTTCCGGCGGCATGATCCCCAAGGTCGAGACCTGCATCGATGCCATCAGGGCCGGCGTCGAGGGCGTCGTGATCCTCAACGGCAAGACATCCCATGCCGTGCTGCTGGAACTCTTCACCGAAGGCGGCGCCGGCACGCTGATCGTGCGCTGACGCAAGGCCAGCCCCGGCCCCGCCGGCGGAGGAGAGGAGCGATTCCTTTCCCGTCGCTCAGGCGAGGAGCCTCCTGAGCGCATAAAGCGCGTCGAGCGCCTCGCGCGGCGTCATGTCGTCGGGATTGAGCTCCCTAAGTTCCGCCTCGACCGCCGAGGCCTTGACCGGCCTGGTTTCCTCGCGCCGGATGGCGGCCTGGAAGAGCGGCAGGTCGTCGATCAGCTTGGCGGCCGGATTCTTGCGGTCGGCATCCTCCAGCAGATCGAGGACCTCGCGGGCGCGGGATACGACGGCCGGCGGAAGGCCGGCCAGGCGCGCGACCTGGATGCCGTAGGACCGGTCGGCCGCGCCGGGGCCGACCTCATGCAGGAAGATCACGTCGCCATCCCATTCCTTCACCCGCATCGTGACATTGGCGAGGCGCGCAAGCTTTTCGGACAGCACCGTCAATTCGTGGAAATGGGTGGCGAAGAGCGAGCGGCAGCGATTGACCTCATGCAGATGCTCCACCGCTGCCCAGGCGATGGAAAGCCCGTCGAAAGTCGCCGTGCCGCGGCCGATCTCGTCGAGTATGACCAGCGAGCGCGGGGTCGCCTGGTTGAGGATAGCCGCGGTCTCGACCATCTCGACCATGAAGGTCGACCGGCCCCGGGCGAGATCGTCGGACGCGCCGACGCGCGAAAACAGCCGGTCGATGCAGCCGATCCGGGCCTCTGTCGCGGGCACATAGGAACCCATCTGCGCCATGATGGCGATCAGGGCATTCTGGCGCAGGAATGTCGACTTGCCGCCCATATTCGGACCCGTCAGCAGCCAGATGCCGCCATTCTTTCCGCCATTGGCCGGCGAGAGGTCGCAATCATTGGCCACGAAAGGATTTTCGGCGGCCTTTCGCAACGCCTGCTCGACCACCGGATGGCGACCGCCGGTCACCGCGAAATCGACCGAGCCGTCGACATGCGGCCGGCAATAGGCCTGCTCGTCGGCAAGGGTCGCGAGCGCGACGGAGACATCGAGCACCGCGAGCGCGGCGGCCGCCTTCTTGACCTCCTCGCCCGCCGCGATCACCGCCGCACGCAACTCATCGAAGGCGCCAAGCTCGATGGCGAGCGCCTGCTCGGCGGCATTGGCGATACGGCTTTCGAGATCGGAAAGCTCCACCGTCGTGAAGCGCATGGCATTGGCATTGGTCTGGCGGTGAATGAACCGGGCGCGCATCTCCGGCGTCGAGGTCAGCGCGCCCGCCGTCCCCGACGTCGCCTCGATGAAATAGCCAAGCACGTTGTTGTGCTTGATCTTGAGCGACTTGACCCCGGTTTCCTCGGCATAGCTCGCTTGCAGGCCGGCGATGACACGGCGGGACTGGTCGCGAAGCTCGCGCAGGTCGTCGAGTTCCGCGATCGCCCCGTCGCGGACGAAACCGCCGTCGCGCTTCATGAGCGGCAGTTCCTCGGCCAGCATGGCGGAAAGCTGCTCCTCGAGGCCGAAGGGAACGGTGCCCAGCGCGAGGAAGGCCTGGTCGATCTCGTCGGGCAGGCGATGGCTGGCCATGGCCGCCGCGATCTGACGGCCGGCGCCGAGGCCGTTCAAGATGGCGGCGAGATCGCGCGGCCCGCCGCGGTCGAGCGCGAGCCGCGACAAGGCGCGCGGCATATCCGGCGTGTGCCTCAGCGCCTGGCGGATATCGGCGGCGAGGCGCGGTTCGTCGAGAAAGAAGCCGACCGAATCGAGACGCCGGCCGATGTCCTCCGGCGCCATCAGCGGCGACATCAGCCTTTCGGCGATCAGCCTCGCCCCGGCGCCCGATACGGTGCGGTCGATGGCCTTCAGCAGCGAGCCGGTCCGCTCGCCCGACAGCGTTCGCACCAATTCGAGATTGGCGCGTGTCGCAGGGTCGATGAAGACGGTGGAGGCTGTGCTCTCGCGCTCGGGCGGCCCGAGCGCCGGGCGTTCGGCGATCTGCGTCTTCTCGACATAGGCGATGGCCGCGGCCCCGGCCGAGAGCTCGGCGCGGGTGAAGCCGCCGAACCCGTCGAGCGTCGGCAGCCCGTAATAGCGGGCGATGCGGTTCTCGGCCGTCGCCGAATCGAAGAGCACCGCCGGCTGCGGGCTGACGACCCGGCCCAATATGTCGAAGACCGAACGCAGGTCGGAATCGTGGAAGATCGCATCGGCGACAATCAGTTCCTTCGGATCGATGCGCAGGATGTCGGCCAGCAGCCGCGTGAGATCCGTCTCCGCGAGGCGGAATATGCCGGTGGAAATGTCGATCCATGCGAGCCCGTAGGCCGCCCGGTCCCCGCCGCGAATGCGCGACAGCGCCATCATGTAATTGCTGTCGCCGGGGTTGAGCAGCTTTTCCTCGGTGATCGTGCCCGGCGTCACCAGCCGGACGACATCGCGGCGGACGACCGATTTCGCGCCGCGCTTCCTGGCCTCGGCGGGATCCTCGACCTGCTCGCAGACCGCCACGCGATAGCCGAAGCCGATCAGCTTCTGGAGATAGTCGTCGGCCGCATGGACCGGCACGCCGCACATCGGGATATCCTGCCCCAGATGCTGGCCGCGCTTGGTGAGGGTGATGCCGAGCGACCGAGACGCCTCCAGCGCATCCTCGAAGAACAGCTCGTAGAAATCGCCCATGCGATAGAAAAGCAGGCTGTCCGGATTGGCGGCCTTGATCTCGATATACTGCTCCATCATCGGCGTGGCCGTCTGGCGGCTCTGCTCGGAGGCAAGTTCGGCGACTGTGAGGGCTTCGATGGTCATCGGCACCTTGGAGACCGGCAATCGCCGGACATGAAACAACGGGACAAAGGCGTTGAACATTAGAGTGGGCCGTGCATGAATGACAACAATCCGGCGCGCCCAAAGCGAGCGTGCCCACAAGAAGCATGAGGGAGGATCCATGCCAGCCGACAAACCCGACCGGAATCTGCCCACGGTGACCCGCCAGGAAGCGCTCGATTTCCATTCGCGCGGCCGGCCGGGCAAGCTGGAGGTGACGCCCAGCAAGCCGATGGCGACGCAGCGGGACCTGTCGCTGGCCTATTCGCCCGGCGTCGCCGAGCCGGTCAAGGCGATCGCCGAGGATCCCGGAACGGCCTATGATTATACGACCCGCGGCAACATGGTGGCGGTGATCTCCAACGGCACGGCAATCCTGGGCCTGGGCAATCTCGGCGCGCTCGCCTCCAAGCCGGNNAGCCGGTGATGGAGGGCAAGTCGGTACTCTTCAAGCGCTTCGCCGATGTCGATTCGATCGACCTCGAGATCGACACCGAGAATGTCGACGAGTTCATCAATTGCGTGCGCTTCCTCGGACCGTCCTTCGGCGGCATCAATCTCGAGGACATCAAGGCACCGGACTGTTTCGTGATCGAAAGCCGGCTGCGCGAGATCATGGACATTC
>JAGRLJ010000276.1 GCA_020441805.1 Rhizobiaceae bacterium
GGACCGACCTTGTTCTTTGCGCCTTCGCCCACCTAGTGGCAGGCGTTGCACTTCTTGAAGACCTTCTCGCCTTCGGCCGGATCGGCGCTGGCCAGCAGCGGGGCCACCGGCTCCGGACCGGTGTCCTTGGCTTCGCCCCCGGTGTTCTCAGCGCCGCCCTCCGCGGCCTGGATCACGTAGCCCGGCTGTTCCGGGTCATGCGATTCGAAGATCGCATCGGATGCAATGCTCAGCGAGAAAACCACGAAAACGGTTCCCAGCGTCGCGCCGATGAATTTGTTGAGTTCGAAAGAGTCCATGTCCCAGAGGCTCCTGCATGCTTCCCCGCCGCTGAGCGTCCTGGTCGCGGTTGGGAACCTAGACGCATGGGCGCACCAATCCCTCGACTGGCGGGGCCAGTTTTCGGTCGCGCGGAACCTATGTCTTTTACAGCGCCGTTGCAACACATATAAGAAGCCTCCCACTGAGACTTTTTGCCACTTTCTCCAGGTGATCCCGACATGAAGCCGATTGTCCTCATTCCGGCCCGGATGGCCTCGACCCGTCTGCCCGGCAAACCGCTCGCCGACATCGCCGGCCAGCCCATGATCGTCCAGGTGGCGCGCCGCGCCGCCGAAGCCGATTGCGGCCGTGTCGTCGTTGCCACGGATACGCCCGCCGTGATCGAGGCGGTGCGGGCCGGCGGCTTCGAGGCGGTGATGACCGGCAGCCACCACCAGTCCGGCTCCGACCGCATCTTCGAGGCGCTGCAATCGCTCGACCCGGACGGCGGCCACGATGTCGTCATCAATGTCCAGGGCGACCTGCCGACCATCGACGGGGCCACGGTGCGCGCCGCGCTCGCGCCGCTGGAAGACCCGTCCGTCGACATCGCCACGCTGACCGTCGAGATCGTCCGCGAGGAGGAGCGGACCAATCCCAACGTCGTCAAGGTCGTCGGCACGCCGCTGTCGCCTGCCCGCCTGCGCGCGCTCTATTTCACCCGCGCGACCGCGCCCTGGGGCGAGGGTCCGCTTTACCATCATATCGGCCTCTATGCCTGGCGGCGAGCGGCGCTGGCCCGTTTCGTCGCCATGCCGCCCTCCGCCCTGGAGACGCGGGAGCGGCTGGAGCAATTGCGCGCGCTGGAGGCCGGCATGCGCATCGACGCGGAAATCGTTGACACCGTGCCCCTGGGCGTGGATACGCCGGAGGATCTCGAACGGGCCCGTGCCATCCTCGGCGGAGATGCCTGAGCGCGGGTGAAAGGAAAGACCATGATCGCGAAGACCAACTGCATCGCCTTCCAGGGCGAACCGGGCGCCAACTCCGATACCGCCTGCCGCGACATGTTTCCGGCCATGGAGCCGCTGCCCTGTCCGACCTTCGAGGATGCCTTCGTGGCGGTGGAAAGCGGCAAGGCCGACCTCGCCATGATCCCGATCGAGAACACGCTCGCCGGCCGGGTCGCCGATATCCACCGCCTGCTGCCCGAATCGCGGCTCCATATCGTCGGCGAATATTTCATGCCGATCCGCTTCCAGCTCATGGTGCTGCCCGGCGTGCGCCATGGCGACATCATGACCGTCCACAGCCATATCCACGCGCTGGGCCAATGCCGCAAGATCGTCCGCCACAATGGCTGGAAGCCGGTCGTGGCCGGCGATACGGCCGGCGCCGCCAGGCTCGTCTCCGAAACGGGAGACCGGACGATGGCCGCGCTCGCCCCGCGCCTCGCCGCAAACCTCTACGGACTCGAGATCATCGAGGAGAATGTCGAGGACGACGAGAACAACGTCACCCGCTTCGTGGTTCTCTCCCGCGAAGAGCAGGTGATGACGCGCGGCGCGCCCGACGAGAAGGTGGTGACGACCTTCATCTTCAACGTCCGCAACATTCCGGCGGCGCTCTACAAGGCCATGGGCGGCTTCGCCACCAACGGCATCAACATGACCAAGCTCGAGAGCTACCAGATCGGCGGCAAATTCGTGGCCACGCAATTCTACGCCGATATCGAGGGCCATCCCGACGACGGCAATGTCAGGAACGCGATGGACGAGTTGCGATTCTTCTCGACGCAGCTCCGCATCCTCGGTACCTACAAGGCGCATCCGATGCGTGGCGCCCTGTTGGGAGGAGGAGCTCAATGACCTGTGTTTTCGTGCAATTGCAGTGCCGGCCCGGCACCGCCTACGATGTCGCCGACCGGCTCTACGAACGGGAAATCTGCTCCGAACTCTATTCGACGAGCGGCGAATTCGACCTGCTGGCCAAGATCTACATCCCCGAGGATGCCGATGTCGGCCATTACATCAACAACAACGTCCTCGATATAGACGGCATCGTCCGGTCGCTGACGACGATGACCTTCAAGGCGTTCTGATCATTTCGAGCGATACCAGTCCTTGAACTTGCGGTATTCGATCATGTTGGGCGGACGGTTGGAGCCGACCGTGAAATCGCCGTCCTCGCAGGCATAGCTGCGATAGGCGAGGCCGTTGCGCCTCGGCGTTGCCGAGGGCCACGGCTTCACGAGCCGGCTCGTGCAGGCGGGATCGACCTGCGCCTCCTTCTCCGCCGCCGGATCCTTCACGCCGGGCAGGTTCTTGAAGGCATCCCCAGCTTCGACGGACAGGGGCGATGCCGAGACCAGGACAACTGCGAGCGCAAGCCGCTTCATGCGCAACCTCTCTGTTTGCCTCAAGATAGGTGCCCGCCCGGCCCTCGTAAAGACGACGTCCGCATCGTCGCCCGTCTCCCCGCTTTGTCTCCGCGGTATTTTCCGCTATAGCCGCTCGAAACCAATACCAAGGACGGACGATGGGCGATTCGATCAGGCTGCACAAAGGCGACATTTCGGCGGAGGCCGCGGCGCGCTACACCGGCGCGATCGCCATCGACACGGAGACGCTCGGCCTCGTCCCCCGGCGCGACCGTCTATGCGTGGTGCAGCTCTCGCCCGGCGACGGCACAGCCGACGTGATCCAGATCGCCAGGGGCCAGACCGAGGCGCCGAACCTCGTTGCCATGCTCGCCGATCCGATCCGGCAGAAGATCTTCCATTTCGGCCGCTTCGACATCGCGGTCCTGTTCCACACTTTCGGCGTCACCGCCCAGCCGGTCTTCTGCACCAAGATCGCATCGCGCCTAACCCGCACCTATACCGACCGGCACGGGCTCAAGGACAATCTCAGGGAGTTGCTGGAGGTCGACATTTCCAAGGTCCAGCAATCATCCGACTGGGCCGCCGAGACGCTGACCCAGGCGCAGCTCGACTATGCCGCATCGGATGTCCTCCATCTGCATGCGCTGCGCGAGAAGCTGACGGAGCGACTGATCCGCGACGGCCGGTGGGACATGGCGACAGCCTGCTTCGAATTTCTGCCGACGCGCGCCAAGCTCGACCTGCTCGGCTGGGAAGAGACGGATATCTTCGCCCATAGCTGAGGGTTAGCCGCCGAAGACCGGGAGCCCCTCCAGCCTCTTGCCGCCGGTCGGGGCCTTTCATCGCTCAATGAAATGGCTCCCCCCCGGATGAGGACGCAATGCTTCCACGCGTCGCTATCTTTTTTTGCAATGACGACGCCTTCATTTCCAGTCGCCCAAACGTCCGATCAACATAGGAACGGGCGAAGGGTGAAATCGTCGCTCCGCCAGACAGGGGACGAGCCGTCAAGAATGAAGTGTCCGGACCGGAAGGCAGATCACGAGACCGGCCCCTATCTCGAACCGATGCGGCGGATCCTGCGCCGCTGGCTTGCCGGGCTGCCCTGGTGGCTCGCCGAATTCACCCTCTTCGGCCTGAAGCAGGCATGGGCCTGCCTGTTCGCGGCCATCATGCTCGGGCTGATGATCGCGACCAAGTTCACCTGGCAAGCCGAATGGCCGCTCCAGCGCTACGACTTCCTGTTTCTCGCGGCGCTCGCCGTGCAGATCCTGTTCCTCCGCTTCAGGATGGAAAGCTGGGACGAGGCGCGGGTGATTTTCGTCTATCACGTCACCGGCACGATCATGGAGATCTTCAAGGTCCACATGGGCTCCTGGGCCTATCCCGAACCCTCGCTCTTCAGCATCGCCGGCGTGCCGCTCTTCTCGGGCTTCCTCTATGCCTCGGTCGGCTCCTTCATCGCCCGCACCATCCGCATCTTCGATATGCGCTTCACGCATTATCCGCCGTTCTGGACGACAGGCCTGCTGGCGGCGGCCATCTATGCGAATTTCTTCAGCCACCATTTCCTGCCGGATATCCGCTACCTTCTCTTCGCGGCGACGGTCGCGGTGTTCTGGCGGGTGCGGATCCACTTCACGACCGACCGGACCACGCTGCATATGCCGCTGACGGTCGCGGCCTTCCTCTCCTCGCTCTTTCTCTGGATCGCCGAGAATATCGGCACCGTCACCGGCACCTGGATCTACCCCTCGCAAAAGGTCTGGCATCTCGTATCCTTCGGCAAGCTCGGATCGTGGTATCTGTTGCTCTATGTGAGTTTCGTGCTGGTGACCCTGGTTGTCCGGCCGAGAGCGCCGGATGAGGAGAACGGGAATGCAGACCCATATCGCGCTTCTGCGCGGCATCAATGTCGGGGGCAAGGTGCTGAAAATGGCGGACCTGAAGGCAGCCGTCTCGACCCTCGGCTTCACCGAGGTCACGACCTATCTCCAGAGCGGCAACCTGGTGTTCCGAAGCTCGGAGGATGACGGGGCGGCGCTCGCGGCAAGGATCGCGATGGCGATCCGCGACCATCAGTCCATGGATGTCGGCGTGATGGTGCGAACGGCCCGGCAATGGGGCCATGTCATATCGGCCAATCCCTATCCTCAGGCCGAAACCCTACCGAAGACGGTCCATGCCTTCATTCTCGACCGGATGCCCGAACCCGGCCGGATCGCCATGCTCGAGGCGAAGGAAGCCGGCAGCGAGGAATGGCGGATCGCCGACGGCACGCTCTATCTGCATACGCCCGACGGTTTCGGAAAATCCGTCCTCGGCAATATCGTCGAGCGCACGCTCAAGGTTTCGATGACGGCGCGAAACTGGAATACGGTGCGCGCGCTTCAGGGCCTGGCCGATGCGCTATGACGCGGCATCCGGCTTCGGGCGCGCCACGCCCAGCCGGGCGATCACAATGCCCGGAATGCCGTAGCGCGCAACGACGTCGCGACCGTTCCGCAGGCCACACATCTCCCGCTGGATGAACAGGGCGTAGACCTCCGCCGCCGCATCGTCGATCAGCGCTTCGCGGGTCTCGGGCGAGGCTTCCGCGAGCCGGGCAAGCGCCGCTTCCGCCTTGAGCCCGGCGCGGCCGAGACTGTCGGCCCGTTCGGCCATGAGCTCATATTCCAGCACGTTGAGCGGGGATTTCCCGGATGCATTCTGTTGATAATGGACGGGCGGTCGCAGGGACATGAAGGGAATTAGCCTTGTATTAACCAATATTTCCTAGCATCGACCGAATATAGGTCGTCCTGGGCGCAATGCAATCAAGCGCCGTTCCATGTTACCCGCCGGCAGGTCGCCGGGGGCCGCATGAGCGGCTTCGTGTTCCCCATGCACGTTCACCCAGACCAAGGTGTCATCATGCTGACGTCACCCATGGCCGTTACCTCGACGACAACCGGCGGAACCGCGCTCAAGGCGCATGCCGCGCCGCCGGATGCCGGCACGCGCAAGGAACAGGCGCACTTCGCCGCCGGCAACCAGGCGATAGCCGGCGAAGCGCTCGTCTCACCCGAACTGCCGTCGCATTCGCCCCTGACCAGCGTCAATGCGGTCGCCGCCACGGTCGGCGCCCGCACGATCCTGCAAAACCTGTCGCTCAATGTCGCGGCGGCGTTGAAAATGACCCGCGGCCCGGACGAAACCCTGACAGCGCTCTTCATCCGCATCATCGCCGCCATCGACGCCATGCCGCAGTCGGAACGATTGCAGGTCGAAATCCGATCCGGCCTGAAAAACCTGAAGATCACGCTTCCGGATCTGGCCGCCGCGCTGCGCAAGCCGGACGGCCCCGAAGCCGCGCGGCTGACGGCGATGGTCGAAGCGCCTGCCGCCCTTCCCGGCCGCGCTTCGGTGACGGCCGCGACCAGTACCTACCTTCAGGAAGGAACCGCCGACGGCCATATGGAGGAGACGCTCGCCATGCGCGCGGCAGCCCGCAACAGCGCCGCCGGCCAGAGCCTCTTTTCCCCCGAGACCAGGACGAGGCCCATCGACAGCCGGCCAGCCAACGGCCGGGTGCTACAGGACCAGTTGAAATCGATGTTCGAGCCCGGCGCGGGCCGCAATGACGCGGCGACGGGACATGTCGCGGATCGCTCTCCGCCCACCACGGTGGCCGGCTCCGTGCGGGACGATCTCGTCGTCCGCGAGGAAAGCCGATCGAACCCGCAAGCCGGAAAGTTCCCCGCCGACATCGCTCCCGGAGAAGAGCCCATCCGGCAGGAGCCTGCGCTCGACGGTCGGCGAACGGTATCGGGAGATGGGTCGCGGACGCCGGTCGCAATCATACGGCAAGGCGAATATCCGGCTAGGGACGGACAGGAGATCGGCCTTGCCGAAAATACCGTCGCTGCCGAAGCCGAACCCATGGTCGCGGAGCCCGATACCGGAGAAGCCGCCCTTTCGCCCGAGGACAGGCCTTCGGAGCCCCGCGCGCTGGCGTCCAACGGCTCCGGGAAGGTCGTCATATCGACGGCCAACCTTCGGCTCGACCCACCGGCGGTCGAGAGGATCCGAGTTTTCGCGCAGGCCATCGCGGACGGCTCGGTCGAGACGGCAAACGCGGACACGCAGCGGCCGCCTGCCGAAAAGGCGACCGCTGTCGCCGACCGCCGCCCCCCGGCGATGCTGACGCTCAAGGGCCTGGTGGAGGTCGTGACCGCCCTTCCGGCAAAAACGGCTGAGATCCTGGCGGGCATTCCCCTCGACCGGGCCATGCTCCTGCCGAAGGCCGTTGCCGGCGCCGACCGGTTACCCGCCCGGACGATGAGCGCCGACCCGCAGGAGAGCCGTGAGCCGGACCTTCCGAAGATACGGGACGAGCGGATGCCGCAATCCGCCGTTCGTGCCGACAGGACGGACGGCACACCGGCCGGGGCCGCGTCCCGGGAGATGCCGGCCGGCCGCGCCGCGCCACAGGCGAAAAGCGACGACGCCCCCGCGGCGATCCTAGAACGGTCCCTGCCCGCTCGGCCCGACCTCGCGCAGCATGCGGTCCCCTTCGCCTATGCGCAGATCCAGCCCGCGCCGGACGAGGGCGTCGAAGGCGCCGAGGACGATAGGAGCCGCGACGAGGCTGAGGATGATGACGGCGAGGAGCACGAGGAAAGCGAGGAGAAGCGCCGGCCGCGCGACGAATATGACGCGATCCACGACCCCGCGCCGGAGGAGGACGGCGGGCTCGTCATCACGCGCGACTCATCGGAATCCGATCGCGCCTTCGCGCTCTACCAGCGAATGGGCGGGTTTTAGAAAATCCCACGAAAAAACCCGCCGGAGGTGATCCGGCGGGCTCTTTTCTGGATCCGAACGCGGGGGCTTATTCGCCGCCGCGGTTCTTGAGGGCGGCGCCCAGGATGTCGCCGAGCGACGCACCCGAGTCGGACGAACCGAACTGCGCCACGGCTTCCTTCTNNNGCGATTTCCAGCGCCTTGATCGAAAGCTGAACCTTGCGGTCCTTCTTCGAGAAGTTGGTGACGCGGGCATCGACGACCTGGCCGACCTGGAAGCGCTCGGGGCGCTGCTCGTCGCGGTCGCGCGAGAGATCGGCGCGGCGGATGAAGGAGGTGATGTCCTCGTAGTTGACGAGCTTCACCTCGATGCCGCCATCGGTGATGCCGGTGACTTCGCAGGAGACGACCGCATTCTTGCGGAGGTCGCCGGAAGCGGCGGCGTCGCCGAGAGCGTCACGGCCGAGCTGCTTGATGCCGAGCGAGATGCGTTCCTTCTCGACGTCGACGTCGAGAACCTGGGCACGGACGACATCGCCCTTGTTGTATTCCTCGATGACCTGCTCGCCCGGACGGGTCCAGTCGAGATCGGAGAGATGGACCATGCCGTCGACATCGCC
>JAGRLJ010000277.1 GCA_020441805.1 Rhizobiaceae bacterium
GGCAGCGCCACCCAGCCGATGACGAACGCCAGCGCCAGCGCCGCGGCGATACCGACGAGAAAGGCGAGCGGCACCGGCGTGCCGAGATGATAGGCCGCAAGCCCGGCGCCATAGAGCCCCGCCGCGAAGAACATGGCATGGCCCAGGCTGAGCAGCCCGACATAACCGAGCAGCATATTGTACCCGACAGCGAAGACGGCGAGCACCATCATGCGGGTCGCCGTCAGGACGTAATATTCCGGCAGGACGAATTGCAGGCCGAAGATCGCGACGAGCACGATGGCGAGAAGAATAAGGTTGCGTCGGATATCGGCGCCGTTCATCGCTCCGCCTTTCCGAATAGCCCGTTCGGCAGGAAGACCAGGACGAGCGCGACCAGCATCGTCGATACCATCTTGGCGAGCGTCGGCGAGAAGAAGACAGAGAGGATGCCGTCAGAAAGGCCGATGATGACCGCCGCGATCACCGTGCCCTGCACGCTGCCGAGGCCGCCGATGATGACGACGATGAAGGACAGAAGCAGAGGGTCCTGGCCCATGAGATAGTGGGCCTGCTGGATGGGCACGACGAGAACCGCCGCCATCGCGGCCAGCATCGCCCCGAGCGCGAAGACCGTCGCCGATACCCGGTCGACATTGATGCCGAAGGCGCGCGCCGTCTCCCGGTCCAGCTGCGTGGCGCGCATGACGATGCCGATCCGGGTCTTCTTCATGACGAACCAGACCGCGAGCATCAGCGCCACGGCGGCGGCGATGATGAACAGCTTGTAGCCGTCATAGCCGAACCAGGGAAACCGGATCCGCCAATAGAAAGGCGGCTCCACCGCCCGCGCATTGGGGCCGAAGAAAATCAGCGCCGACTGCTGGAAAATGTAGAGCAGCCCGATCGTGGCGACGATCGTCGCCTCGGGATCGTAATTGAGCCTCTTGAGCACCAGCCGCTCGCTGGCATAGGCGATCGCGCCGACGATCAGCGGGCTCACGACCAGCGCCGCGATGAAGCCGAGCGCCGGATGGCCGGTCAGGAAGCTGGTCACGAACCAAGCGAAGACCGCGCCGAGCATGACGAATTCGCCATGGGCGACATTCACCACCCGCATGACGCCGAAGACCAGCGACAGGCCGACGGCGGTGACGGTAAGCACCGACGCCTGCACCAGGCCTTCGAGAACTGCGAGGAAAAGATAGGGGCCGAGTGCCATGCGGCGGAACCTTCGATCTCGGGACGACGGGAGGCGGCCGCCGGACCCATGCCGGCGGGTCGCTGTTCCGGAAATCGGAAATCCGAAATCTCAGAGTTCCTGCTTCGTGTAGTCGACTTCGTCGGGATACATCCCGTCCTCGATGGAGGTCGTATGCACCACCGTCAGCTTCGCATCCTCGACCTTGGAGATCGATTGCCGGCCGAAGACCTGGTGCGTCTTGCCGTTGAAGACCTTCTCGCCCTGCGGATGCTCGTTGCCGGCCGCCAGCTTGTCGAGCGACTCGAGCGCGACGATGAAATCCTTCTTCTGTTCCGGCCCCTTGTAATTGGCGGCTTCCATCGCCTGCTTGATCACGAAGAGCGTTTCCCAGACGGAGAACATATGCGCATAGGTCGAGACGTCCTTGGCGTCGGAGGTCGAGGCGCCGCTGGCGTCCACGCCCACCTTCTCGCGATAGAACTTGTCGAATTCGCTCTGGTCGGCCTGGGCATAGCGCGGCATGCCTTCCCAGAAATAGGTGCCGTTCAGGTAATCGAGCTGCGGCGTCGTGAGATCCACCGCCTCCAGCGAATCGATGAAGCCGAAGATCTGCGGCCGTTCGCTGCCGAAATGGTCGCCGAGCTCCTTGACGAAGGTCAGGACCGCCGGGCCGACCATGACGTGGTAGAGCACGTCGATATCCGACGGGATCTGCGGGAAGTAGCGGGTGAAGGAGCTTTCGGTCGGCGGAACCGGGATCAGCGTCGTCACCTCGCCGCCCTGCGCCTTCATCGCCGCGGAGAAATAGTCGCGATGGTCATGGCCGAAGGCGTAGTCCGGGAAGATCATGGCGACCTTCTTGCCGAGATTCTGGGCGACCCAGGGCGCCATGGACGACACCTGGCTCTTGACGTCGGTGATGCAGGGCTGGAACGTATAGCGGTTGAGGCCGCCGGCGGCGAGCTGATGGCCTTCGGAACACAGGAGATAGGGCATCTTGAGCTCGCCGGCGCGGGGGCCGGCCGCGGCGACCACATGGCTGAAGAGATGGCCGAAAACCGCGTCGACCTTGTGCTCGGTCGCGAATTTCTCGATGACCTCGGTCCCGCGCTTCGGGTCGGTGCCGTCATCCTCGACGATCATCTCGACTTCCATGCCGTTGATGCCGCCGCCCTCGTTGATCAGCTTCAGCGCCGCCACCGCCACGCGCTCATACCAGCGGCCGTAGGATGCGCCGATGCCCGTACGGTGGAACGGAGCGCCGAGCCTGATCTTGCCGCCGGCCTGCGCCCTGAGCACCGCCGGCGCCGCCAGCAGCGCGGCCGCCGTCGCGGTGCCCTTGAGCACCGTCCGGCGCGTCATTCCAGAACCTGCCGAGAAGATAAAATCCGTCATTTGGCGTTCCCCAGTTCTTGCCGTTGAAACCAGAAGCGCTCCACGTCCCTCCGGAACGAAAAGGCTCCATCCTTTATTTATCGCAATTCCGGGCCGCCGCCACGCGCTTTCCCGAATTTGCTGGTCCGCCGAGCATCCCGGCACGGTCACGTCCTCCGAACGGCAAAGCCTTCCGGTCCCGCGAATGCGCCTGTCGGCATCGGCACGTCCCCGTCGAAGAGCTTCCCGCCCCTTTTGTTTGTGTACGAAAGAGTAAGCGCGTTTTATCGGTGCTGTCAATCACAGGCCGCCGTATCGTCGCCGCCACCCCAATCGGAGACGATCGACGACGACGGCCGCTCGAATGCGCTCCGGACACCGGCAATGCTTCGGCGCGTCAAACCGTCAACGGCCCTCGATCGGGCGATGATTGCCGGACGGCACGGGATAATCCTCCTCCGGCTGCGCGGCGATGGCGCGGATGCGGGTCTCCTCGCGAGCGATATCGTCCCGGCCGGAAAGGATTCGGAAGGTCACGTCATAGCGGCGCTCGTCGCCATGCTCCAGCCGGATCAGCTCGCCGCGCTCGGTGGCGAAAGCCCTGCCCCGCACATGGTTGGTCGAGGGCTCCATGCCGATCGCATATTGCCCGGCATGGAAGTTCTGCCATTGATAATTGCAGGGAAACTGATCCTTCCGGTTGATCACCTCGAAGGCAATTTCGAGGTGATCGTTGACGAGCATGACCGGCACCTCACCCACCGCATCCACCGCCATTTCGTGCTGCCACACCTGCTCGTGGAAACCTGTCTGCGGCGCCGGCATGGTGCGATAGCCGACGCCTTGCCGGCGATAGTCCTCGCCCGCATGGCCCGCCCAGACGACATCGGCGATTGGCGCGACGTAACGCGAGCCCTCAGCCAATACCGGATGGCCGACATTGACATGGTAGAGATACATATGCGGCGTTCGGTAAAAGCCGCGATTGACCACCCGGTCGGCGATGCGGATGTCGTTGGTCCCGGCCGAGATCTCGATGCGGCGGGTCAGTTCGAGATGCTCGCCGAAAACGGCGCCCTGGCTGACGATCCCCTCGCACCAGAGCGTCATCTCGTCGCCCGACCAGTGCTCGCCATAGCCGGTCAGCCGCGCCGGGATCATGCCGACCCGGCCATGCAGCGGATGGCTGATGCTCTCGCGGGGGCCGTAGACATAATGGTCGCCCGGCTCCTCGTTCATGAACAGCATCTGGTCGAGGCCGCAGGTCACCAGCAGGCCCGAGGCGGACCGCAGCCAGCCGAGGCCGCCCTCCCCCTCCGCGTCATGCAGCGCCGGATTCTTGAAGCCCGCCGCCGAGTGCCAGCCGATCGACATGCCGCGATAGTCGCAATCGGCAATGTCGAGGCAACGGTCGACAAGGACGGTGAAGCGAAGTCCGGTGCCGCTGCGGAACTCCAGCATCCGCACGCCGCGCTCGACGCCGTCGCCCAGCGTCATGAGCCGGACCCCGGCGAATTGGGACAGGGAACCGGCGTGAGCTGCCAGGTCGCGACGCGACCTGTGATTCCCATAAAGTTCGACCATATCGGTATTCCTGTTTGAACTGCGCGGGGTGGCGAGCAATAGACTCGCCACGGATTGTCGCAATCCTCCGCCATCCGCCGTGTCGTCATC
>JAGRLJ010000278.1 GCA_020441805.1 Rhizobiaceae bacterium
AGAACGGCAGTCCGGCCGCTCCCGCCAGGCGCGGGAGCGGCCCTTTCATTCCTTAGAGCAATTCCGGAAACAGTGCGAAGCGGTTTTGCGTCCGGAATTGCTTGAAAACAATGAGTCGGGAAATGTCCGATGAGCGATGAACCGATCCTGAGCCTTTCCGGTGTCAGCAAGAGTTACGGCGCGGTCAAGGCGCTGCTCGGCGTCGGCTTCGCCGTGGGACGCGGCGAGGTTCACGCCATTCTGGGCGAGAACGGCGCCGGCAAGAGCACGACGCTGAAGATCATCAACGGCGAGGTGGAGCCCGACGAGGGCGAGGTCCGCCTGGGCGGCCGGGCGACCAGCGCGGCGGAAAGAGCGCATGGCGATATCGCCATGGTCCACCAGGAGCTGGCCGTTTTCCCCAACATGTCGGTGGCCGAGAACATCTTCGTCGGGCGCATGCCGCGAAAGGGCGGACGCATCGACTTCGCCCGCATGTACGGGCGCGCCGCCGAACTTCTGCGGCTCTTCGGCCTGTCGGTCGATCCGCGCGAGATCCTGGGTCAGCTGACCCCCGGCCAGCAGCAGATCGTCGAGATCCTGCGCGCTGTCGAGAGCGACGCCAGCCTGTTGATCCTCGACGAGCCCACATCGGGGCTCAACAATGTCGAGGCCGAGACGCTGATGAACCTGATCAAGCGGCTCCGGACTTCGGGTCATACGATCCTTTACGTCTCCCACCGCCTGCATGAGGTGCTGGAGATTTCCGACCACGTTACCGTCCTGCGCGACGGGCAGTTCGTCGAGACGCTGGAGAATCGCGATCTGACCGAGAACGACCTGATCCGGCGCATGGTCGGGCGGAACCTGGAGCCCGTCGAACAGCCCGATCCCGCCGCGCTGTCCGATGCGCCGGCGGCGCTCAGGATCGAGGGAATGAGCCTGCCGGGTGCCTTCGAGGATATGCGGCTGGATGTGCGGCGCGGCGAGATCGTCGGGGTTTTCGGCCTTGAAGGGTCGGGGGCGGAAGAGTTTTCACGCGCCATATTCGGCGTTGTGCCGCCGACCTCGGGGCGAATGGAGCTCCTTGGCCAGCCGGTCCACGACCTGTCGCCCGCCGCATTGATGGCGCGCGGCATGAGCTACCTGAACGGCAACCGCAAGGAAGCCGGTCTATATATGGGCCGCTGCATCGCCGACAATGTGACGGCCCCGGTGCTCGACCGCCGGTCGCGCTTCGGTTTCGTCGATCCACGCGCCATCGACAAGCAGGCGCGCGAGGACATTCGCCGCTTCGCCATCCGGGTGCCGGGTCCGGAAGGCCTGCCGCGCCAGCTTTCGGGCGGCAACCAGCAGAAGGTGATGGTTTCGGCCTGCCTGGCGAGCGCCCCCGAGGTCATCGTGCTGAACGAACCGACGCGCGGCGTCGATGTCGGCGCCAAGGCGGAGGTGCACGATGTCGCCCGCCGCGAGGCGGCGGCGGGCAAGGCGGTTCTCGTGTTCTCGTCCGACCTGCCCGAACTTCTGCGCCTGGCGCATCGAATCGTGGTGATGCGCACGCGCCGTCATGCCGGCGAGGTCGCGGGCCAGGCGATGAGTGAGGAATCCGTGATGGCGCTTGCCGCGGGTGGACATTGAACATGCAGGAGACAACGGCGATGAGCGAGAACAGCGAGAGCGCCGCGCCCCCCGCCGCCGGACGCAAGCCGGCGGGTTTCGGTGCGAACATACTGCCGCTGGCGCTGGTGACGTTGGCGATCTTCGGCTTTCTGGCGCTGACGCGCGAGAATTTCGCCTCGGCACAAAACCTGAATTCGATCCTGTTCGGGGTTTCCATCGACTTCCTGGCCATTGTCGGCTTCACCTATGTCATGGTGATGCGCGAGATCGACCTGTCGGTGGGCTCGGTCTTCGCGCTGACCGGCACGCTCACGGGCGCGCTTCTGGTCGCGGGGTGGGGCCTCTGGCCGGCGGCGGCGCTTTCGCTCTGCCTGGCCGCGGCGATCGGCTTCATCAACGGCTTCCTGGTCGTGCGCTTCAACATCAACTCGTTGATGCTGACCATCGGCACGATGCTGATCGTGCGCGGACTTGCCAACGTGCTCGCCAACGGACTGGGCGGGCAGACCTATCCGCGCGCCTTCCGCAAGCTGGCGCGGACGGATCTGTTCGACATCCGCCTGACGGTGGTGCTGATGGTCGCGCTGGTGCTGGCCGGCTGGGCGTTCCAGCGCCGGTCGGCGCTTTTCCGCAAGATGTGCTTCATCGGGGAAAATGTGCGCTCGGCCACCGTCCACGGCATCCGCGCGGGGCGGATCAAGATCGTGACTTTCATGGTCAGCGCCGTCACCGCCGGACTTGCCGGCATCTTCACCGCCTCCCGCATCACCAGCGCCGATGTGCGCATGGGGCTGGGACTGGAATTCGTGATGGTGACCGCCGCGATCATCGGCGGGGCCAGCCTTTACGGCGGGCGGGGAGACCTGCGCGGCTCGGTGCTCGGCCTGCTGATGCTGGCTTTGATGCTCAACGGCATGATCATGTACGATGTCGAGCCGGTCTTCCAGCAGTTCGTGATCGGCCTGATGCTGATCGTGACCGTCGCCTTCGATACGATCGTCAATCGCCGCAGGGAGGGCTGACCGTGGCCGATATCCGCAAAACCTCGTTCCTGCGCGCCCAGCGGCTGGAGCAGGAGACGCTCACGTTCTCCGCCGTGGCGGTCATGGCGGTGGCGCTGGCCATCGTATCGCCCGCCTTCCTCGACGCCAACAATATCGCTTCCTTGCAGACCTCCATCGCGCCCAACCTGATCGTCTCCCTGGGCATGATGACCTTGTTCATGATCGGCCGCTTCGATCTTTCGGTGGGGGCGGTGATGGGGATTTCCGGCATTGCCGCCGCCATGGCGCTGAATGCGGGCGCGCCGATGCCGCTGGGATTCGCGGCAGGCCTCGGCGTCGGTCTTGCCATCGGCGCCTTTAACGGCGTCATGGTCGCCTGGCTGGGGATCAACCACCTGATCGTGACGCTGGGCGTCCTCTACATGACGCGCGGCGTTATCGAAGTGATCATGTCGGGCCAGAAGCTTGCCGGCTTCACCAATTTTCCGCCGGGTTTCAGCGTGCTCGGCCAATGGGGTATCGGCGGGCTTTCGGGACTTTTCCTGTTTTCGCTCGTGCTCTGCCTCTGCTTCGAATTGTTCCTGCGGCTGACCTTTCCGGGACGCAGCCTGCTGTTTCTCGGCGGCAATCCGCAGGCCGCCGCGGCGACGGGCCTGAACCGCCGGCGGATCGAATTCCTCGCTTTCGTGCTGTCGGGCGGCATGGCCGCGCTGGCGGGCGTGCTGATGACGGCGCGTGTCGGCATGGCGAACCGTTACATGGGCGAGGGGCAGGAGATGCAGATCTTCATCGCCTGCCTGATCGGCGGCGGCTCCATCGCCGGCGGCAAGGGATCCTATATCGGTGCGCTGGTCGGTGTGGCCTTCATCGCCCTGCTGACCAATGCCTTCAATCTCCTGACGGTGCCGTCCGAATGGCAGGCGGTGGTGATCGGCGGGGTGCTGGTGCTGGTGGTGGTGGTCGATGCGACCATGGTGCTGCGCAAGGCGGACCGTCCGTGGCGGAATATCTTCGGGCTGAGGCCGTCGCGTATCAGGGGTTAGGCGCAACCCAGGCCGCCCGGGCCGGAGGCCTCAGAATATCTGGTTCCGGCGGATCTGGGCCAGATAGCGCTTCATGCGCATGAGCTTCTGGTTCTCGACCCGGTCCAGCCGCCGCGCCACCAGTGTGGAGATGATATCGACGGTGACCAGCGCGGCGATCCGCGATGTCGTCGGCGTATAGAGGTCGGTATTTTCCAGCGTTTCCACATTGATCAGCAGATCGGCATAGTTGGCGAGCGCGGTATTTGCCGAGCCGGTGATGGCGATCACCTTCGCTCCCTGCTCGCGCGCCAGGCGCGCCAGTTCCACGATCGACAGCGTTTCGCCGGTATTGGAGATCGCCACCGCCACATCGCCCGGGCGCATCATCGACGCCGCCATGAGCTGCTGGTGGCTGTCCATCGTGGCATGGCACGGGACGCCGAGAAGGGGAAATTTCTGCTGGAAATCCTGCGCCACGATCGCCGAGGCGCCGAAGCCGAATATCTGGAGGCTGCGCGCGCCGAGAATGAGCGCCACCGCCTCGTTGACCTGCGTCATGTCCAGCTTGTGGCGCGCCCAGTCGAGCGAGGTGATCGTATAATCGAAGATCTTCGACGCGACCTGCTCGGGCGTATCGTCGATCGCGATGGCGGACTGGGTGGCCGGCGTGCCGAGCGCGAGGCTCTGCGCGAGACGGATCTTGAAGTCCTGAAACCCCTCGCAGCCGATGGCCGCGCAAAACCGGATCACGGTCGGCTGGCTGACCTCGGCGATATCGGCGGTTTCGGCGACCGTCGCGTTCAGGATCCGGTGCGGGTTTTCCAGAACCACATCCGCCACCTTCCGGTCCGACTTGCGCAGGTCGGCGCGCATCATGCGAATTGCTTCGAGAATGTTACGCGGCGCAAGGGTTTCGGCCAGGATGTTCATAGGCTGTGCTCGGCTGTTTTCGGCGCAGCTATACGACATTTTCACCCGCGCCGCCAAGCCGGCCGGCGGAACTGCCGGCCGTTTCGGCGCGGACTCGCCGCCGGCGCGCCTGGCCGGCATGCCGTATCGCGTTCGAAAACCGTCCGGATGTCCCGATCAGGCCGCCATCCCGGCCTTTTCGAGAATGGTTCGCACCTCGGCCGGGGTCCGGTTCGTCCAGGCCGGATTGTCCTCGGCCGCCCAGCCGCCCTTGCCGTCGTCCACGATCCGCACCCGCATGCCGCCCGAGCGTTCGATAATGCCGTAATCCTGTCCCGAATCCGCCGGATAGGAGAAGAACATGACGAGGTCGGTATCGCCGATATTGACCGAACGATGGATCCAGAAGGGCGGCACATAGCAGATCTGCTGCGGCCCCATCTCGACCAGCCGCACCTCTCCGTCGGGGCTTTCCATCTGCATGATGCCGCGTCCGGAAAGCGTATAGTAGATTTCCGGCCGGTCGCCATTGGCATGGATATGCCCGCGTGTCAGGTAATATTCCCGTCCCACCTTGCCCGGCTCCATCCGCGTGACGCCCATGATCATGTCCGACGTCTTCTTGCCCGGCGTATACGAGGTCACTTCATAGGCAACCTGATCGCCCTTTTCGGCAAGGATTTTCGCGAAGGCCGGCGCATCGGCGTAGAGCCCCGTGAGATCGCGATAGGTCTTGCGGTAGTGACCGTCGCCATTCTCCAGCATGCCGTGTTCGATCGAGACGCCGCAGAGGCGTGGTTCGGCAAAAATCATGGCTCTCTCCATTCGTAAATTGTAGTATTGTTACATATTGACGTCATAATACGGCTGAAAATAAACGATTTCAACTGATTTTGCTAAATTAAACTACTTTTTATGTAAAAAACTCACGCACTTGACCGGCGTGGCCCCGGGGAGCGTTCACGCGGCCTCGGGGCGCGGCGCGACGCAATTTTCTCTCCGGCGGAAAGTGCGCCCTGGCGGCATGGCTCCGGCGGGCTGAGCCTGCCGCCATTTCGGGCCTGACGACATGCGGACGCTTTTCCGGCACAGTCGGCCGGTCGTCGATCCATCGCACCGGCAGGCGGGTCATTGGAAGAAGATGGCG
>JAGRLJ010000279.1:0-516 GCA_020441805.1 Rhizobiaceae bacterium
CGATCGGCGACTGGTCGATATCGATCACCTTGTCGATATGCTCGAAGCCGTCGATCCTGTCGTGGTCGGCCGGGTTCTCGCGCGCGCCCATCACCCGACGCGCCGCCGCCTTGTAGAGCGTTTCGATGAGGAAGGTCGATTTACCGCCGCCCGAGACGCCTGTGACCGCCGTGAACACGCCGAGCGGGATCGAGGCGGTGACGTTCCTCAGATTGTTGCCGCGCGCGCCGACCACCTTGATCTCACGGCCCCTCCTCGGCTTGCGCCGCTCGGAGGGCAGGGCGACGGACAATTCGCCGGACAGGTATTTGCCGGTGAGCGAATCCGGATTGTTCATGATATCGGCCGGCCGGCCCTCGGCGACGACCTTCCCGCCGTGAATGCCTGCCGCCGGACCGATATCGACCACATGGTCGGCGGTCAGGATCGCGTCCTCGTCATGTTCGACGACGATGACCGTATTGCCGATATCGCGCAGGTGCTTGAGCGTGTCGAGCAGCCGCGCATTGTCGCGCT
>JAGRLJ010000279.1:534-1918 GCA_020441805.1 Rhizobiaceae bacterium
AGCACGTAGAGCACGCCCGTCAGCCCCGAGCCGATCTGCGACGCCAGCCGGATACGCTGGCTCTCGCCACCCGACAGCGTGCCGGAATTGCGCGACAGCGACAGATAGTCGAGGCCGACATCGTTGAGGAATTTCAGCCGGTCGCGGATTTCCTTGAGGATCCGGACGGCGATTTCGTTCTGCTTGGCGTTGAGCCTTTCGGGCAGGTCGAGAAACCAGTCGTTGGCGACCTTGATCGACATTTCCGAGATCTGGCCGATATGCCGTCCGTCGATCTTGACAGCCAGCGCCTCGGGCTTGAGCCGGTAGCCGGCGCAGGCCGGACAGGGCGCCGCGCTCATGAACCGTTCGATCTCCTCGCGCGACCACGCCGAGTCGGTCTCCTTCCAGCGCCGTTCGAGGTTGGGGATGATGCCCTCGAACGTCTTGGTCGTCTGGTAGGAACGCGCGCCATCGGCATAGTGGAAGGTCACTTCCCGCTTGCCGGTGCCGTTCAGGATCGCATCCTGCGCCTCCTCGCTGAGCTCGCTCCAGCGGTTGGAGAGCTTGAAGCCATAGGCCTTGCCAAGCGCCTCGAGCGTCTGGTTGTAGTAGGGCGAGGACGACTTGGCCCAAGGCGCCACCGCGCCGTCGCGCAGTGTCCGGTGCGTTTCGGGCACGATCAGGTCGGGATCGATCTTCTGCTGCGAGCCCAGGCCGTCGCAGGTCGGGCAGGCGCCGAAGGGATTGTTGAAGGAGAAAAGCCGCGGCTCGATCTCCGGGATGGTGAAGCCGGAGACGGGGCAGGCGAACTTTTCGGAGAAAATCACCCGCTCATGCGTTTCGTTGAGCGATTTGTTGGCCGCGCCGCCCTCGGCGGTATCCTCCTTCGGCAGGGGCTTGTCGGCGAATTCGGCGACCGCCAGCCCGTCGGCGAGCTTCAGCGAGGTTTCGAAGGAGTCCGCGAGGCGCGAAGCCATGTCGGGCCGGACGACGATACGGTCGACCACAACGTCGATATCGTGCTTGTATTTCTTGTCGAGCGCCGGCGCGTCGGCGATCTCGTGGAACTGGCCATCGATCTTGACCCGTTGGAAGCCCTTCTTCATCAGGTCGGCGAGTTCTTTCCTGTACTCGCCCTTGCGGCCCCGCACCATCGGCGCAAGGATATAGAGCCGGGTGCCTTCCTCGAAGGCGAGCACGCGGTCGACCATCTGGCTGACGGTCTGGCTCTCGATCGGAAGCCCGGTGGCGGGCGAATAGGGAACGCCGACGCGCGCGAAAAGCAGGCGCATATAGTCGTAGATCTCGGTGACGGTGCCGACCGTCGAGCGCGGATTTCTCGATGTCGTCTTCTGCTCGATCGAGATCGCGGGCGAGAGGCCGTCGATCTGGTCGACATCCG
>JAGRLJ010000280.1 GCA_020441805.1 Rhizobiaceae bacterium
GCGGCTCATGCCGGGCTTGCGCGGAACACCGGCGGTGACGATGCAGACATCCGCGCCCTCGATCGCGGAATAGTCGCTCGCGCCGGTATAGTTGGCGTCGAAACCGTCGACCGGCGAGGATTCCGCGATGTCGAGGCCCTTGCCCTGCGGAATGCCGTCGGCGATGTCGAACAGCACCACATCGCCCAGTTCCTTCATGCCCGCGAGATGGGCCAGCGTGCCGCCGATCATGCCGGAACCGATGAGAGCGATCTTCTTACGCGCCATGGAATATGTCCTTGTTCTGGTTAAGACCTTCGAGGCGGCGGCTGACAGAAGCTGTCGCCTTTGGGCAACCGGCTTAGCCCCAAAAGCAGAAAAGTCAACGCATTATTTTCAGGCAAGCAAATTCAATCGGTTAGATACAAATTATCTTACGTAAACGTCAATTCTTATCCTAAATTCGATCGTACTTTTCGCCTATTGCCGGCCGGAGCCGAGATAATCCTGGCTGCGCATCTCGAAGAGCCGCGACACCGTCCGGTCGAATTCGAAGCCGGTCGTGCCCCGGCGTACCGGCAGCAATGCCTCCGGCATGGCCTCGGCGGAGGCGACGAGCCGGACATGGTTGTCGTAAAGCGTATCGATCAGGTTGATGAAGCGTTTGGTCTCGTTGCCCTGCTGCGGCGTCAGCACCGGAATATGTTCGATGAACACGGTCGGATAGCGCTCGGCGATCGCGAGATAATCCGATGCGCCGAGCGGCTTTTCGCAGAGATCGCGGAAGGAGAAACGCGCCGCGCCCACGGCCGCCATCGGCACCGGCACCTGCCGGCCCTTCATCTCGATCACCTCGCGTCGCGGCTTCACGCCGTCGGTCAGGCCATGCCAGGCGGCCTCGATCCGCGCATCGGTCTCGGGGCCGAGCGGCGCGAGCCACACGGGCAGGCTCCTGGTCTTCTCCAGCCGGTAATCGGTCGACGAATCCAGCGAGACGACATCGGTATAACGCCGGAGAAGGTCGATGAAAGGCAGGAAAAGCTGACGGTTGAGGCCGTCCCTGTAGAGGTTGTCCGGCTCGACATTCGACGTGGCGACCAGCACCGAGCCGCGCTGGAAGAGCTCGGTGAAGAGCCGCGACAGGATCATCGCATCGGCGATGTCGGTGACGGTGAACTCGTCGAAGCAGAGCAGCGCCGCCTCGTCATGCAGCGCGGCGGCGACCGGCGGTACCGGATCGGCCTGGCGCGTCTCGCCGCGCTTGAGCTTCTGGCGATGGGCATGGATGCGGGCATGGACATCGGCCATGAATTCGTGGAAATGCGCCCGCCGCTTGCGCGTCGTCGGTGCGAGCTCGAACATCATGTCCATCAGCATGGTCTTGCCGCGCCCGACACTGCCATGGATATAGAGGCCGCGCACCGGATGTTCGGTGTTGCGCCTGGCGGCGAAAAGCCAGCCGAGCGCCGAGGACTTCTTCGCCGGCATCCGCGATTTCAGCGCTGTGAGCACGCCGTCGAGACGCCGCGCCACCATCATCTGCTGCGGGTCTCGGGTGACCTGGCCGTCCTGCGCCATCGCTTCGAGCCGCTCGACGACGCTCACGGAATAGTCGGGCGGCGGCTGCATTCAGGAGGAAACCTGGCTGTTACCGGGAGAGGGTGATCGGCGTGCCCGTCGAGCTGCGGCCGTTGAACTGACTGTCGGCGGTCTTGAAGAAGCTCGCGATCTGGTTGCCGTTGCGGTCCTTGACCAGGACCTGCTTGCCCGCCACTTCCCAGGAATTCATCAGCGCCAGTTCGTTGCCGCAGCCGCGCGTGCCGCCGCGCGAGCCGGAGCCGAGATTGGTGAGCGTCAGGAACATCTGGCAGCTCACGCCATTGGCGCTGACCTTCCAGCTTCCCACCAGGCTCTCTTTCTTCACGTCCAGAGCGGCTGACGCCATCTGGTCCGTCTGCTGCTGGGCCAGCGCCGGATCGTCGGCGGGCTTTTGCGGGAACTGCGACGTATCGGTGGTCGGATCCGGCAACTGGCCAGATTCGACCGTCTGCACCGGCTGCGCCTCGAGCGGCTCCGGACGCATGCTGGTATCGGTCGTGTCCATCCGGTCGGTGCCGCAGCTTGCCAGCAGCAAGCCTGCCGCGACGACCGCGATCACTTTCGAACCCTGCATTCCCGTCTCCTTCGTCGTCCTGTCTCACTTCCCGAAATCAGGAAATTGCGGCGGATTTAACGTAAGCCGATACGGTTAATCAAGTCGTAACACCTGCGGCGGCGGCGTTCTCCGCCCTGACCATGTCGATATAGAAGCTCTCCGCGAGCTCATGGCGGCGGCGGATCGACACCTGATCGATCTCGTCGCGATGGCGCGGCATCGCTGCGTAACGCGCATCGACATCGGCCAGATAGGTCTCGATGGGCGCCGGCATCGGCCCCATGCCCATCTCGCGGGTGGCCTTCTTCATCGCCACGAGCTCATCGATAACCGTACGGAGCGCCACGTCGATTTCGACCTTTTCGAGCAGCCGGGAGATAGTCATCGGCGGAAGCTCACGGTAATCGCGCTCTTGCATATATTGGAGCGAAAGCGCGGGCCGCAAAGCATAGAACAGGCGCTTCAGCTTCGTATCGGATGCGTCTTTGGGCATGTGATGTCGAAGAAGGCCGGCATAGTGGCGCGCCGCCTGCGCCGGCACGATGATCTTTTCCAGCAGGTCCCGAAAGCGGCGGCGGAAACCGTCGATCTCCTCGTAGGAGAATGGCGAATCCGCCCATTCCGCAGCGACGGCGTTGCCCTTGAGCGCGAGCAGCAGGGCTTTGCGGAGATCCCAGCCGCCGGTGTCGATCTCGCCCTCGATGGGAAATTCGATGACGTCGCGGTCCACCGTCAGCTTCAAATGATCGTCGATCGGACGGATATAGACGAAGCGGCAGTCATAATCGCTGTCGGGCGAGGGGAAACCCCAGGCGCGGCTGCCGCTTTCGATGGCAAAGAGAATGCGCACGCCGGACGCGCGCGCCTCGTCAAGGCGTCTTCGCACCTCGCTGACGGCGTGGGGCGAGAAGCCTTCGAGCATCAGACCCGGCGCTCGACCATCATCTTCTTGATCTCGGCGATCGCCTTCGCCGGATTCAGCCCCTTCGGGCAGGTCTGGGCGCAGTTCATGATCGTGTGGCAGCGGTAAAGCCGGAACGGGTCCTCCAGATTGTCGAGACGTTCGCCCTTGGCCTCGTCCCGGGAATCGATCAGCCAGCGATAGGCCTGGAGCAGCACGGCCGGGCCGAGATAGCGGTCGCCGTTCCACCAGTAGCTCGGACAGGAGGTCGAGCAGCAGGCGCAGAGGATGCATTCATAGAGGCCGTCGAGCTTGAGCCGGTCTTCGTGGCTCTGGCGCCATTCCTTGGCCGGCGTCTGCGAAACCGTCTTCAGCCAGGGTTCGATCGACCGGTGCTGGGCGTAGAAATTGCTGAGATCCGGCACGAGATCCTTCACCACCGGCATATGCGGCAACGGGTAGATCTTCACCGTGCCTTTCACCTCGTCCATGCCCTTGGTGCAGGCGAGCGTGTTGGTGCCGTCGATATTCATCGCGCAGGAGCCGCAGATGCCCTCGCGACAGGAGCGGCGGAAGGTCAGCGTCGGGTCGATCTTGTTCTTGATGTAGATGAGCGCGTCGAGCACCATCGGACCGCAGTCGTCGACATCGATGTAATAGGTATCGATCGCCGGGTTCTTCCCGTCGTCCGGCGACCAGCGATAGATGCGGTATTCGCGGAGATTCCTGGCGCCTGCGGGCTTGGGCCAGACCTTGCCCTCGGTCATCGTGGAATTCTTGGGGAGGGTGAGTTCAACCATTCTATCTGTCCATTCTATGGCAAGTTAGGACGCCGGCGAAGTCTGGCCGGATCGGCATAGCCGTCACTGTGGAAATTCGACCTTGCTTCCGAGAGGCTGACTCGATTAGCGCCGCCGGCGAGGTCGGGATGCATCTCTTGGGCGGGGCCGTCTTCCCAGCCGCAATTCTCGCAAATCTCGAAGCCGCCAGCTTCGCTCAGGCAATAATCGTCACAGCAACGGCAGGCGAAAAATCCATCCCGGGCGGCGCGCGGCGATACTGCCACGGCTACGATATAGAAATACTGTTCACCCGCCGCCATCATCGATCAATACACCCGCGCCTTGGGCTCGATCTTGTGCGGATCGATGCCGTCGGCGATCAGGTCGGTATGGACCGGCCGGTAATCGAGCTTGATATTGCCTTCCGGAGAAACCCAGGCCAGCGTATGCTTGCGCCAGTTCTCGTCGTCGCGGCCCGCGAACTTGCCTTCCGTATAGTCCTCGCGGGCATGGCTGCCCCGGCTTTCCTTGCGCGCCTCGGCCCCGAAAACCGTGGTGATGGCGCAGGCCATCAGGTTTTCGAGCTCCAGCGTCTCGACGAGATCCGAATTCCAGATCATCGAGCGGTCGGTAACCTTGACGTCCTTGAGCTCGCCCCAGATTTCCGAGAGCCGCCGGCAGCCGCTTTCAAGCGATTCCTGGGTGCGGAAAACGGCGGCGTCCTCCTGCATGGCACGCTGCATCTTCTCGCGCAGCACGGCCGTCGGCGTCGAGCCGTTGGCATGCCTGAGCCGGTCGAACCGGTCCATGATCCGGTCGCAGGCGGCGATGTCGAGCGCCGGGACCGGCTCGGCGCGATCGATCACCTCGCCGGCGCGGATCGCGGCGGCGCGGCCGAAAACCACGAGGTCGATCAGCGAATTCGAGCCGAGGCGATTGGCGCCGTGCACCGAGGCGCAGCCGGCCTCGCCCACCGCCATCAGGCCGGGCGCGATACGCTCGGGATTGGCGCCGTCGGCATTGAGCACCTCGCCCCAGTAGTTGGTCGGGATGCCGCCCATACTGTAGTGGACGGTCGGCAGCACCGGTATCGGCTCGCGTGTGACGTCGACGCCGGCGAAGATGCGCGCCGATTCGGCGATGCCGGGCAGGCGCTCGTGGATGA
>JAGRLJ010000281.1 GCA_020441805.1 Rhizobiaceae bacterium
CATGCGCGGCATCTTGATGTCGAAGATGGCGAGCTGCGGCGGCCGCTGCAAGAGGCCGTCGAGGGCCGAGGCGCCATCGGTGTAAGTTTCGACCTTGTAGCCCTCCGCCTCGAGCGCGATCGACACCGAGGTCAGGATGTTGCGGTCGTCGTCCACCAGCGCGATTGTCTGCATATGGGTCTCCGGGATTGCCGTTCCACTTCCGGCCGCTTTCGGGCGGCGCCACGCAGTCTCATGAGTATAAAGGTGGAACAAATTGTGGCAAAGAGTCCGCAGGTTGTTTTTTTGCCGGGGCGCGAGATGGTACATGGCCGTGCCAAAACGGTCTCGCGGCCTCGGGCTACAAACGATTTAAAAAATCTGACTTTTCTTTAAATCGATTAATGCATTGATAGAATTAACGTTTTCTAGTCCGGCCCACTTGTGTTTTTAAATAAGCTGTGCGTTATCTCGGAGCGTCGAACAGCGACCGCGCTCACGTGAAAGGATGGAGCCATGAAAGAACTCGGAATGACGAACCCTGAGAATCGCCTGGAAGCATTTGGTTTTGCCGGTCTGGTCTCCGTTCGTTATAATTATTCCGAGCCGGCGCTCTATGAAGAGGCGATCCGCAATGGCGAGGCCGTCCTCACCGCGCAGGGCGCGTTGCGCGCGCTCACCGGCCAGCACACCGGCCGTTCGCCGAAGGACAAGCATGTCGTCCGCGACGCCAACACCGAAAACACGATCTGGTGGGACAACAACCGCCCGATGTCGCCGGCGCATTTCGCCGTGCTCAAGGCCGACATGCTCGCCCATGCCCGGGGCAAGTCCCTCTATGTCCAGGACCTGATCGGCGGCGCCGATGCGGACAATGCGCTGCCGACCCGGGTCATCACCGAATTCGCCTGGCACTCGCTCTTCATCCGCAATCTCCTGATCCGGCCGGAAGCGGACGCGCTCGAAACCTTCCTGCCGAAACTCACCATCATCGACCTGCCGGACTTCAAGGCGGATCCCGACCGCCACGGCACCCGCTCGGAGACGGTGATCGCCTGCGACCTCACCAGCGGCCTCGTCCTGATCGGCGGCACGTCCTATGCCGGCGAGATGAAGAAGTCGGTCTTCACCGTGCTCAATTATCTCCTGCCGGCCAAGGGAGTCATGCCCATGCATTGCTCGGCCAATATGGGCAAGGAGGGTGACACCGCCGTGTTCTTCGGCCTGTCGGGCACCGGCAAGACCACGCTCTCGGCCGATCCGAACCGCACGCTGATCGGCGACGACGAGCATGGCTGGGGCGAAAACGGCGTCTTCAATTTCGAGGGCGGCTGCTATGCCAAGACCATCAGGCTCTCGGCCGAATCCGAACCGGAGATCTTCGCCACCACCCAGCGCTTCGGCACGGTGCTTGAAAATGTCGTGCTCGACGAGGCCCGGCTGCCCGATTTCAACGACGGCTCGCTGACCGAGAACACGCGCGCCGCCTATCCGCTGCATTTCATCCCCAATGCGTCGGCGACCGGCCGCGGCAACCATCCGCGCACCATCATCATGCTGACGGCCGACGCCTTCGGCGTGATGCCGCCGATCGCCCGGCTCACCCCCGACCAGGCCATGTATCACTTCCTGTCCGACTACACCGCCAAGGTCGCCGGCACGGAAAAGGGCGTGACCGAGCCG
>JAGRLJ010000282.1 GCA_020441805.1 Rhizobiaceae bacterium
TCTCGTCATGAACGTCTACGTGGTGTTGCGGCTCGAAAGCCTCCATCTCGAACTGCTGCTCAACGACGTGGCCACCTCCTGCCTCCTGGGATTTGCCCTGGCCGGCGTCATGAACCGCGCCCTGACGCTGACCGACCGGGCCGTCGTGCTGACGGGCAGCATCGTCGTGGTCGATTCCCTGATCCGCGCCCTGGTTTTCGTCTCCTTCGCCAGTTCCAGCGACCGGCTGGAGGATTTTGCCGAGTCCTCCTACGCCCAGGCGATGCATGTGACGACCGCCCTGATCGGCGTCCTGTATGTGCTCTCGATCGTCGCCGCACTGGGTCATCGTGCGATCGGCACGCTCAAGGATGCCGCGGAGCGAGATCCGCTGACCGGCCTGCTCAACCGGCGCGGCTTCGACATGCGTCTCGAACGGATCGAGAAGGAAAGCGCGCTGCGCGGCTCGGTCGTCATCGGTGATATCGATCATTTCAAGCAGGTCAACGACCGCTTCGGTCACGAAGCGGGCGATCGCGTGATCCAGGTTTTCGGCGATACGCTCCGGCAGAGCCTGCCCGCCGACGCGATCTGCTCGCGCTTCGGCGGCGAGGAATTCGTGATTTTCCTGCCCGGCAAGGGCCTCGCCGAAGCCGGTGTGCTGGCGCAGGCGCTCCGGGGCCGTTTCAGCGGCCATGACTGGCGCCATGTCGGTGTCGAGCAGCAGATCACGGCTAGTTTCGGCGTGGCCGCGATTGCCGAGGGCGAATATTCCGCCAAGGCCGCGACGGGACGCGCCGACCGGGCGCTCTACGACGCCAAGGCGGCCGGCCGCAACAAGGTCGTCTGGGATGGCGGCAATTACGAACCCGGCGGTGCCGTGGTCGATATCCAGCGGTCGCTGAAGGATGAGGCGAGGCGCTCCGCCGACGGCGCCTGATCGTCGCCGGCCTCTCGCGCCCTCGGCCAGAGAAACGTGTAGCTTCCCCTGCCGAGCAGGCTTTCGACGAGCCAGAACCGGTCGACACGCCACCGCACCGGACTGGGAAGACGCTCCGGCGCGACCGGCCGCGTGTGATAGACCAGCGTCATATGCGCCAGGAAATCGGGCTCGTGTCGAAAGGCGACGCCGAGGCCGGCGAGTTTCCGTGCCAGCCGTCCCACCGCCGCGTCCAGCGCATGGTTGCGATCCGACGCGCAGAGGACGACCGGATGGCTCATGCCGTTCCCCAGGCTCGCGACATCGTCGAAGGCGATCTCGAAAGGCTCGAACCGTGCCTCGTCGATGGCCTGCCGCGCATGATAGACAAGGCTGTCCGGCAATATGTCGTGCCGGCCGAGATTGATCAGGCTCACATGGAGCCGCCAGTCGGCGAGCGGCTGCCGTTCGATCCGGTACTGCCACCTGAAGTCCCGGGCGATCGATTGCGCCATGGCCGCCGCCGCCATGTCCGGCCTGGCCGCGATGAACAGATTGCTGCCCGCACGGCCCGGATCGCCGCGTCCATGCGACGGCCCTGCCCCGAGATCGAAACCCAGCTGCCGATATGTCATGACGAAACTCGCTGTCACGGATGCTGCGGACACGTTCCCGATGCGGGGCGGCCGGCAGTTTATCGCGCGCGCTGGCGACGTCAAGAACAAATAGGGAACAAAAATAGGATATGGGCTTGCGAAAATCCGGAAACCGGGTTGAATCGATCGCGGTCGCATCCGATCTTCGGAGGAGAACTGCAAGGGATTGTCGTCATGAGCGCGAAGGACAGGCATTTCACGATTTTCGAGACGGTCGCGGGGTGGTGCGGCATCGCCTGGACGGCGGGTGGCGTCGCCCGATTCCAGTTGCCTGTATCGGACATGGAGGGCGCCGAGCGGCTTCTGCTGCGCCGCATGCCTGACGCGGTCCGCGCCGATCCGCCCGTGGAGGTGGGGGAGGCGATCGCGGCGGCGCGGCGCTATTTCGCCGGCAAGCCGACGGATTTTTCCGAGATCCGGCTCGATTTCCATCCGCAGGATCCGTTCTTCGCGCGGGTCTACGACCGGGTGCGACGGCTCGGCTGGGGCGAGACGACCACCTATGGCGCCGTGGCAAAGGAACTGGGCGCCGGCCCGGAAGCGGCGCGCGATGTCGGCCGCGCCATGGCCACCAATCCGATTCCGCTCATCATTCCCTGTCACCGCGTGCTGGCCGCGGGCAACAAGATCGGCGGCTTTTCCGCGCCGGGCGGATCGGACAGCAAGCGCCGCATGCTGGAGACGGAGGGCGTCTGCCTCGCGCCGCCAGCGCCGGCGCAGCAGTCGCTGGCATTCTAGGTCATGCGCCTGCATTACCGGATGATCGGCGTGGACCATCCCATCGGGCCGATCCATATGGTGGCGGACGGGGGCATGCTGGTCGCCCTCGAATTCGGGGCGGTCGACGACCGGCTGATGCCGATGCTCGACCGGCGGTTCGGAACCGCTCTCGATCTCCGGGCCGGCGACGATCTCGATTGCCTGGCCGATCCGATCCGGGCCTATCTGGATGGTGCGCTCGATGCGCTCGACGACATTCCCGCCGATGGCGGCGGAACGGAATTCCAGCGGTCCTGCTGGTCGGCGCTCCGGACGATCCCGCCGGGCGAAACGCGGACCTACGGCCAGCTAGCCGCCGCGCTCGGCAGGCCGGGTTCCGCGCGTGCCGTCGGCTCCGCCAATGCCCTCAACCCGGTCAGTCTCGTCGTGCCGTGCCATCGCCTCGTCGGCAGCACGGGTTCGCTGACCGGCTATGGCGGCGGCATGGCGCGCAAGCGCTGGCTGCTTGACCATGAGGCACGATGGACGAAGCGCCGCTGAAAGTCATCCGGTTCAATGCGAGAGGCTAGGTCCGCCGCCGCTCCTCCCGGAGCCGCATGGGTGTCATTCCGAAACTCTTGCGGAACTTCCGGCCGAAATGGGAGCTGTTCTCGAAGCCGACATCCAGCGCGATTTCGATCAGCGGCCGCGATGTCCGCTCGACGAGGAACATCGCCTTGTTCATGCGGATCTGGTTGAGGGCGGCGCCCGGCGACATTCCCGTTTTCTCATGGAACAGCCGTTCGAGTTGCCGCCGGGAGATGCCGACATGCTGCGCGATCTGCTCGACCCGAAGCTTCGCGTCGAGATTCTGCTCCATGAACAGCAGGCCTGCCCTGATGCGTGGATCGCCATGCGTGGGCAGCGCGATCGGAGACCGGCTCTGGCCCTCGCCGCCCTCCCGCCAGCGCTCGACCTGGAGGATTTCCAGCACATTCTTTTCGGCCTCGTCCCCGACATGCCGCTTGACCAGGAGCGCGGCGAGATCCGCGACGGCGCTGCCGCCGGCGCAGGTGATGATCCGGCCGTCTTCCGCGAACAGGCGCTGCGAGGTGACCGCGAGGCCGGGAAACCGTGTCCGGAATGCATCGTGGTGAAGCCAGCTCACACAGGCCAGCCTGTTGCGCAGCAAGCCTGCCGAGGCGAGTATGAAGCTGCCGGTGCAGACGCCGATGATCGTGACCTTGCCCTGCGATGCATCCTGGATGAAGGCCACGGTCTCGCGATCCAGCGGCTCCTCGACATCGAGCAGCCCGCCGACCACCGCGATATAATCGAAGCGCTCCGCGGCGCCCAGCCGCGCCGTGGGCGCGACCTGCACGCCGCAACTGGCTCTGATGAGCTGCGGCGTGGCGCTGATCACTTCCCAGTCGCAGAGCACCCTGCCCGAACGGTCCTCCACATCGCTGGCCAGCCGCAGCGTATCGACGAAGAGCGAAAAGGCGCTCAGGGTGAAATGCCGGGCGAGAATGAAACCCACCCGGATCAGGGGTTTCTGCGTCGCCGGTACGGCGGGTCGGGGCAGGACAGTGGTCATTGCTCGCCTGGCGGGATTGGGGATGCCTCAGGCCGACAGGATATCCGGTTCCGGGCGCCCGGTTCAAGATCGACCCGACCCGGCGGGGCCGATCGTCCACGACGGTCGATCGGGGAGGGCGCGCGGGCGGCGGGAGGATTGGCGAGGGTCATCGCCGCGGCCCCGGCCGGGCGGCGAGCACGTTGCGGATCGAGAAGCTGGAATGGATCCGCAGGACGCCGGGCAGGGTCGATAGGATTTCCTTGTGGATTCGCTCGAAATCGCCGGCATTGGCCACGTCGACGCGCAGCAGATAGTCCGCTCCGCCCGTCATCAGGTAGCACTCCCGGATTTCCGGATGCTTGCGGACAGCGGCCTCAAGGCGGTCGAGATAATCCTCCGTCTGGCGTTCCAGCGTGATATTGATGATGACCGCGATCGTCGCATCCGTATTGGCGCTATCCACGATCGCCGTATAGCCGCGGATGACGCCCGCCTGTTCCATGATCCGGATGCGCCGCAGGCAGGCCGACGGCGAGAGGCCCACCTCGGCGGCGAGCTTGGCATTGCTCCTGCGGGCGTCGAGGCGCAGCAGCTTCAATATCTTCCGGTCGATCGCGTCGAGGGCGGCCATGATGGATCATTCCAATTCTCGCTCGATAATGCGAAATATCGCCTTCATGCGCAACGATCCATCACGAATTGACAGGCAATTTCGCCTATTATTTCATATTTTCCGCCGAGGTAAGAGGAACAGGGCATGGACGACGATCTTCTGGTTTCCCGCGGGCGCTCCGTCCCGCATGCGCAGCCGGCGACAGGCTATCTGACGATCGATCTCGGCGCCCTGGTCCGCAACCACCAGCGGCTGTCCGCGATGCTGGCGCCGTCGCGGGCCGCGGCGGTCGTCAAGGCCGACGCCTATGGCCTCGGCGCCGAGCCCGTCGCGAAGGCGCTCTATGAAAACGGCTGCCGGCACTTCTTCGTCGCCCAGTTCGTCGAGGCGCTGCGGCTCCGGCCCGCGCTGGCCCGCGACGCCCAGATCTTCGTGCTGAACGGCTTGCAGCCGGGCGATGAGGAGGCCTGCGCCGAAGGCGGCATCATCCCGGTCCTCAATTCCCTCGAACAGTGGCGGCAATGGCTGGCGACCGCGCGGGCGCTCAGGCGCAGGCTGCCGGCGGTGCTGCAATTCGACACCGGCATGTCGCGGCTCGGCTTTCCGCCGGAAGAAAGGCCTGCCCTGGCGGAAGCGCTGCGGACAGCCGGCAATGTCGAGATATTGTTCGTCATGAGCCATCTCGCCTCGGCCGACGAGCCGGAATACGAGCAGAACGGCGAGCAACTGGCGGAGATGGCCCGCATCGCCGACGAATTCGCCGGGTTCGACATTTCCTTCGCCAATTCCGGCGGTATCTTTCTCGGCAAGCCCTATCATGGCGTACTCGCCCGGCCCGGCATCGCGCTTTACGGCGGAGCTCCGGCCGCCGGCATGCCGAATCCGATGCAGCCGGTCGTCAGTCTCGACGTCGCCGTCGTCCAGGTGCGCACGGTGCCGGTGGGCGCCAAGGTCGGCTATGGCGGCGCGCATGTCGCACAGGCGGACATGCGGATCGCGACGATCGCCGCCGGTTATGCCGACGGCCTCCCCCGCAACCTGAGCGGACGCGGCGCCGTCTATTACCAGGGCATCCGGCTGCCGATCGTCGGCCGCGTCTCGATGGACAGCATCATGATCGACGTCACGGCCCTGCCCGAGGGTGCGCTTGCACTGGGCAGCCTCGTCGAAATTCTCGGTCCGCACCAGACGCTCGAGGACGTCGCGCGCGATGCCGGCACAATTTCCTACGAAATCCTGACCCGTCTCGGCCATCGCTACCACCGGCGATATCGCTGACGGTCTTCCTTGGGGCACATCATGAAAGTTATCGTTCTCGGCGCCGGCATCATCGGTGTGACATCGGCCTACCAGCTCGCCAGGGCCGGACATGACGTCACCGTCATCGACCGGCAGGCCGGGCCGGCGCTGGAAACCAGCTTCGCCAATGCCGGCGAAGTCTCCTTCGGTTATTGCTCGCCCTGGGCCGCGCCGGGCATTCCGGCAAAGGCGATGAAGTGGCTCTTCATGAGGCATGCCCCGCTGATCCTGCGACCGAAGGTCGATGCGGCGATGATCTCCTGGCTGGTCAGCATGCTGTCGAACTGCACCTCCGGCAGATATGCGATCAACAAGAGCCGCATGCTGCGGCTCGCCGATTACAGCCGCGTCTCACTCGCCGCGTTGCGCGCGGAGACCGGCATCGCCTATGACGAACGCATGCAGGGCACGCTGCAACTCTTCCGCACGCAGCAGCAGCTGGATGCATCCGGCAAGGACGTCAAGGCGCTCGCCGCCGATTCCATTCCGTATGAGGTTCTGGATCGCGACGGCTGCATTCGCGTCGAGCCGGCCCTGAGCCATGTCCGCGAGAAGATCGTCGGCGGCCTGCTGACGCCGAAGGACGAGACGGGCGACTGCTTCAAGTTCACCAATGCGCTGGCGAGGAAGGCCGAGGAGCTCGGCGTACGCTTTGCCTATGGAACGCGGATCAAGGCGCTCGACGTTGAAAGCGGGCGGGTGCGCGGTGTCGTCACCGATCGCGAGACGCTCTCCGCCGATGCCGTCGTCGTCGCGCTCGGAAGCTATTCGCCCCTGCTGGTCAGGCCGCTGGGCCTCAGGCTGCCGGTCTATCCGGTCAAGGGCTATTCGCTGACCATCCCGATCACCGACCCCGCGCGGGCGCCCGAATCGACCGTGATGGACGAGACCTACAAGATCGCCATCACCCGTCTCGGCGACCGCATCCGCGTTGGCGGCATGGCGGAGATCTCCGGCTATACCAACGATCTTGGCCAGGCGCGCCGCCGCACGCTGGAACATTCCGTCACCGACCTTTTCCCGGGTGGCGACGCGACGACGGGTTCGTTCTGGTCCGGCCTGCGGCCGATGACGCCGGACGGCACGCCGGTTATCGGCGCGACGAAGATCGCCGGCCTGTTCCTCAATACCGGACATGGCACGCTCGGCTGGACGATGAGCTCGGGTTCGGCCCGCATCATCGCCGATCTCGTGAGCGGCAAATCGCCGGAAGTCGACGCCACGGATCTCGCCATCGGCAGATACGCATAGCATCCGGCGCGCGAAAGCTGTTTCGCGCGCCGGGCTCGTCCCGGTTCAGGGGGCCTGCGGGCCCGGATCGTCGCCATTGGAGTCTTCGTCGATCTCGACCGGCCGCCGTCCCGGCGGCAAGGGTGTCGCGCGCGATAGACCCCCCCGCGAGGTCGCTTCGAGCGCGGCGGGACGGATTGCCGGGCGGCCGAAAGGCCGGCCGTCCCGGAAACGGCGGTCGGCCTCGGGCTGGAAGATCAGTTCCTCCACCGCGAGCACGTCGTGCCGGCCGTCGGCATATTCGATCGTCCTCACCTCGCCCACCGTCAGGCCGAGCAGGGCGAGTCCGCGCATCGCATGGATCGACAGGGCGAAGGGCGGCAGGTCGTCGCCCTCGATCTGGACGATGATGTGCGGCCCCAGTTGCCGGCCGTTGACGCTGTAGCAGACCCGGCTGTTCAGCGTGACGACATCGGACGGGATGTCATCGGGAAAATGAACCGTCGCGCCGTTGAGCTTGTCGCGCAGCAGGCGCAGGAAGGCGGGGTCGCCCGACGATCGGTCGAGCATGGCCGTCAGGATATCGATATCCTTCGTGGTCAGCAGGGGTCGCATAACAATCTCCACGGATCGCGGTCGCGATCCTGTCATCCGGATGATGCATCGGGTTTGGGGAGTCCCTGGCCGGCGGCCTCGCCGACCAGGGCCGCTAGCTTGGGATCATGCATCCGAGGGGATGGAGGAGACTGGCCCGCCGGCCAGGTGCTCGAAACGACGCACTCGCCTTCCCGGAGCGGCTTCCGGGAAAGTTCAAACGAGGATCGAGTAGCGTATTCGAAACGGAGAGCATGGACTCGGCGCGCGCAACAGGTCCTGGCGGACCGTCTGGACAGATCGGAGAATGAAAGAGGATCGAAGGCCCCGCACCCGGACTGCGCCGGGCCGGGGTCACGCTCCCGCGATGGGGAACGGCCGGTGCGTCGCGCGATAGGCGATAGGAGACCAGGACTTGTTCATGGGCCGGATGATTGGCCTGCCTCGCCGATTTGTCAAGACATGCTCAATCGGCCTCCATCGCGGCGAGGACTTCTTCGTCGGAAATGGCGGGCGCCTCGAGGTCGAAGGCATTGAGATAGTCGATATGGGCAGGTCATGGCACCGCGCGCGCGGTTTGCCCCGCCGATCCGGCCGAGGGTATCACCAGGCAGACATAGCGCCAGCAGATGCGGCGCGCGCGTTCGAAGTCTTCCTCGTCGTAATCCGCGGCGATCTGCCAGAAGAAGCCGTCGATCATGGCGGCGATGCCGTCCGCGACATCGTCGATCTCCGATTCCGGCACCAGTCCCTTGACGGCGTAGCGGATATTGGAAACGAAGCGCGCGCCCGTCACGCGCATCAGGTGCCGGATGGCCGGCTCGCTCTGCGACGCCATCATGAACTGCATCCAGGCCTCGCGCTTGGCGCCCCGGAAATGCTGCGGCGAGAAGGAGCCGTCGACAATCGCCCGCAACCGCTCGCCGGGCGTCGCATCGGCGGGCAGGATATCGAGAATGTCCTTCCGGAACAGGTTCGACAGGTTCCGCATGGCGAGCGCGAGCAGCTCCTGCTTGCTGTCGAAATAGTGATTGACCAGCCCGGCGGACATGCCCGCCTTGCCGGCGATGGCGGCGACGGTGGCGTTGACGAGCCCGACCTCGCCGATCACCTCGATGGCGGCATCCATCAATTCGTCGCGTCGCATCTCCTTGATCGATCGTTTCGCCATATTCTCTATTCCATCATTTAATCTATTGAATGATCATTCAATATATCATAGGCTCGTCCAATTCAAGGTGGAGCAGGCATGCGCGGCGTCGTCATTTCAGGTGTCAGAACGATTGAAACACATTGGATTCCGATGAAGGACGGACGGCGGCTGGCCGCCCGGCTGTTCCTGCCGGAGGACGCCGAGAGCAATCCGGTTCCGGTCATCCTCGAATATATCCCCTATCGCCGGCGCGACGGCACCCGGATCGGCGACGACGAGATGCATCTGTTCTTTGCCGGCCACGGTTATGCCGGCGCCCGGGTGGACATTGCCGGGATGGGCGATTCCGACGGCTTGCTCGGTGACGAATATGTGAAACGCGAACAGGACGACGCGCTGGAAATCCTCGACAATCTCTGCTCCCAGCCATGGTGCACGGGCGTGGCCGGCATGATCGGCATCAGTTGGGGCGGATTTTCCGGCCTCCAGGTGGCGGCCCGCCGGCCGCCCCAGCTCAAGGCTGTCGTCACGTCCTGCTCGACGGACGACCGCTATGCCTGTGACGCCCACTACAATGGCGGCCTGCTGATCAACGATAATTTCGGCTGGGGCGGCGCGCTGTTCGGCTATGCCGCGCTGCCGCCCGATCCGGCCGTCGTCGGCGCGGACCGCTGGCGCGAAATGTGGAAGGCGCGGCTCGACGACCACAAGAACCATGCCGCGCTCTGGATGCGGCACCAGCGCCGGGACGACTTCTGGAAGCACGGTTCGGTCTGCGAGGACTACGACGCCGTCGAAGCCGCCGTGCTGACCGTCGGCGGCTTCCTCGACGGCTACACGCCGACCATCTTCCGCCTTGTCGAGAACCTGAAGGCGCCGGCCAAGGGCATTTGCGGGCCCTGGGGCCACAAGGAGCCGCAAGGGGGCGTTCCCGGCCCGGCGGTCGGCTATCTCCAGGCCTGCATCCGCTGGTACGACCGATGGCTGAAGGGCATCGACAACGGCGCCGACCGCGATCCCGACATGCGGGTCTACTTGATGGATCATGCGAAACCGCATTCGCATATGGACGAGCGGCCCGGTCGCTGGCTGGGCTTCCCGCAATGGCCGGCGCCGCAGATCGCCGGCAAGCGTTTTTATCTGAACGGGGCCAACGGCCTCGGCGAGACCGCTGGCGGCCCCGCCGCTCCGCTCGCCATTTCCTCGCCGCTCACCACCGGCATCATGGGGCAGGAATGGTGTCCCTACGGCCAGGGCCGCATCGCCGCCGAAGGCGCGCGCGACCAACGGGCCGACGACGGCGGCTCGCTCTGTTTCGACGGCGCGCCGATGGACGCCGACCTGCCTTTCACCGGCATTGCCCGCATGAGGCTCCGCGTCGCCGCGGACAAGCCGCAGGCGCAGGTCTGCGTCCGCCTGACCGACGTCGCGCCCGACGGCACATCGGCCTACATGACCTTTGCCCTGCTCAACCTCACCCATCGCGACAGCCATGAATTTCCGACGCCCCTGACGCCGGGCGCGTTCGAGGATGTCGAGCTCGTCTTCAAGCCGACGGCCCAGATCATTCCCAGGGGGCACAGGTTGCGGGTGGCGATCTCATCCTCCTACTGGCCCATGGCCTGGCCCTCGCCCGAACTGGTGACGCTGACGGTGGACCCGGCCGGCTCCCATCTCGACCTGCCGGTGCTCGCCACAGAGGAAGGACTGGTTCCGGTCGAATTCGAGGAGGCGCTGCATGCCGTGCCCGGTCCCGTCGCCGTGCTCGAACCGGCCCGACAGTTGCGCTCCCTCGTCACGGATATTCCGACCGAGCGCACCGAACTCGACGTGATGTCGGATGACGGCCGCTTCGTCATCGAGGAAACCGGCACCGAGATCGCCTCCTGGCGCCGCAAGGTCTATGGCATCGACCCGCACGATCCGACGAGCGTCACGTCCTCGGTCACCTGCCACGAGTCATTCAGGCGTCCGGACTGGAACGCCCGGGTGGAAACCGGCATAGCGATCAGCTGCGACCGGGAAAATTTCCACGCCAGGGGATGGGTCAAGGCCTATGACGGCGACGAGCTTTTCGCCGAGCGGCGATACGATGAAACCATCCCGCGCGACTGCATGTAGGCCATCGGAAACAGGAACGGATCGTGTCATGAGCTTCAATCTGGATCGCAGGACTTTTCTTCTCGGCACATCGGCATTGATGGCGCTGCCCTATGGCCGGTTCGCCAATGCGGCGGGGCGTGAAAAGCCGATCGTCGCGATGGAATTCGATATCAGCAATCTCGATCCGGGCAACCGCACCGGCGTCTCCGACGACAATGTCATCCTTGCCTGCATGCAGACGCTCGCGCGCTTCGAGCCCGGCAAGCTGACCTGGGCCAACGACGCCGCGAAGGAGATAAGGCAGGTCTCGGAGACGGAATTCGAATTCGAGCTCAATCCCGGCCAGATGTTCACCGGCGGCTATGGCGAAATGACCGCGGAGGACGTGAAGTTTTCCTTCGATCGCTTCATCCACGGCGACGCGAACGGCAAGAAGCTGACCTATGCCGAGGATCTCGGCGCGCTGAAGAGCGTCGAGGTCACCGGCAAATATACCGGCAGGCTGATCCTGAAACATCCCTCGCCGGCGCTCTGGCTCATCGGTCTCTGCGACGGATCCGGCGCGATCCTTTCGAAGAAGGCCGCCGGGGAGCTCGGCGACAAGATCGCGACCGCGATTGTCGGCTCAGGTCCCTTCGTGATGAAGGACTGGCGCCCGAAGGAACAGCTGGTGCTCGCCGCGAATCCCGACTATAGCGGACCCTACAAGGCGAAATTCCCGGAAATCATATGCCGCGTGATCGGGGAGAAGAAGACCTCCTTCCTCTCCTACCAGGCCAGGGAGGTCGACTTCACCGCCTTCGAGGCCGACCAGGTGGAGGACGCCAAGGCCCTGCCCGAGAGCAAGGTCATCGATATTCCCGGCATCGACTATACCTGGATCGGCATCAATGTCGAAAAGGGCGACTTGGCCGACATCAAGGTCCGGCAGGCGATCCGCTGGGCGATCGACGTTGAGGCGATCATTCAGGGCGCCTATGCCGGCGCCGTCTCCCGCGCCAGGTCCCTGCTCGCGCCGGGCCTGCTCGGATATTGGGAGAACGCGCCGCTCTACGACCGCGACGTCGAGAAAGCGAGCGCCCTGCTCGCCGAAAGCGGAAAGTCCGGACTGACCTTCAGCTTCACCTGCCTCAACGACACGGCATCGATGGCCGTGGCGCAGATCGTCCAGGCCAATCTCGCCGAGGTCGGCATCGCCATCGACATCAATGCGCTGGATGCCGGCGCCTATTGGGCGCTCGGCGCGGACGACGCGAGCAAGGACCTCGAACTTTCCCTGATCCCCTATTCCTCGAAGTTCGATCCGAGTTTCCAGACCCAGTGGTTCCTGGCGTCCCAGATCGGCCTGTGGAACTGGCAGCGGTGGAACAGCCCGGAATTCGACAAGCTGCATGAGGAGGGCCTGTCGATCATGGACAATGCCAGGCGCACCGAAATCTATATCAAGATGCAGCAATTGCTCGACGATTCGGCCTCCTGTGTCTGGATCACCCATGGCCGCAACTTCTTCGTCCATGCCGACTGGCTCGAGCCCGCGGTTCTGCCGAACGGCAAGAACTGGCAGTTCGAATTCTTCGACAAGGCCTGAGCCAACGTCGCCGCGCCGCCGTCCCATGGCGGCGCGGAACGCCCGGAGCACCGAATGAAGAAGCCGCGCGGAGCCATCGCCACATTCGTCGCCACGCGGCTCCTGTCCGTGTTCCTGACGCTGATCGGCGCCTCGGTGCTGATGCTGCTGATGGTGCGCTTCGTTCCCGGCGATTTCGCCTCGGTCATGCTCGGGCCGCGCGCGACGCCCGCGCTGCGTGAGCAGATCACCCGGCAGATGGGCCTCGACCTGAGCTTCCTCGAACAGCTCTGGCTGTTCCTCCGCAATGCCGCGACCGGCGATTTCGGAATCGACGTCATCTCGCACCGGCCGATCCTCGGCATCGTGCTCGAGGCGCTTCCCAACACGCTGGCGCTGGCCTTTTGCGCGCTCGGTCTTGCGCTCCTGGTGGGCATTCCCCTCGGCATCGTCGCCGCGCTCAGGCCGGGAAGCTGGCTCGACAGCCTGCTCGCTCTGATTTCCATCTCCTTCATCACGACGCCGACCCTCGTCGTCGCGATCGTGCTGTTCCTCGTCTTCGCCACCGGGCTGCACTGGCTGCCCGTCGCGGGCGCGGGCGACCCCGACGACATGCTCGACCGCCTCCGGCACCTGGTCCTGCCGAGCGTCGCGCTCGCCCTCGGCTGGGTCGGCTATATTTCGCGTCTCGTCCGCGCCTCGCTTCTGGATACGCTGACCGAGCATCACGTCCGAACCCTGCGCGCCTATGGCGTGCCGGAATGGCGTATCGTCGGCATCTACGCGCTGAAGCTCGCCTTCGTGCCGGTCGTCTCCATTCTCGGCATCGGCTTCGGCGACCTGATCGGCAGTTCCGTCGTGGCCGAGATCATCTTCGCCCGCCCCGGCCTCGGCAGCCTGATCTTCAACTCGATCGCCCAGCGCAATTATCCGGTGGTCCAGGCCTGCGTCGTCTTCATCGTCGGCTTCTATATCGTCGCCAATCTCGTGGTGGACATGATCAATGCCATGCTCGATCCCCGGATCGCCAAAAGCATGTCGGCGGGTGGCAATTGATGACCGGGCTGGTTTCGGGACTTCGGCGGATATTGTCGGAACGCGACGGCTGCCTCGGCCTGCTGTTCAGCGTGGCGATCGTGCTCTTCGCGCTTGTCGGACCGTTTGCCGCCCCCAACCCCAACCGGATCGACGTGAAGGCGCGGTTCGAGCCGCCCGGCGTCGCGCATGTGTTCGGCACCGACAATCTCGGCCGCGACCTGATGGCGCGCACATCGGTGGGCACGCGTTATGCGCTGACGCTCGCGCTGTCCATCGTCGTCATATCCTCGATCGTCGGGTCGCTGATCGGCATCGTCGCCGGTGTCGCCGGCGGTTGGGTCGATCGCGGCGTCACCGCGCTCTTCGACATCGTCAATGCCTTCCCGCCCCTCATCCTCGCCTTCGCGCTGATCGCGCTCTACGGCAAGGGGCCGGTCACTTTCATCGTCCTCGTCACCATCGTCTTCATTCCGCAATTCGGCCGCATGGCGCGGGCGCGGGCCCAGGCGCTCAGGGCGCAGAGCTTCATCGAGGCCGAAAGGCTGCTCGGCGTGCATCCCTTCACCGTCGTGTTGCGCCATATCCTGCCGAATGTCATCGGTCCCGTCATCGTGCTCGCCAGCATGAACCTGCCCGTCGTCATCACTTTCGAGGCGTCGCTTTCCTTCCTGGGCTTCGGCGTGCAGCCGCCGAAATCCTCGCTCGGCACGCTGATCAAGGACGGCTTCGTCTCGATCAACCAGAGCTGGTGGCCGACCGTCGCCGCCGCCACCGTGCTGGCCATAGCCACGCTCGGGGCGACGCTGCTCGGCGAATCGCTCCGCCGCGTCCTCGATCCCAAATCGGGGGGTGCGCGCTGATGACGGTGTCCATTCGCAACCTCTCCGTCGATTACCGGTCGTCCGGCGGCACGGCGCATGCGCTGCGCGACATTTCCTTCGACATCGGCAAAAGCGAGATGCTCGGGCTCGTGGGCGAGTCCGGCAGCGGCAAATCCACCGTCGCCTTCGCGTTGATGGGCCTGCTCGCCAACAATGCCCGCGTCGTCTCGGGCCAGGCCGATATTGCCGGCCATACCTACGACCTCACGAAGACGAACGCGACCGCCGGTCTGCGCGGCCGGACGCTCGCGATGATCTTCCAGGACCCGATGCTGTCGCTCAATCCGGTCTTCACCATCGGCGCGCATCTGCTGGAGGTACTCCGCCGGATCATGCCCGACGCGGACGGGAAGACACGCCTCGCGGCGGCCGAGGACGCGCTCGCCAAGGTCAAGCTCAGCGATCCGGGGCGTCGCCTCGGGCAATATCCGCACGAGCTTTCGGGCGGCATGCGGCAGCGGGTGGTGATCGCCATGGCGCTGCTGGTCAAGCCGGCGCTGCTGATCGCCGACGAACCGACGACCGCGCTCGACGTCACCGTCGAGTCGCAGATCATGCGCGAGATCGTCGACCTTCGCGACCGGCTCGAATGTTCGGTATTGCTGATCACCCACAGCCTCGGCGTGGTCACCGAATATTGCGACCGGATCGCCGTGCTCTATGCCGGCGAGCGGCTGGAAAGCGGATCGGTCGGGGATGTGCGGAAGTCGGTCGGCCATCCCTATACCCGCATGCTGCTCGATTGCGAGGTTCCGCTCGAACGCACGCGCTCGCCCCGGGTTTCCGAGAACCGCTTCACGGTGATCGGCGGTGACCTGCCCGATCCACGGCATCGGCCGGAGGGCTGCATCTTCAAGGATCGCTGCGATGTCGCCTTCGCCGAGTGCCGGACGGTCGTTCCGCCGGATTTCGCGGTTTCGGGCGGCGCCGATCACCAGGCGCGCTGTCTCCGGCTGAGGGTGTCCTGATGTCGGCGATTTCCGTCCGCGACGCTGAGGTGCATTTCGGCGAAACGGCCGCGTTACGGCGCGTTTCGGTCGAGATTCCCTCCGGAACCTGTTTCGGCATCGTCGGCGAATCCGGGTCGGGCAAGACGACGCTGATGCGCGCCATCCTCGGCTTGCAGAGGCTCGATGCCGGTGAAATCCGCATCCGGGGCGAAAGGCTGGGTGCCGGCCGCGCCGCGCTCAAGGCGCGCGCCCGCCTCGTCCAGCCGATCTTCCAGGACCCGGCCGCCTCGCTTTCGCCCCGCAGCCGCATCCGCACGCTGATGAACGAGGTCGGCGCGGTGCTCGGAGAGCGGCGGGAAGCCACGTATGAGCGGCTGCGGACCATCCTCGGCCGGCTTGGCCTGTCCTTCGGCGTGATCGACAAATATCCGCATGAGATTTCCGGCGGCCAGGCCCGCCGCGTCGCCATCGCGCGCGCGCTCCTCATGCAGCCTTCGATCCTGATGGCGGACGAGCCCACCGCCGGCCTCGACGTCTCGGTCCAGGGCGAGCTCCTGAACCTCCTTCAGGATCTGCGGCGGACGGAAGAGATCACGCTGGTCGTGATCAGCCATAATCTCGCGATCGTCCGGCTCATCGCCGAGAACGCCATCGTCATGCGCCAGGGCGAGATCGTGGAACAGGGCGAGGCCGGCGCGCTTTTCGACGATCCCCAGGCGGACTACACGAGGACGCTGGTCGGTTCATGGCCGAGGGTGAAGGCATAATAGGGCGTGGATCGGCCGGCGACGAGCCGTTGCGGCAGGGGGCCTCGGCTGCGGCCCGCGCTTGAGAATTGAACGGCACGGCGGTGCCGGTGTAAGGCTGCAAGCCCGTGCGATCGAAGGAGTCGCCCCACCATCGAAACCAGGCAGACAGGCATGCAGAACAACAAGTCTATCGTGAAGGCGGCCGGATGGATGATCGCCTCGATCGCCCTGATCCTCCTCATGGCGGTCTCCAGCCGGGCCATCACGACGGAGATCGACGTGTTTCAGGCCATGGAGATGCGCGCCGTCATCGCCTTCTTCATGCTGCTTCCGCTCGTCTACCGGGAGGGCGGCATTCGCGCGATGGGAACCCGCATCCTCCTGAAGCATATCGGCCGGAACGCCGCCCATTATGTCGGGCAATATGCGTGGCTGATGGGTCTGACGCTCATACCCCTGGCGCAGGTCATATCGATAGAATTCACTGCCCCGATCTGGGCGGCCTTTCTTGCGGCCATCTTCCTCGGCGAAAGGCTTACATGGCGCAAGGGCGTGGTGATCCTGTTCGGCCTCGCCGGCGTGCTGCTGATCGTTCGGCCGGGCGGAGCGCCGCTCAATCCCGGGCATCTGATAACGCTGGTGGCGGCGCTGGCATTCGCGATATCCTTCATCGCCACCAAGGCGTTGACCCGTTTCGACAGCGCGACGAAAATCCTCTTCTGGATGCTGGTCGTCCAGGCGGCGATCGGCCTCGTTCCCGCGCTCAGGGTTTGGGTCTGGCCGTCCGCCGCGATCTGGCCCTGGATCTTCCTGTTCGCCTTTGCGGGGGCTTTCGCGCATTTCTGCATGGCCAAGGCCCTGCACCATGCGGAGGCGACCGTCGTGATGCCGATGGATTATCTGCGTGTGCCTCTGTCCGCTCTTCTCGGATATGTGTTGTATGCCGAGGCGGTCGATAACGTCACAGCGCTGGGCGCGGGCCTGATCGTCATCGGAAATCTGTTCAACCTGCGCAGGCCGAATGCCAGGCGAGTTGAAAGCACGCCGAGCTGAGACCATGATGGCCGGGCCGCGTCCAGCCCCGGAGGAATCTCCATGCATGTCGTATCTCTCCTGAAAGCGAACATGTTCGATATAAGGATCGACGGCGCGGTCTCGTCGATCGGCGCCCTGTTTCCGGACTGGCATGCGCATGACCGTTTCGGTCTTGTGATCGATGAGGCCTTCGGCGGCATCGGGGCGACCCATCTCCTGCAATCGGCGATGATGGCCTATTACGACGTCAAGCCGTCGCGCCGGACGAGCCTGGCCGTCTATCCCGAAATCTATGCGTTCCACATCGGCAGGGGTCACGGCGCGCATGCGCCATACGATTTCTGGCCCGCCCGTCGCGAAGTCATCCTGGAGACCGCCGACCACCGTGAGATCCTCGATGCGATCAACGATCGCGGCATCACCCGGCTCGCCGTTCCCGACCGGCCGATGCGTGAGGTGGTCCATCGTCCCAAGGAGGAGGACGCCGCCCTCGACAGGATCGCCTCGGCCTTCGTCTACAGCGCGACGGGGCGCGTGGACGACGCCGATGTCGTCATCGCCGGCAACGACAGGCGCACGGAACACAATCCGAAGCAGGTCCTCCGGCCGATCGAGGAGATGCGCGCTCTGCGCGCGCCGGCCGTCACCGGGCGCCCGGTCAAGGAGACGGAAGACAGCTATCTTCAATGGCTGGAGGAACGTTCGGGCGACGTGACCGAGGCGGACAGGCTGCGTGCCCGGTTGCGCCGGGAGGAACTGATGTCCTCCGGTCTTGCCACCGAATCCTATCGGCGCGTCAGCGTCGCCGAGGCCCTCAAGCGCCTGGCGTCGGCGGGCCGGACGGAACCGTGATCCATCGGACATTCGTCGGCGCGGTGTCCTCCAGCCGGATCGCCGCCGGCCCCACATCGCGTTTTCCGCCGGCTACGCATCGGCCGCGACGCCCGGCCCCGGCATCGCGTCGCAGATCTCGCGCAGCAACCTCTGCGTCATGTGATGGGCCTCGGTGAAGCGCACGCCCGCGAGCCAGATCATGCCGATGCGCAGCGTGACCTCCGGCAGGTCCAGCGGCAAGGCCGCCACGATGCCCATCGACGAGAAGTGCCGCGCGACCGAGAGCGGGATGAAGGCGATGGAATCGGTGAACTGAAGCGCGCCGACGCTTGCCATGGTGGAAACGGTTTCCACCCGCCGCGACGACAGGTTGAGACGGTGGGCGGCAAGGATGGAGTCGATCGGCATGCGGGTCATGGCGTTGGCCGGCGGCAGGATCATCGGAAACTGCGCGAGATCTTCCCAGGTGGGTCTGGCGAGACGCTCCAGCGGGTGTCCGCGCCGGACGGCGGCGATAACCGGATCTTCGAACAGAAGCTCGCTGCTGAACTCGGCGGAGAGCGGCGCGAAGGGCAGGAGGCCGATGGCGAGGTCGATATCGCCGGCGCGCAGTGCCGGCAGCAGCGACACCATGGTTCCTTCCGTTACCTTGATCGTCACCGAGGAGGCCAGCCCTTCCATGCGGGCGATCAGCTTCGGCACCAGCAGGACAGAGGCGGCCGGTAGGACGCCAAGGGAGATGCGGCCCACCCGGTTCTGGTTGATATCCAGCAATTCGCTTTGTGTTTCATTGAGTTGGCCCAGGATCTCGCGGGCGTGCCGGATCAGGCAGGAACCCAGCATGGTGGGCTCCATGCCGACATTGGTGCGGTGGAACAACTGCATGTCGAGGCCCGATTCGAGCGAGGCCAGCGTCTTGGACACGGCGGGTTGGGTGACGTTGAGATAGGCGGAGACGCGGCGCACGCTCCGATAATCATCCAGCGCCACGAGCAGCCGCAGGTGGCGGATGTTCATGCCTTGCCGGAAGAACCGTTCGATATGCGTCATGGCGGCGATCCGATCAATATATGGAATAGTGATAACCTAATGGTTATGAAGCGGCAGAAAACTTGTCAATTGACTTATATCCCCCTTTTTTTGAATGTCGCCGCGACGTCAGGAAATGACGCAGTCACAAAAGGGGAACTAACAAATGACGATGCTCTCGAAATTGAAGCTCTGCATGGGTGCGAGCCTGATCGCCATCGGTCTCGCGGCGCCCGCCTCGGCCGGCGATGCCTGGTATCCGCTGAAGGTCAACGCGACCAAGGCCGACGGCACGAGCGGCCAGTTCGATTACATCCCGCTCAGCGCCACGAGCAAGGCCAGCAAGACGTGGTCGATCTGCGTCTCCTTTCCCCATCTGAAGGACCCCTTCTTCGTGGCTGCCAATTACGGCATGGTGGAAGAGGCGAAGCTCCTCGGCGTCGACATGCAGACATTCGATGCCGGCGGCTACACCGCGCTCGCCAACCAGATATCGCAGATCGAAAACTGCGTCTCGGCCGGCGCCGACGCCGTGGTGATGGTCGCCATCGCCCAGGACGGCATGAACAACCTGCTCATGGAACTCAAGGAGCGCAACATCCCGGTCATCGATGCCGTCAACGGCGTGACCTCGAAGGATACCGCCGCGCGCGTGCTGACCAATCCGCGCGACGAGGGCCTGCGCGCCGGCCAGTATCTTGCCGCCAAGCATCCGGCGGGCAGCAAGGAAGTGAAGGTGGCCTGGCTGCCGGGGCCTGCCGGCGCCGGTTTCGTCACGGCCTTCGACGAGGGCTTCAAGGAAGGCATCGCCAACAGCGCCGTCACCATTGTCGAGACCAAGTTCGGCGATGTCGGCAAGGAGGTCCAGGCCGGCCTGGTCGAGGACCTGCTCCAGTCGCATGGCGACATCGACTACATCGCCGGAACGGCGGTGATGGCCGAAGCGGCCGTGCCGATCCTCAAGGCGCGCGGCATCACCGACAAGGTCAAGCTCGTTTCCGTCTACATGACGCCCGGCATCTATGAGGCGGTCAAGGCCGGCGACGTGGAAGCCGCCGGCTCCGCGCCGGTCGTGCTGACGGCGCGCATCATGCTCGACGAGGCGGTCCGGGTGCTGGAGAACAAGCTGGAATACAGCGACGTTTTCACGCTCGGCCATGTCTATACGCCGCAGACCATCTCCGACCTCCAGTTCGATTCGGTCCTCTCGCCGGCATCGTTCAGTCCGGTGTTCAGCCTGAAGAACTGATCTCCACCCGGCATCGACCGAACGAATCCAACGCTGACAGGTGCCCCATGCAAACGGCGTCGCAGGACGAGAGTCTATTGCCGGCGGTTCCCGAACCCGTGCTCAGGGTTCGGGACCTCACCAAGCGCTATGACCGGAATCTTGCGCTGGACACCGTGACGCTCGATTTCCGTCCCTCGGAGATCCACGTTCTCTTCGGCGAGAACGGCGCCGGCAAGTCCACGCTCATCTCCATCCTGGCGGGGGCCAACAGCCCGAGCGGCGGATCGATCGAGATCGGCGGCAAGGCCGGGCGTTTCGAGTCGGTCGCCGAATCCCGGGCCTATGGGGTGCGGGCGGTGTTCCAGGAATTCTCGCTCGTTCCCTATCAGACGGTGGCCGAGAACATCGTCCTCGGGGAGGAGCCCGTGAACGGCGTCGGCCTGCTTTCGAAATCCACGGCGCGGGAGGAGGCCAGGCGCCTCGTGGCTGAGCTCGGCTTCGACCTCGATGTCGATCAGCGCGTGGCGTCGCTCACGCGCGGCAAACAGCAGATGGTCGAGATCTGCAAGGCGCTCCGGCATCCGCCGAAGCTGCTCATCCTCGACGAGCCGACGGCGTCGCTCTCGGAGCACGATGCGCGGGCGCTGCTCGAACTTCTCCGCCGGCTGAAGGCGCGGGGCGTGTCGATCGTCTATGTCACGCATCGCATGCATGAGATCCCCGCCATAGGCGACAAGGTCTCCGTACTGCGCGACGGCCAGCTCATCGCCACCGTCGGCGCGGATACCGAGGAGGACGAACTGATCCGGCTGATGACCGGACGGCAGATGTCCAAGATCTATCCCGAGCCGCGCCGGGATATCGGCGCGGTGAAGCTCGCGCTCGGTAATGTCACGCTGGCGCCTGAGCGCGGCGTCACGCAGGTGAGGGAGGCGACCCTGTCGGTCAGGGCCGGCGAGATCGTCGGCATTGCCGGACTGGTGGGCTGCGGCAAAAGTGAGCTCGCCCAGGCCTGTTTCGGGCTGCGGCGGCTCGTTTCCGGAACGATCCGGGTTGGAGACGGGGAGGGCCGGGTGCGACATCCGGCGGAGGCCATCCGCAACGGCCTCTGGTACAGCCCGCCCGACCGCCGCCGCGACGGCCTGGCGCTCGGTCGCAGCGCGCGGGAGAACATCGCGCTCTCCTCCTACAGTTTCGGGCCGCTCAAGGGATGGTGGCGCAAGCCGCGGCGGGAGACCGCGCTGCTTTCGTCGCTCGCCGGCGAGGTCGAGCTCGACGCGGCCCGTCTCGACCAGCCGGTCGGCAACCTGTCGGGCGGCAATCAGCAGAAGGTTTTGCTGGCCAAGAGCCTCGGCCAGGACATCGACATCTTCGTCTTCGACGAGCCGACGGTCGGCGTCGATATCGGCGCCTGCCTGTCGATCTATCGAAGCCTGTCGGAATTGAGCGCCCGGGGGGCGGCGATCCTTCTGGTTTCGTCGAACCTGCCGGAATTGATGGGGCTCACGCATCGCATGCTCGTGATGAGCGAGGGCCGGTTCGTCGCCGAGTTCCAGCGCGGCGAATATGACGAGCACCGCATCCTCGAACAGTTTTTTTGATAGGGTTTGACCGATGAGCATAACGGCACTTGAGGGAGACGGCGCCACGGCGTTCAGGGCGCAGGCGCTCGCGTGGATCGCGCGGAACAG
>JAGRLJ010000283.1:0-1629 GCA_020441805.1 Rhizobiaceae bacterium
AACGCGGAGCAAGCGATCGAGATGGCGTTCCTGGTCGCGGATCTGCTCAAGCGCGAACGCGCGGAGCGTGCGCGGCCGATCTCTGCGGTCGCGGGGTTCTGAAAATAAAAATGGCCGGGCGTGCCCGGCCATTTTTTTTGTCCGTTCTAGAAAATCAATCCGGTATCGGCCTGAACGCGAGCGCATAGCCGACGATACCGGCAACACCCGCCTGCCAGACCACGAACAGCGGCGTCAGGCCGTGGATCGGTCCGGCGCTTTCCATGAGATAGAGCAGCGTACCCGCGAGCGTGCCGAAGATCACGGTCTTCACGATACTCCTATTGGCGCGGAAGTCCTCGCTCGCGATCCAGAGCGCGATCGAGGAGAGGAGCGCACCCGCGAAGCCCGAAATCGCGCCGATCCAGAGGAGCGCAAGCTTGTTCTTCTCGTCGTAAAGCGAAACCGCGAGCCGGAACGCGCACCACCAGGCGATGACGACGCCGGCGAATACGATCAGTATCGGGATCGGGTTGTGCGACTCCCAAGAGTAGATGCCGAGTGCGATCACGATGCCGAAGAACACGGCCGGCAGCATCGGCACCCCGAAAAATTCGGTGCCTTCGATCGTCACATAAGCGGAGAGCAGGCCCGAGATGATGCCGCAGACCGCGAGGATAATTCCGGCTTCCCTCCGGGTCTGGTATTTGCGCTTCGCCATTGCCGCAGGCCTCCCTTGATTTGCCGCTATACTACCGCAAAGGCGGCATGACGGAAGGCTGGCATTGCCGCCTGTCCGGCGCGGCGTTAGACCCATTCCATGACAGCGAAAAACCGGCTCAGGCTTGCCATCGCACAGCTCAATCCCGCGGTCGGCGACATCGCCGGCAACGCGGAGAAGGCACGCCGTGCGCGCGCGGTGGCTGCGAAAGGCGAAGCCGATCTTCTGGTGCTGTCCGAGCTTTTCATCGCGGGCTATCCGCCAGAAGACCTCGTGCTGAAGCCCGCCTTTCAGGCGGCGTGCCGTGCCGAGATCGAGCGGCTTGCGCGCGAAACCGCAGACGGCGGGCCCGCCGTCCTGATCGGCACGCCATGGGTCGAAGACCGCAAGCTCTATAACGCCGTCTGTTTGCTCGACGGCGGAAAAATTTCTGCCGTGCGCTTCAAGGTGGATCTTCCGAATTACGGCGTGTTCGACGAGAAGCGCGTGTTCGCGCGCGGCCCGGTCGCAGGACCGATGACGATCGGCGGCGTGCGGGTCGGCGTGCCGATCTGCGAGGACACCTGGCTCGAAGAGTCGGCGGACTACGAGAACGTCGTCGAGTGCCTTGCCGAGACCGGCGCGGAGATCCTGGTGGTGCCGAACGGCTCGCCCTATGCCCGCGGCAAGACCGATATCCGGCTGTCGATCTCGGTGGCGCGCGTCACCGAGAGCGAACTGCCGCTGGTCTATCTCAACCAGGTCGGCGGCCAGGACGAGCTGGTGTTCGACGGCGCATCCTTTGCGCTGAACGGCGACCGCTCGCTGGCGGCGCAGTTGCCGGCCTTCGAGGAGAACATCACGACATTGCATTGGAAGCGCACCGCGGACGGCTGGCGCTGCGATGGCCCGGTGGCGCCAATGCTCGATGACGATGAAGGCGATTACGC
>JAGRLJ010000283.1:1678-2031 GCA_020441805.1 Rhizobiaceae bacterium
CTGCTCGGCGTCTCCGGCGGCATCGACTCCGCGCTGTGCGCGGCGATCGCGGTCGACGCGCTCGGGGCGGAGCGCGTGCGCGGGGTGATGCTGCCGTTCAAATACACCGCGCAGGTCTCGCTGGAGGATGCGGCCGGGCTCGCGAGCGCGCTCGGCATCCGCTACGAGGTGCTGCCGATCGCGGACGCCGTGAACGGCTTCGAGGCGATCCTTGCGGACACCTTCAAGGGCTTGCCGCGCGACATCACCGAGGAGAACCTGCAGGCGCGGGCGCGCGGCACGCTGCTGATGGCGATTTCCAACAAGACCGGCGCGATGGTGGTGACCACCGGCAACAAGTCGGAGATGTCGGT